>NZ_JAXAVX010000041.1:0-222 GCF_033949425.1 Patulibacter brassicae | reverse complement strand
CCGCACGCTCACGCAACTCGGTCGGGTACTTCTTCGGTCGGGCCATCTTCGATGCATCCTCTCCCAGGCGAAACCTGGAAACGAGGCCTCCACGAAAACCGGCCTGGCTCATAGTTCTCGGCGTGCATCTGCCGGATCAGGTCCAGCAACCGCTCATCCTCCTGCTGGCGAGCGGACGGCGCCCGGCTCTTGCGGGCGTAGTAGCCCGACACCGACACCCCG
>NZ_JAXAVX010000040.1:0-223 GCF_033949425.1 Patulibacter brassicae | reverse complement strand
CGGGAGTCGCGGGACGCCGCCCCAGAACAGCTGCGAGCCGATGATGCCGATGACGTGGATCCCGATGAGGTTCACGATCATCGCCCGCGCGGTCGCGGTGCCGACCTCGACGGGGCCGCCCCGCACCCGGTAGCCGTAGTAGCAGCCCACGAGCACCACGAACGTCGCCATCGCGATCGTCTTGATGCCGGAGAACAGGTAGTCCTGCGGCGACTGGAACTTC
>NZ_JAXAVX010000003.1:0-414441 GCF_033949425.1 Patulibacter brassicae | reverse complement strand
GGGCCCGCCCATCCCCCGACTCCCGATCGGCGGATGACGGTGCTGCTGCCACGCCTCGTCTCCCAGGTCGTGCTGGGCCCGCCCATCCCCCGACTCCCGATCGGCGGATGACGGTGCTGCTGCCACGCCTCGTCTCCCAGGTCGTGCTGGGCCCGCCCATCCCCCGACTCCCGATCGGCGGATGAGCCGCGTCGCCGGAGCCAGCCGTCCCGGTCGCCGGGCGCGCCGCGCGCAGACGCGCTCGGCGCTCGTCGCGCTGCTCGCGGTCCTCGCCGTCGCCGCCCTCGCGCTCGCCGCCTGGCCGCGCGGGGGCGGGTACGAGCTGCGCGCGCGGTTCGCGAACGCCAGCCAGCTCGTCGAGCAGGCCGTCGTCCAGGTGGCCGGCCGGCGGGTCGGGACCGTCACGGACCTGCGCCTCGCCGACGACGGGACCGCCGAGGCGACGCTGCGGATCGGCGACGACGCCCTCGCGCCGCTGCACGCGGGCACGCGCGCGGAGATCCGCACCGTCGGGCAGGCCGGCGTCACGAGCCGCTTCGTCGAGCTGAGCCCTGGATCCCGGAGCGCCCCGGAGCTGCCCGACGGCGCCGTCCTGCCGGTGAGCGCGACCCGCGGCGTCGTCGACCTCGACGAGGTCCTGAACGCCGTCGACGCCCCGGCGCGGGCCGACGTGCGCGAGTTCGTGCGCCGCGCCGCGGACGTCTACGCCGGCTCCGGTGCGCGGTCCTTCAACCGCATGCTCGCGCGGCTGGACCCGGCGCTCGCCGAGACGACGCGGCTCTTCGGGGAGCTCGAGGCCGACGGCGAGGACCTCGAGCGGCTGATCGCGCGCGGGGCCACGGCGGCGACGGCGATCGCGCAGCGCCGCCCCGACCTGCGCTCCGCCGTCACCGGCACCGCGCGAGCCCTCGGCGCGGTCGCCGAGCGGCGCGCCGAGCTCGCCGGGATCCTCGACGGGGCCCCCGCGGTGCTCGCGCAGGCCGGCGGGACCCTCGCCGGCGTGTCGCGCACGAGCGCGCGCCTGCGACCGGCGCTGCGCGAGGTGCCCGCCGCGGCCCGCCCGCTGCGCGACGTGGCGACGGCGATCCCGCCGGTGCTCGACCGGGCCACGCCGGTGGTCGGGCAGCTGCGCGGCGAGCTCCCGCGGCTGCGCCGCACGCTCGTGGCGCTCCCCGCCCTGCGCGGACCGCTCGAGGGCGCGCTGACCGACACGGGCGCCGCGCTGGACCGCGGCCTGCCGGTGCTCAAGGGCCTGCGCTACTACGGGCCGGACTTCATCCTCGGCGTCCTCAACGGGCTCGCCGGCGTCGCGGTCGGCAACTACAACGAGCTCGGTCACTACGCGCGGCTCGAGTTCGTGCAGAGCCCGCAGACGCTGCTGGGCGGGGCGCTCTCGCCGCTGCTGCCAACCCTGACCCAGGCGAGCATCCTCGGGATCTTCCGGACCCGCACGCACCTCGACGCGCGCTGTCCCGGCAGCACCGCGCCCCCGGCGCGCGACGGGTCGAGCCCGTGGGTCCCGGACCCGTCGATCTGCGACCCCGCCGACAGCATGCCGGCGTCGGTGAACGAGCCGTGAGCCGCCGCCCGCCGATCGTCCTCGCGGTGCTGGCCGTGCTGGCGGCGCTCGTCGCGATCGCCGTCCGGGGCGGGTCCGACCGACCCGGCGACGTCCGCTTCGACGCGATCTTCGACACCGCGAAGGGCATGGTCCCCGGCCAGCTCCTGAAGGTCGGCGGCGTGCGGGCCGGCACGGTGACGGCGGTCCACGTGACGCCGGACCGAAAGGCCCGGATGAGCTTCCGGATGGAGGCCCGCTACGGGCCGCTGCGCCGCGACGCCCGCTGCCGGATCCTGCCGGAGGGGTTCATCAGCGAGAGCTTCGTCGACTGCGCGCCGGGGCGGACGGGCGCGCCGCTGACCGGCCGCGACGGCCGTCCGCCGACGGTGCCCGTGTCGCGGACGCAGGTCCCCGTGGCGCTGCAGGACGTCGTCGACCTCTTCGCCGTCCCCACCGCGGACCGGATCGGCGCGCTCCTCACCACCCTCGGCGTCGCCACCGCCGGCCGCGGCGAGGACCTCGACGCGCTCCTGCGCCGGGCCAACCCCGCGCTGGCGGACGCCAACGGCGCGCTGGCGATCGTCGACCGGCAGCGCCGGCGCCTCGGCGCGGCCACGACGCAGCTCTCGACCGTCATGGCGCGCCTCGCGCAGGACGACGCCGCGGTCCGGCGGTTCGTCGACCGCGGCGCCGCCGCGGCCACGGTGACCGCCGCGCGGCGCGCGGAGCTGGGGACCGCGGTGCGCCGGCTGCCGGCGACCCTGCGGGCGACGGACGACGGCCTGACCGCGCTGGACCGGACCGCGCGCCGCCTGAGGCCGCTCGTGCGGGACCTGCGCACGAGCGCCCCGGCGCTGCGCCGGATCACGACGACCCTGCCCGCGTTCGCGCACGCCGGCACGCCCGCGCTGCGCGAGCTGCGCGCCGCCGCCCGGCGGGGCGGCCCGGCGCTCGTCGCGATCCAGCCCGTCTTCGACGACCTCCGCGGCGCCGCGGCGCGGCTCGCGCCCACGATCGACCGCGCGCGCCGGCTGCTCATCGACACCCGCGATCGCGGCGGGATCGAGGAGACGCTGCGCCTGCTCTACTCGCTCGCGACGGTCACGGCCCTGCGCGACGACGTCTCCCACATCGTCTCGATCTTCGCGGGCGTCTACCCGCAGTGCATCGTCTCGCGATCGACGCCGGGCTGCAGCCACGCGTACGCCGCGCCGGGCCAGGGCACGGTGCCGGTGAACGTCCCGTCGCGCGGGGCGCAGGAGGCGACGGGGCGGGTCGGCGCGCGGACGCGGATCCCGTCGCCGGACGCGACGCCGGCCCCGGACGCCGACCGCACCGCCACGACCCTGCGGCGCCGGATGCGGGAGCTCGGGCGATGAATCGCGCGCCGCGTCGCCGGCTCGATCCGCGGTGGCGGCTGCTCGCGCTCGGCCTCGCGGGCGTGCTCGCCGCGCTCGCGATCGTCCTCGTCTCCTACCGCGCCAACAGCGGGCTGCCGTTCCAGGGCACGTACCGGATCACCGTCGAGGTGCCCGACGCGCTGCGGCTCGTGCGCAACAACGACGTGCGGATCGCCGGCGTCCGCGCCGGCCGGATCGACCGCGTCGAGGCCGTCCCCGGGAGCCGGGGCACGCACGCGCGGCTGACGCTCGCGCTCGCCACGGACGCCGGACCGCTGCGCGCCGACACCGCGGTGCGCGTGCGCCCGGCCTCGATCCTCGGGACGAACTACCTCGACCTCGTGCCGGGCCGGGCGGGTCGCGAGCTGCCCTCGGGCGCGTCGCTGCCGCTGCGCAACGCGAGCTCGACGGTCGAGCTGACCGACCTCCTCGACGTCTTCGACCGGTCGGCGGGGCGGCGGCTGCAGGCGACGCTCGGCACGCTCGGGGTCGGGCTCGCCGGGCGCGGGCCCGCACTGGGGCAGGCCCTCGGGGCACTGCCACCGCTGCTCGGCGACCTCGGGCGCGTGAGCCGGACCCTCGCCGCACCCGGCACCCGCCTGGGGCCGCTGCTCGTCGCCCTGGACGACGCGACGCGCGCGCTCGCGCCCGTCGCCGGCGAGCTCGCCTCCGCCACCGACGGCGCCGCCGCGACCTTCGACGTGCTCGCGCGCCACGGGAGGGCGCTGGCGGCGACCCTCGTGGCGCTGCCCCCGGCGGAGGCGTCGGTCACCCGCGCCTTCACGCGCCTGCAGCCGGCGCTGGAGGACCTCGACGCGCTCTCCGCCGCGTTGACCCCCGCCGTCGGCCTGCTGCCCGCCGCGGTGCCGGCGATCGACCGCACCCTCGCCCGCGGGGTGCGCCCCCTGCGCGACCTGCGGGCGTTCGCCCCCGTCCTGGGCCGGACGTTCGCGAGCGTCCGGCGGCTCGGGGCCACCGACGGGGTCCGCGGGGCGCTCCAGCACGCCGGCGGCGCGCTGCAGGCCGCCAACGGGACGCTCGAGACGCTGCTGCCCGCGCAGCTGCAGTGCAACGTCATCGGGCTCTGGGCGACGAACTTCGCGTCGACCTTCGGCTCGCTCGGCACCGGGCAGGGACCGGCGCTGGCGAACATCGGCGTCACGCACCTCGGGGCCGACAACGAGCTGCTGCAGAACCCGCGCCCGTCGAAGGACGCCGCGATCAACCTCCTGCCGAACCAGGGCACGGACGAGTGCGAGTCGGGCAACGAGCCCTACGCGGGGCGGCAGGTCCTCGGCAGCCCGCCTGGGCGCCAGTCCGCGCGCACGCGCGAGACCCGCCAGCAGCCGGCGGTCCGCCGGCTCGCCGAGCGCGCCGGGCTCCACGACGACGGCGGAGGCACCCCGTGAGCGCCCCGAGCCCCGCGCGCCGCGCCGCGGCCGCCCGACGCCGTCGCCTCGTCGCCGCGCTGCTCGCGCTCGGCGCCGTCGCCCTCGTGGCGCTCGTCGCCTTCGGCCGCACCGGTCCGCTGAGCCGCGACTACGAGGTGGACGCGATCGTGACGACCGCCAACCAGCTGCGGCCCGGCGCGGCGGTCCGGATCGCGGGGCTCGACGTCGGGCGGCTCGACGCGATCGAGGCCGGTCCCGGCGACACCGCGCGGCTGCGCCTGGCGATCCGGCCCGGCACCCGGATCGGCGCCGACGCCCGGATCCACGTCGCGCCGCGGCTGTTCTTCGAGGGCAACGCCGCGATCCGGATCGACCCGGGATCGCCGGGCGCGCCGCAGATCCGGGCCGGGGCGACGATCCCGCGCTCGCGCACGAGCGTCGCCGTGCAGCTGGACCAGGTCCTCGACGTGCTGACGACGTCCGTCCGCGGCGGCCTGCGGCGCACGACCGGCGAGCTGGCCCGCGCCCTGGGCGGGCGCGGTCGGACCGGGGCCGCCGCGCTGCGCGCGGCGAGCCGCGAGCTCGACGGCGCGCTGCGCGAGGCGACGGTCGCCCAGCGGGCGGTCCGCGGGCGCCGGCCGGGCGACCTGTCGGGCGCGATCGGCGGGAGCGCCGAGGTCGCCACGCAGCTCGCGGCCGATCCCGCCGCGCTGCGCTCGCTCGTCGCGAGCACCGGCCGGGTGATGGGCACGCTCGGCGAGCGCGACCGCCGGCTCTCCGCGAGCCTCGTGCGCCTGCTCGGCGTCGTGCGCGCCGCGCCCGCCACCCTCGCGCAGCTCGATCGCACGCTGCCCGCGGTCGACCGGTTCGCGGTCGCCCTGCGACCGGCGCTGCGGGCGGCACCGGAGCCGCTGCGCCGCACGACCGCCGCGCTCGAGCAGGTGCGCGCCGCGACGGGCCGGGGCGAGCTGCCGGCGACGCTCGCCGCGCTGCGCCCGGTGACGACGGACCTGCCGCCGCTCGCCGCCGCGCTCACCCGCTCGCTGCCGCTGCTGAGCAGCGCGATGCGCTGCGTCGACCGCAACGTCCTCGGCACGCTCGAGCGGGAGGTCCCCGACGGGAAGCTCTCGACCGGACGGCCGGTCTGGCAGGACGCGATGCACATGGGCGCGGCGCTCGCGGGCGCCTCGCCGAACTTCGACGGCAACGGCACGACGATCCGGCTCGGGGTGACCGAGGGCGAGCAGGCGCTCGAGGGCGTGCTGCCCGGCATCGGGACCGTGTCGACCCTCACCCGGGACGACGTCGGGTCGCTCGCGCCCGCGTGGCTCGGCTACGGCGTCTCGCCGCCGTTCCGGCCGGACGTCGCGTGCACGACCCAGGACCTGCCGGACCTCGACGCGCGCTCGAGCGCGCGGCTCCAGGGCCTCCGCCGGACGAGCGCGCCGACGCCGTCGGCGGCCGGGCGCCGCGCCACGCGGGCCGCCGCCCGCGCGCTGCTGGACCGGTCCCCGTTCGAGAGGCGGCGGGGCCGATGACCCGCGCGAGCCTCCGGGCGCTGCTGGTCATCGCGGTGATCGTCGTCGTGGGCGTCGTCGCCGCGGGCTACGTCCTCGTCCAGCAGCGGCTGCCCGTGCCCTTCCGCGACGTCTACGAGGTGCGCGCCTCGCTCGTGGCCGCCGACGGCGTCGCCCCCGGCCTGGGGCAGCCGGTCCAGCTCGCCGGCGTGAAGGTCGGCACGATCACCGAGGCGCGCCTGGAGCGCGGGCGCGCCCTCGTGACGCTCGAGCTCGACCGCGGCGAGGTGCCGCGCGTCTACGCCGACGCCTCCGCGGCGCTGCGACCGGTGACGCCGCTGGACGACATGCGGATCGAACTGGACCCCGGACACCGCTCGGCGGGCCCGCTGCCGCCGGGTGGCCGGATCGACCAGGCGCGCACCGCCACGCCGGCGTCGCTGGACGAGCTGCTCGGCGCGCTGGACGCCGACACCCGCGAGTTCCTCGCGTCGCTCGTCACGAGCCTCGACCAGGGGACGCGGGGACGCGGCGACGACGTGCGCCGCGCCCTGCGGGTCCTCGGGCCGACCGCGGGTCAGGTGCGCCGGATCTCCGCGGCGCTGGCCGACCGCCGGACGGCCGTCGCGCGGCTCGTCGGCGACCTCGCGACGGTGACGCGCGCGGCGTCGCGCGACGACCGCCTCGCCGCGCTCGTGCGGGCCGGCGACCAGACCCTGCGCGCCGTCGCCGCCGAGGACGCGCCGCTGCGCGCGGCGCTCGACCGGCTGCCGGCGACGCTCGGCAGCGCGCAGCGCGTGCTCGGCAGCACCGGGGAGCTCGCCCGCGAGCTGCGCCCGACGCTGCGCGACCTGCAGCCGACGGTCGAGCGGCTGCCGGCGACGCTGCGCGAGCTCGGGTCGTTCTCCGGGGCGCTCGCCACGACGCTGCGCGACGACGTCCGGCCGCTCGTGGGCCGCCTGACGCCGGTGCTCGCCGCCGCGGCGCCCGGGATCGCGCAGCTGCGCACGAGCGCGCCCGACCTGCGCGGCACCCTGCAGACGACGAACGGGCTGCTGAACCAGCTCGCCTACAACCCGCCCGGCGACGACGAGGGCTTCCTCTTCTGGGGCTCCTGGTTCGTCCACAACTGGAACTCGCTCATGAGCACCGCCGACGCGCACGGCGGCATCGGCCGCGCGATGGTCACCGTGAGCTGCACCCAGCTGACCCAGCTCGTCGACCTCGCCCCGCTCTTCCAGCTGCTGCTCGGCAGCCCGAACGCCTGTCCCGGCTGATGGAGACGCAGACCCCCACCCTCCGCCGGCTCCTGCTGCCGATCGGCTTCGCGCTCCTCTGCGCCGTGCTCGCCATCGGCGTGTGGCGCAGCTTCGGCGGATCCGTGCCGCTGCAGCCGCGCGAGTACCGGATCAGCGCGACCTTCCCGCAGGCCTCGAACCTCTTCGCCGAGGCCGACGTCCGCTCGGCGGGCGTCGACATCGGCCGGGTGACGCGCGTGCGACGGGTCGGCGGCCACGCCGAGGTCGAGATGGCGATCGACGCGCAGCGCGCCCCCCTGCGCCGCGGCGCCCGCGCGATCCTCCGCACGAAGACGCTCCTCGGCGAGACGTTCGTCGAGATCGCCCCGGGGGCGCCGCGCGCCCCGCTGATCCGCGACGGCGGTCGCCTGCCGTCCGGCAGCGTGCGGGCGGCCCAGCGCCTCGACGACGTCCTGGAGACGTTCGCGCCGGCGACCCGCCGCGACCTGCGCCGCCTGTTCGCCGGGTCGGCGGCCGCCCTGGCCGGGCGGGAGACGTCGCTCAGCGGCGCGAGCGCCGCGCTCGGGCCGGCGGCCGAGGGCGTCGGTGCGGTGCTCGGGCGGCTCGCCGGTCAGCGGGACCAGCTCGCGCGGCTCGTGGCCGGCAGCGGCGACGTGCTGGCCGCCGTCGGGGAGCGGCAGGGCGACCTGCGCGCCGCGGTGACGGCCGCCGATCGGGTCTTCGCGACGACCCGCTCCCGCGACCGGGCGCTCGGCGCGACGATCGACGCCCTGCCGCCGTTCCTGCGCCGGCTCGAGGCCACCGGCGACGACCTCGCGGCGCTGTCGCCCGAGCTCTCCCGCGCCGCGCGCGGCCTGCGCGCCGCGGCGCCGGCGCTGCCCGCGGCGCTGCGGACGATCGTGCGGGACGCGCCGGCGTTCGAGCGTCTCTTCGTCGAGCTCGCGCCCGTCCTGCGGACCGGGCGCCGCAGCCTCCCGGCGCTCGACGCGATCGCGGATGCCGCGCGCGAGCGGCTCCCGGTCGTCGACGTCGCCGTCCGGCAGCTCGCGCCCGTGCTGCGGCTCCTGGAGGCCAACCGCGACTCCGTCCACGGCGTGCTGGCGAACGTCGGCCAGATCCAGAACGGCACGATGGTCGCCGACGGGGGCCGCGTCATCCACTACGGCAACGGCCTGCCGACGATCTGGAACGAGATCGTCGGCGGCTGGATCAAGCGCCTGCCGACGAACCGGCTCAACCCGTACCCGAAGCCCGGCAGCCTGCGCGACGTCGCGAAGGGCGGGCTGAAGGCGTACGACTGCCGGAACACCGGGAACGTCCTGTACCTGCCCGCGATCGGCCCGGGCGCCCCGCCGTGCGTCGAGCAGGGGCCGTGGACCTTCGACGGCACGAGCGCGTACTTCCCGCGCCTGGAGGAGGACCCGCCGACGATCGATCGCTGAGTCCGCCCCGCCCCGACCGCGCCGGCCGCGCGCCGGTCGTCCCGTCCCGCCCACCAGCGGCCCACTCAGGGCCTCATCTAGCAAGAGTCTTTCCACTTTCCGAGGTGCCCCCGATGTTCCTGACCGACCTGCTGTCCACGTTGCCGATCGCCTCCGGCGTGCCCGTCGAGCGCCCCGGCGACGGCCAGATCCCCGTCGCGCCCGTGCTGGACGCGGATCGGACGTTCGCCTGGGCGATGGTGATCGGCCTCTACGCGGGCTTCGCCGCCGCCGTGGTCTGGGCCGCCGTGGCGTGGCTGCGCGACCGCGAGGGCGTCCCCGCGATCCTCCTCGTCGCGGGCGTGATCGCGGCGAACATCGAGCCGCTCGGCGACCACGTCGGCTCGATCGTCTACGCCCCGAACATCCCGTGGTTCGACTACACGGTGATGGGCCGGCAGATGCCGTCGTTCATCCTCGTCGGGCTCGCCGCCTACGTCGCCTGCGGCAGCTACTACGCGTACCGCATGCTCGCCGCCGGGGCCCCGCTGCGCCGGATCGCCCTCGTCTGCGTCGTCTTCGTCGGGGTGCCGGAGATCCTCATGGAGCTCGCCTGGCACCACTGGCACGTCATCGCCTACTACGGCGACAACCCGACACGGATCCTCGGCATCCCGCTCTACACGATCGTCCAGAACTCGACGCTCCTGCCGGTCTACGGCGTCGCGACGTTCCTCGCGCTGCGCCACCTGGCCGGCGCGCAGCGCCTCTGGCTGCTCGTCCTCGTCCCCACGGTGACGATCGGCTACATCGTCGGCGTCAGCTGGCCCGTCTACCAGGCCGTGCAGTCCTCCGCCCCGGCGCTCGTGACCTGGATCGCCGCGCTGTGGACCTGCGTCGGCTCGGTCTGGATCAGCTGGGCCGCGCTGCACCTGCCGGAGGTCGCGGCGCTGCGCGAGGAGCGCGCCCGCCGCGAGGCCGGCGCCGCCCCGGCGCCCGCGCCCGCGCCCGCCGAGCCGGCCCCGGTGGCCTGACCCGTTCCCCCGACCCCGGAGCTCCCATGTCCTCGATCGCTAACCCGTCCTCCGCCACCACGGGCAGGGGCCTGCCGCTGCCGCCCGGCCCGCACGGCCCGGCGGCCGCCCGGGCCCTGGGGCGGCTCGCGCGCGACCCGTGGCTCGGCCCGCGCGAGCTGCAGCGCCGGTACGGCGACGTCGTGCGCCTGCCGGTGCCGTTCAAGGAGATCGTCCTGCTCGGCCACCCCGACCAGATCGCGCAGGTGAACGTCGCGCACCGCGAGCGCTACGGCCGCTCGGCGATGGTCACCGAGACCATGCGCGTGCAGGGCTCGCCCCACCACGCCTCGTGGTTCGAGGCCGACGACGCCGAGTGGGCGCGCGGCCGGCAGCTGCTGCAGCCGCACTTCACCCAGAAGGCCCTGACGCAGCTCGGCGACCTCTTCACCGCGGCGATCACCGAGCACGTCGACGGGTGGGGCGCGGCCGCCGACGCGGGCACCCCCCTCGAGCTGCACGAGCGGCTGAAGGCCCTCGCCCTGGCGGTCCTCTACAACGCGATGTTCTCGCGACGGATCGCCGCCGAGGAGATGGACCGGCTGCTCGAGGCGCTCGACGCGCGGATGCTCGCCACGACGGTCCGGACCGGCATGTTCCCCCTCCCGGGGTGGGTCCCGCGGCCGAAGCAGCGCGCCGGCGACCGGGCCGACGCGTGGCTCGACGACTACCTCGCGGGGATCATCGCGGACCGCCGCGCCCACCCGACGGGGACGACCGACGTGCTGCGCGTCCTGCTCGACGCCCGCTACGAGGACGGCACCCCGCTCGAGGACCACAAGGTCCGCACGGAGATGCTCTTCCTCGTCATCGGCGGGCACGAGACGACGGCCGCCGGCATGGCGTGGACGTTCGCGCTCCTGGCCCAGCACCCGGAGATCGCCGAGCGGGTCCGCGCCGAGGTCGACGCCCTCGGCGGCGTCCCCGTCGGCCCGCAGCACCTGCCGCAGCTCGAGCTCACCCGCGCGTGCTTCGACGAGGCCTCGCGGTTGCAGGGCAGCCTCGTCATCAACCCGAAGGTCGCCCTGGAGGACGACGAGCTGGGCGGCTACCGGATCCCGAAGGGCGCGACGGTGCTCTGGTCCAACGTCACGCTCCAGCGCGACCCGCGCTTCTGGGGTCCGGACGCCGAGCGGTTCCGTCCCGATCGCTGGCTCGACGGCAGCCCGACGCCGGCGGGGGCCTTCCAGGCGTTCGGCCGCGGGCCGCGGATGTGCCTCGGCAAGCGACTCGCCTACATCGAGGCGGTCGCGACGGTCGCCACGGCGTTCCAGCGCTACCGGTTCAGCGCGCCGCCGGGTTGGGAGATCCGCCACGAGTACCAGATGTCGATGGGCGTCAAGGGCGGCGTCCCCCTGCGACTGGAGCGCCGATGAGCACCACGACGATGACCCGCTGGACCACCCGTGCCCGTGCCGTGCCGGCCCTCGGGACGATCGCCGCGCGCTCGGCGCTCGAGGGCCTGCGTCCCCTGCGCACCGACGACCCGTCCCGCGTGCCCACGCGCGTCGAGGACCTCTCCCCGCGGTGGATGACCGCCGCGCTGCGGCCGGCCGGCGGCGCGCGCGTCGTCGCCGTCGACGTCGCGGGCGGGCACGACGGCACGACGAGCCGCCGGCGACTGCGGCTGCGCTGGGATCGCGACCCCGCGGCGCTCGGCCTGCCGGAGACGGTCTTCACGAAGTCGGCCCGTGGCGCGTTCCAGCGGATCACCCAGGCGATCTCCGGCCTCGTCGAGGCCCGCTTCTACGTCGAGCTGCGACCGGAGCTCGACGTCGACGCGCCGCGCTGCCTCCACGGCGCCTGGGACCCGCGGCGGATGACCTCGGTCGTCGTCCTGGAGGACCTCGTCGCGACCCGCGGCGCGACCTTCCTCGATCCGACGAGCGACGTCACGCGCGCCGACGCCGAGCAGGTCGTCCGCACCCTGGCGACCCTCCATGGGACCTTCGCGGGGCGCCCGAGCCCGGCGGGCTTCAAGACGTACGTCCGGCAGTGGGACGACGCGCACGCGCTCGTCGACATCGCCACGCCGTTCCGGCGCTGCTGGAGACGTGCGGCGATCTCGTCGACCCGGCCGTCCGCCGGGACCCGGCCCGCTCGTGGTCGGCGTTCCTCGCCTCGGTCCAGCGGCACCACGACGTCGCGCCGACGGTCCTGCACAACGACGTCCACCTCGGCAACTGGTTCCGCGACGCGACGGGGCGCCTCGGTCTCTGCGACTGGCAGGCGGTCGTGCTCGGCGACGGCGCGCGGGACGTCGCCTACGCCCTGTCGACGGTGCTGCGGGTCGAGGACCGCCGGCGGTGGGAGGACGACCTGCTCGACCTCTACCGCGACGAGCTCGCCGCGCGGGGCGGCCCGCGGATCGACGCGGACGCGCTGCGCATCCGCTACCGCCAGCAGCTGTGGGGCGCCCTGGCCTTCTGGGCGCCGACCTACCACCCGCCGCGGCTCATGCCCGGCGACATGCAGCCGCGGGCGATCTCCGGCGAGATGCTGCGGCGGATCAGCGCGGCCCTCGTCGACCACGACGCGTTCGCCGCCCTCGACGCCCGGGCGCAGGGGGCCGGGCGATGACCGGCGGGCGCGCCGCGGCGCCCGAGCAGCGCCGGACGACCTACTGCCGCATCTGCGAGCCGAACTGCGGGCTCGTCGCGACGGTCCAGGGAGACCGCCTGCTGCAGCTGCGTCCGGACAAGGAGCACCCCCTGACGCGGGGGTTCGCCTGCCCCAAGGGCATCGCGATGACCGCGGTCCAGAACGACCCGGACCGGCTCGAGCGACCGCTGCGGCGCCGTGCCGACGGCAGCGGCTTCGACGAGATCTCGTGGACGACGGCGATCGCGGAGATCGGCGTGCGCCTGCGCGGGATCCGCGACCGCCACGGACAGGGCGCCATCGGCGGGTACATGGGCAATCCGGCGGCGTTCTCCTCCTCCCACATGCTCTGGTTCAAGGGCTTCATGGACGCCCTCGGGACGCGGCACTTCTACTCGGCGTCCTCGCAGGACACCTCGAGCCGGTTCGTCGCGTCGCAGGCCCTCTACGGCTCGCCGCTGGCCGTGCCGGTGCCCGACCTGGCCCACACCGACCTGCTGCTCGTCATCGGGGCGAACCCCTGGGTCTCGCACGGGTCGCTCATCTCCGGAGGGGACGTCCGGCGCGAGCTCACGGGCATCGCCGAGCGCGGCGGGCGCGTGGTCATCGTGGACCCGCGGCGGACGGAGACCGCTCGGCGCTTCGAGCACCTCGCCGTGCTCCCGGGCGGCGATCCGTGGCTGCTGCTCTCGCTCCTGCAGGTGATCCTCTCCGAGGAGCTGGAGGACCGCGTCGCGCTGGCGCGAGCGAGCACCGGCGCGGCGCGCCTGCGCGAGCTCGTCGCGCCGTTCTCGCCGGAGCGGACGGCGGAGCGGTCGGGGATCGACGCCGGCGCCGTCCGTGAGCTCGCGCGGGCGCTGGCCCGGGCGCCCCGCGCCGCGGTGTACGGCCGCGTCGGCGCCTGCACCGGTCCGCACGGGACGCTCGTCAACCTCCTGCTCGACACGCTGAACGTCGTCACCGGCAACTTCGATGCCCGCGGGGGCGCGTTGTTCCCCGAGGCGCCGATCGACACCTACGGTCCCGCGCGCAAGGCGGGCCTGGACACCTACGACACGTACCGCTCGCGGATCGGCGACTACCCCGAGGTGCTCGGCACCCTGCCGGCGGCGGTGCTGCCCGACGAGATCACGACCCCCGGCCCCGGCCGGCTGCGCGCGCTCGTCGTGTCGAGCGGCAACCCGATCCTCAGCTGCCCGGGCGGCGGACGCCTGCGGGCGGCGCTGGAGGACCTCGAGCTGCTCGTCTCGCTCGACCTGTACCTCACGGAGACGAACCGCTTGGCCGACTACGTGCTGCCGACGACGACGTTCCTGGAGCGCGACGACCTGATCCTGAACATGCTGCCCTACCAGCTGCAGCCGTTCCTCCAGTGGACCGATGCCGTCGTGCCGCCGCGTGGCGAGTGCCGCGAGGAGTGGGAGATCCTCCGCGACCTCGCCGCCGAGCTCGACCTCGTCCCCGTCAGCTCACGGGCGCTCCGACGGCTCGGGCGCGTCGGTCGCCGTCTCACGCCCCGCCTCCTCGTGGACCTGCTCCTGCGAACGGGCCCGGTCGGCGACCGCTTCGGCCTGCGGCGTGGGGGGTGGAGCGTCGCGAAGCTCCGGCGTCGGCCCCACGGCGTGGTCCTCGGCGAGGGGATGCCGACCGGGATGCGGGGTCGGCGGGTCGCCCACCCCGGGGGGCTCGTCGACATCGCGAGCCCGGCGCTCGAGCGCGGGCTCGTCCGGCTGCGCGAGACCGCGACCGATCCGGCGTACCCGTTGCGACTGTTCGGTCGCCGCGAGCTGCGCTCGATCAACAGCTGGATGCACAACGTCGAGAAGCTCCAGCCGCGGCTCGAGGAGCCCGAGCTGCTCGTGCACCCCGGGGACCTCGCGGCGCTCGGCGCACGGTCGGGCGAGCGGGTGATGCTGCGCTCGTCCGCCGGCGCGCTGTCGGTCGCCGTGCGCGCGTCGGAGGACGTCCGCCGCGGCGCGGTCTGCATGCCGCACGGGTTCGGGCACGGCACCGGGGGGTGGCAGCGGGCGAACGCGCTGGGCGGCCCGAACGTCAACGCCCTCATCGCCACCGGCCCGGGATCGGCGGAGCCGCTCTCCGGCATGACCGTCACGAACGGGGTCCCGGTGCGGCTCGAGCGCCTCGCGGCCGGCGGCTCGGGAGCGCTGGCATGAGCAGCTCGCCGCGGTCGGCCGCGACCTGGGCGCTCGGGCCCGGGGCGGTGAGCTGGAAGGTCCTGCGCAACCCGGCGGTGTTCGTCGTCGCGCTGCTGCGCGAGGGCCTGCTCCTGACGCTGCACCCGCCGTTCGCGGCGGCGGCCGTCGACCACGACCGCGTCCATCAGGACCCCGTCGCGCGGTACCGGACGATCGCCCGCTATGCGTACTCGACGGTCTACGGGACGCCGGCGGAGGCCGAGCGCGTCGCGGGATTCGTCCGGCGCAACCACGTGCGGGTCGTCGGGATCGAGCCGGTCTCCGGCGCGCCCTACCAGGCGCATTCGCAGTACGAGCTCTCGCTCACCCAGGCGCTGCTGACGGACTCCTGGATCGCGTCGTACGAGCTGCTCGTCGGGCCCCTCGCCGACGCCGAGCGGGACGGGTTCGTCGCCGAGCAGCGCGTCGCCGGTGCGTTGCTCGGCGTCCCGCCCGAGCACCTGCCCGCGACCGCCGCGCAGCTGCAGCGGTACATCGCGGTCGCGCGCAGGCGATGGGCGGCGGGCGACCAGGCGCGGGAGATCCTGCGGCCGTTCACGATGGGCGAGTACCCGGCGGGGTCGGTGATCGGCGAGCTGCCGCCGCTCCGGCGGCTCCTCGTCGGTCGGGCGATCCGGGGCCTGACCGACGTCGCGCTGCTGACGATGGACCCGGCCGACCGCGAGCTGCTCTCGCTCCCGCGCAGACCGGAGCTGCGCTCGCCCCGCGCCGTCCGCGCCTCGGCCCGGCTCCTGGCGGCCGGGCTCGGCAGCCCGCGGGGCGTCGCGGCGTGGGAGCGGTTCATGAAGGCCGACGTGGCCGCGATCGTCCGCCGGGCCCGCGACGCGGAGCACCGGGCCGGCGGCCACGAACGGGCCGCGCGGACGTTCGCGTGCCCGGACCCGTCGGCGTTCGTGGCGCCGATCGACGACCTGGTCGCCAACTGGCGTCCCGAGGTCCTGGCGGACTGACGGCGCCCCGCCCCGCCCCGCCCCGCAACGCGCCCCGGCGGGCCCGGCCGGGTCGGGCCCGCCGCGACGGGCGCGCGCTAGGCGGTCGGCCCGACCCCGGGCGCGTGCCGCGGGTGCAGCGTCACGGGGCAGCCGCCCTTCATCCCGGTCGAGATGTGGAACTGGTGCCGGGGCACGAACCCCGGCGCGAGGCGGAAGCGGTAGCGGCGCCGCGCGGTCACGATGGCGAAGGCCGCCTCCATGTACGCCAGGCGCATGCCCATGCACTTGCGGGGACCGAGCCCGAACGGGATGAAGGCGCCCTTGTGGATCTCGTCGCGGGCGAAGCGGCGCGGGTCGAACCGCTCCGGGTCGCGCCAGTGCCGCGGGTCGCGGTGCAGGGCGTAGGGCGAGATCCAGACGATCGATCCGGCGGGGATCCGGTACCCGCCCAGCTCGGTGTCCTGCAGCGGCGTGCGGCTGAACATCGGGCCGCCCTGCAGCCGCTGCGCCTCGTCGAAGACCGCGTGGAGGTACGGCAGGCGGTCGAGGTGCTCCGCGGTCAGCGGCGCGTCGCCCAGCGCGTCGATCTCGGCGTCGAGCGTCGCGGCGACGTCGGGGTGCAGGTCGACCATCGCCGTCGTCCACGAGAGCGCGGAGGCCGTCGTCTCGAAGCCGCCGAAGACGATCCCGAAGAGCTCGCTGCGCAGCTCCTCGTCGGTCATCGCCGCGCCGTCCTCGTCCCGGATCTCCAGCAGCATCTGCAGGATGTCGGAGCCGCCCTCCGGCAGGGGATCGCGGCGACGCTCGCGCACCATCCGGTCGAGGAAGTCGTGGATCCAGCGGATGGCCCGCTCGCCCCGCCGCCGGTAGGGCAGCGGGAGGCCCGCGGGCGCGTTCGTGGCGATCATCTTGACCGCCGCGTAGTAGGCGAACGTCCGGAACGCGACCACGGCCTCGTCGATCGTGCGCTCGTCAAGCCGGGTCGTGAACATCGAGCGCAGCAGCACCGACATCGTGACGTCGCTCCACGGCCCGTCGAGGTCGACCGGCCGCCCGGTGCCGACGTGCGCGTCCCAGCGGTCGATCCGCTCGGTGATCGCGTCGCGGACGAGCGGCGCCACCGTCTCGAGCTGCTTCGCGCCGAACTTCGGGCTCAGGAGTCGCCGCATCCGCTTCCACGGCTCGCCGTCGGAGACCGGCAGCGGCAGGTGGTGCTCGCTGCTGAAGAGGGCGTAGTTCATCTCGCCCTTGCCGTAGTCGGTCGCCCGGCGGTTGAAGACCTCGACGACGAGGTCGGGGTCGGAGACGAGGACGAGCTCGGCCGTGCCGGGCACCGGGACCCGGACGACGTCGCCGTAGCGCGCTCGCAGCCGCTCGGGTGCGCGGTAGATGTCGCGCACGAGCAGCGGCAGCGCGCCGACGAGCGGCAGTCCTCGAGGTCCCGGCGGCGGCGTGGCGGCCGAGGGGCGCGACGAGCCGCCGCCGTGGTCGACGGGGCAGCGGGCCGCGGTGGCGGTGGGGTGCATGGGGTCCTCCGTCGACCGGGCCGCTCAGGCGGCGACCGGTGCGTGCGGGTCGGGGGCCGGGGAGCGGGCGTCGGCGTCGCTGCGCGTCCGCACGTCGAACGCGAGGCGCAGCAGCGCCAGCGGGAAGGCGGCGTTCATCGCGGCGGCCAGGACCCCGAGCGCGAGGAACGGCGCGGTCGCCATGCCGCCGTGCAGGGCGAGGTACGCCGGCCAGGTGCAGAGCAGCGCCACGGCGTAGTAGCAGCCGGGGATCACCGGCAGGAAGAGCAGCGACCGCCAGCCGCGGAGGTACGGCGCGGCGAGCGTCACGATCGACGCCATGAACACGTAGAGGAACGCGTTCTGGACCATGCTCGTGAACGGCAGGCCGAAGACCCGCGTGGGGTTGTCGCCGTAGTACTCGAAGACGTTCGCCTGGATGGCCATGATCTCCAGCGGCCAGTCGATGACGCCGGCGACGACCGCGATCGCGACGATCCGCCCGAACGACGCGCCGCCGACGATCTGCCGGTGCAGGTACCAGGTGAAGATCGAGAACATCGCCCCGATCCCCAGCGCGCTGACCGGGATCACGCGGCCGGCGAGCGTGTAGAGCTCGCCCGGCGCGTCGGCGGCGTATTGGAAGCCGAGGATCGCGTCGATGAACGGCTCGTTCGGGAGCCACGCCGTCGCGCTGACGAGCAGCACCACGGGCAGCGCGGTGCGCAGCCGGACGGCGTCCCGCAGCGCGAGGGCGACCGAGCAGGCGACCATGAGGAACGTCGCGCCCGCGAAGATCCAGAAGACGGTCGGATCGGCGCCCGTCAGCGGGCCGGCCGGCGTCAGGAACCCCGACTGCCCGGGCATCATGCGGCCTCCACGGCGGCGCGGACGACGGTGTCGGCGAGCGCGCGCAGCCCGTCGGGGCCGGGCGCCAGCAGCGCGCTCTCGCGGGTGAGGAAGAACGACGTGCTGAGCCGCACGACGACCTCGGCGCGCCGATGGGCCAGCGCGTCGGTCCCGTCGCCGGGGCCCAGGACGGCCGCCAGCGCGGCACGGGCGGCGGCGATCCACGGCGCGCCGCGGTCGGCGAGGTGGGGGACGAGCGCCCCCGGCTCCTCGGCCAGCAGGTGCGAGGCGAGCGGGTGCTCCCACGCGGTCCGCACCCCGACGGCGAACGCCTCCACGGCGCGGTCGACCGGATCGTCGACCCCCTCGAGCGCCGCGGCGAGCGACGTGAAGAACCGCCGCATCTCCCGGACGAGGATCCGTCGCAGCAGCAGGTCCTTGCTGCCGAGGCGACGGTAGGCGGTCGGACGCGAGACGCCGGCCCGCCGGGCGATGTCGGTGAGCGAGGTCCGCGCCACCCCGTAGCGCGCGAACTCGGCGGTCGCGACGTCGAGGAGCGCCTCGAGGTCGCCCTCGGCGGGCGACGCGGCGAGGAGCTCTGCCGCCGACAGCGGCGGTGCGTCGGCGGGCTCGGTGGGGGGTGGTGCAGGCATCGGGTCTCGACTCGCTCGTCGCGGGGCGCTGGTGATACGAGGAGACGCTATCGTCTCATCGTCGACTTTGGCAAGGAGCTTGCTCGATCCGCCGCGGGCGCGTGGTCGCCGCGGCCCGTCCCCCCGGCGGGAGGGCGCCCGGGCTCGCCCCGCGCACGACCGGCCGGGCGCGCAGCGTCGCGTCGATCGAGCCGCTTCGCGACCGTGCGTTTGCGCTCTCCGGGAAGGGGTACTGTGGGCGCGACGGCCGACGTGGGGGACCGCGTCGATCGTCGTTCGTCGTCGGCGGCCTACAGGTCGACGCAGGGCGCACGGCTCGCGCAGCGGGCCCTCGCGCTGGGCGCGACCGCCATGTCCGTCCCGGACGCCGACGGCAGGCATAGAGGTGGTTCGCCCCTCGGATCGTTGCGTTCCCCCCGCTTCGGTCGATGGGGCTCCCGGTTCGCGTTTCCCGAACAGGAGGACCCCCCGGTGTCCGATCACAAGAAGGTCGACCTGGCGCTGCTGCGCCGGTATCAGGAGCAGGGCGACGAGGCGGCGCGCGACGAGCTCGTGCGCCGTGCGATGCCGCTGGTGCGCTCGTGCGCCCGGCGGTACGAGCGACGCGGCGAGCAGCTCGAGGACCTCGTCCAGGCGGGCTGCGTCGGGCTCGTCAAGGCGATCGAGCGCTTCGACCTCGAGAGCGGCGTGACGTTCTCGACGTTCGCCGTGCCGAACATCACGGGCGAGATCAAGCGGCACTTCCGCGACAGCTGCTGGGCGGTGCACGTGCCGCGGGCGATGAAGGAGCTCGACGCCCGCGTGCACCGCACCCGCGAGCGGTTCGAGCACGAGCGGGGCCGCCCCGCGACCGACGAGGAGCTCGCGCGGCTGCTCGAGGTGACCGTCGAGGAGGTCCAGGACGCGGTCCGGGCGGGCGCCGCGTACCGCTCGCGGTCGCTCGAGGGCGAGGCCGGCGAGGCGCGCATCATGCTCGAGACCCTCGGGCAGGAGGAGCCGGGCTTCGACACCGTCGAGGACCAGCTGCTCGTCCGCGACGCGCTCGCGACGCTCACGCCCCGCGAGCGGCGGATCCTCTTCATGCGCTTCCACCGCGACATGTACCAGCGGGAGATCGCCGAGCGGATCGGCGTCTCCCAGATGCAGGTCTCGCGGCTCCTCCGCCAGGCGCTGGACAAGCTCGCGGCCCGTGCGGCGCGGCCCGAGCGCGAGGCGCTCGTGGCGGGCTGACGTCGCGTCGCCCGGCGCGTGGACGCCCACGCGCCGCGTCGCCGTCGTCCGGTCCGGCCCTCCCAGGGGAGGCGCCGGGCCGGGTGGCGCTGCGCCGCTCCCCGGTCCGACGTGGGATCGTGGCGCGATGGCATCGGCCGAGATCCGCGCGGCGATCACCGCGAGCACCCGCGTGGCCGAGGAGCTGCCCGAGCCCGACCGCTCCCTGCACCTGTCGGCGGCCCATGTCCTGCAGGCGGCCGCGAGCGGTCCGCTGCGCGTCGGGGAGCGCTCGCCCGAGGCGTCCGCGGCGGCGGTGCGCGCGGTCCTCGACGCCTCCGCCGCGCGCCATCAGGATCCCAGCGAGCTGCCCACGACCGCCCTCCTGCGCGCGCTCGGCGAGCTGCTCGGGGACGTGACCCACGATCGCGGCGCGCTGGACCGGTTGCAGCACTTCCACCTCTGCGTCGCGTCGCACCTGGCGATCGGCTACTGCGACGCGACCGGGCGGCCCCGGATCAGCGAGGTGTCGTTCTCCGACGACGCCTACGTCGAGCGCGCGCACGGGAACCTCGGTCGCCACCGGATCCGCTGGCCCTGGAGCCGGCGCGGCTGAGCCGCGATCCGGCGCCCGGCGCCCGGCGCCGGCGGCCGCGCGTGGCGTCTCGCCACGGCCGACGCCCGATCGTCGTGCGACGGCCCCCCTGTCCATCCGTCCGCCGTCCTTGATAATGGACGCATGGATCACTACCGATCAGCGGCCGTCGACGCGCTGGCGGAGGCCCCCGCGGTCACCGGCGGGCCCGCCGACGATCCCGTCGTCGTCGCCGAGCCGCTCCCGGGCCTGACGGTCCGCGTCGCGCCGACGGCGGTCGAGGTCGAGATCGATCGCTCGATCGCGACGGTGCACGTCGACGCGCTGCCGGAGGTCGTCGGCGCCCTGCGCGGCGCCGCGCGGTACCGGGAGGAGCTCGGCATCCAGTTCGCGGGCGTCCAGCGGTGGTGGGCGCCGGGCAGCCGGCAGGACGAGCGCGGGCGACCGATCGGACTGTGCCTCGAGGATCCGGACGACGGTCGCCTCGCGCTCGTGGTGGTGCGCGCGGAGGTCGCCGGCCTGGACGACGACCTGCCGAGCGAGGCGTGGTTCAGCGAGGCCGAGTGCCGCTCCCACCGCCGCGACGGCCAGGTCGTCTCGCGGCTCGTCCTGACGCTGCCGCGGGCGCTCGCGCTCGCGGCGACGCTGAGCGAGCACCACGGCCGCCCGGCCCCCTCCGTCAGCTGACCGGGCCCGGTCGCGCCGGCACGAGCCGCGGCACGAGCCGGACGCAGGCCACCATCCCGAGGACCTCGACGAGGGTCTGCGTCACGATCACCGCGGCGGTCAGCGCGTACCCGTCGGGCAGCGCGAGCGCGAGCGGCAGCACGACGAGCGAGTTCCGGGTCGCTCCGCTGAGGACGAGCGCCCGGGCCTCCGGGGCGTCGAGCCGCAGCAGGCGCGCGACGCCGGCGCCGACAGCGAGCATGACGACGAGGAACGCGACGTACAGCGGGACGACGCCCGCGACCGCGTCGAGGTCGTCCTGCACGCGGGGCCACTGCGACGCGACGACGACGAGCAGCGTGGCGGCCATGAGGAGCACCGGCGTGCGCTCGGCGCCGCTCCGGACCCGCGCGCCGCGGCGGGAGCGCGCGGCCCAGGCCTGCGTGGCCCCCGCGAGCGCGAGCGGCACGACGATGAGGAGCAGGAATGCCTCGACGAACGGGCCCGGCTCGACGACGGCGGAGAGCTCGCCGCCGAGGAACAGCCACAGGTAGAGCGGCAGCAGCGCCATCTGCGCGAGCAGGAGCAGCGGCGCCGCGGCCAGCAGCCGTCGGTGGCTGCCGCCGGCCAGGCGGGTGAAGACGATGACGTAGTCGACGCAGGGCGTGAGCAGCACGAGCAGGACGCCGAGCTCGACGGCGGTGCCGCCCGGCGCCAGCTGCGCCAGGCCCCACGCGAGCGGCGGCACGAGCACGAAGTTCGAGACGAGCGCCGCGACGAGGAACCGCCGGTCCGCGAGCGCGTCCCGCAGCGCGGTGAGCGGGACCGGCAGGAAGGTCACGAGCAGCAGCGCGCCGAGGACGGGCCAGAGCGCCGCGCCGAGCACGCGCTCGAGCCCCGGGGCCAGCGTCCCGAGGAGCGCGCCGACCGCCAGCGCGCACAGGTACACCGGGACCTGGTGCCGCTCGAGCCGGTCGGCGCGGGCTGCGGTGAGCACCGGACGAGGGTAGGGCGCTCGGGCTCCTGCTGCTCACCGCACTGCGCCGAGAGGCGCCGTTGCTCGCGAACCTGGCGCGAACGGGGTGCCCGTCCCGGAGCGGGGCGGGTAGCCGTCCGGCATGCCGGACCGGATCGCCGAGCCCTGGGGGACCCGCACGCCCTACGCCCGCGACGCGCGATGGCCGGTGCGGGTCGACACGCGCCTGGACGACGGCGTTCGGCCGGAGGACGTCGACGCGTGGGTGCCGACGGCGTCGATCCTGCACTCCAACGGCGACGCGCTGGACATCGCCGTGCGCGACGGGCGCATGGTCGGGGTCCGCGGGCGCGCGGACAGCCGCGTGAACCACGGCCGGCTCGGTCCGAAGGACCTCTTCGGGTGGCAGGCCAACCGCTCGGCGGACCGCCTGACCCGGCCGCTGGTCCGTCGCGCCGGCGAGCTCGTGGAGACCGACTGGGACACGGCGATGGCGGCGATGGTCGACCGGTCGCGTCAGGTCCTCGACGAGCACGGACCGGACGCGTTCGGCCTCTACACGTCCGGCCAGCTCTTCCTCGAGGAGTACTACACGCTCGGGGTGCTCGGACGGGCCGGCCTCGGCACGAACCACATCGACGGCAACACCCGGCTCTGCACCGCCACCGCCGGCGAGGCGCTGAAGGAGACGTTCGGCTGCGACGGCCAGCCCGGCTCGTACACCGACGTCGACCACTGCGACGTCCTGTTCCTCGTCGGGCACAACGTGGCCGAGACCCAGGTCACGCTCTGGGAGCGCATGCTCGACCGGCTCGAGGGCCCGCACCCACCGCGGCTGATCGTCGTCGACCCGCGCCCGACGCTCCCCGCCCGGCGCGCCGACGTCCACCTGCCGGTGCGCAGCGGCACGAACGTCGCGCTGCTCAACGCGCTGCTGCACGAGCTCGTGGCCCGCGACGCGGTCGACCACGCCTTCGTCGACGCGCACGCGATCGGCTACGACGAGCTCGTCGCGCAGGTCGCCGACTGCACCCCCGAGTGGGCCGCCGCGATCTGCGACGTGCCGGCGGAGCGGATCCGCGCGGCCGCGGACCTGCTCGCCGGCACCGACCGGATCCTCTCGACCTGCCTGCAGGGCGTCTACCAGTCCCACCAGGCCACGGCCGCCGCCGTCCAGGTGAACAACATCAACCTGCTGCGCGGCGCGGTCGGACGGCCCGGCGGCGGCATCCTGCAGATGAACGGCCAGCCGACGGCGCAGAACACGCGCGAGTGCGGGGCCGACGGCGACCTCGCCGGGTTCCGCAACTGGGCGAACCCCGAGCACGTCCGCGAGCTCGCCGCCCTCTGGAACGTCGACCCGGAGTCGATCGACCACCACGGGCCGCCGACCCACGCGATGCAGATCTTCGAGCTCGCCGAGCAGGGGGACGTCCGCGTCCTCTGGATCTCCGCCACGAACCCGGCGGTCTCGCTGCCCGAGCTCGCGCGGATCCGGTCGATCCTCGCGCAGGAGCGGCTCTTCGTGGTCGTGCAGGACCTGTTCCTCACGGAGACGGCGCAGCTGGCCGACGTCGTGCTGCCGGCCGCGACGTGGGGCGAGAAGGAGGGGACGTTCACGAACGCCGACCGCACCGTCCACCACTCCGACAAGGCGGTCGAGCCCCCGGGGGAGGCCCGCGCGGACCTCGACATCTTCCTCGACTACGCCCGCCGGATGGACTTCCGCGACCGCGACGGCGCGCCGCTGATCCCGTGGCACGATCCCGCGTCGGCGTTCGCGGCGTGGCAGGAGTGCACCCGGGGGCGACCCTGCGACTACACCGGCCTCTCCTACGAGAAGCTCCGCGCCGGCGGCGAGACCCAGTGGCCCTGCAACGACCGGTGGCCCGACGGGCGCGAGCGGCTGTACGACGACCGCGACTTCCCCGCCCACCCCGATCGCTGCGAGACGTACGGCAAGGACCTGCTCACCGGCGAGCCGGTGTCGGCGGAGGCCTACCGGGCCCGCAACCCGGAGGGACGCGCGATGCTGCGCGCCGCGCCGTACGTCCCGCCGGAGGAGGAGCCCTCCGCCGAGCACCCGCTGCGCCTGAACACGGGACGCACCGTCTACCACTTCCACACCCGGACGAAGACCGGCCGCGCCCCGCAGCTCGCCGCCGCGGCCCCCGAGGTCTGGGCCGAGCTGTCGGTGCCCGACGCCGAGCGGGCGGGGGTCGCGGAGGGCGACCTCGTCGACGTCGTGACCGCCCGCGGACGGGTCCGGGCGCGGGCCCGGGTCACCGAGATCCGGGAGGGCTCGGTGTTCGTCCCGTTCCACTACGGCACCTGGGACGCCGAGGGCCGGCGCGATCGAGCGGCGAACGAGCTGACGCGCACCGCGTGGGATCCGGCGTCGAAGCAGCCGATGTTCAAGCAGGCGGCCTGCCGCGTCGAGCGCGTGGCGCCGGCCGAGGACGGTCGCCCGGCCCCGGCGCCCACGACGACCGCGTCGCGCCCCCTCGCGCCCGTGGCGGCGACGGCCGGCGGCCCTGACGCGCGCGTGACCGAGACGACGGGGCCGGCGGTCGCGCGCGGCGGTCCCTAGCTCCGCGTGGCGTGGCCGAGGCGCACCGAGCGCCGGTCGATGATCGTGCCGGCGCGGCGGGTGAGCAGGCTGTAGCGCCCGAGCGCGAACCGGCGGCCGCGAGTGCGCCGCAGGACCACGTCGCGGGGCCGGCCGCCGATCCGCATCCGGCCCGTGCGCGCGACGAGCCGCCCGCCGCGCCGCAGCTCGATCGTGACGCCGTCGAGCGCCGCGCCGGTCGCCTCGAGCCGCAGGAGGACCGCGCCGCGGAGCCGTCGCCGGCGGCCGTAGAACCGCACCCGCAGCGCCGCCCCGCCTCCGCCGTCGGCGACGAAGCGGTCGCCCGGGCCGCAGACCACGGGGCGGCTGACGTCCCCGGACGGCACCGAGCTGCCGAGCGTCGGGTCGCCGCGGCGCAGCTCGGCCGCGGAGACGTCGTCGATCCGCCGGATGACGTCGGCGAACCAGGCGATCTGGCGTGCTGCGAGGCGCTCGTCGAACTTGTCCATGTCGCCGTTCGGCGAGACGGTGAGCAGGTACTCCGGCCCGGCGAGCGCGCCGATCTGCGGCACGCCGGCGTGCTGGAACGCGGCCCCGACGCCGAACTGGACCGGCGGGCGCAGCAGCGCGGTGCGGTCGATCCTCGCCCGCACGAGCGCGTCGCGCGTGATGTCGTGGAGCCGGCCCTGCGTGACCCAGGCGGCGAAGAGCTCGTGCTCGCCGGTCGCGTGCCAGCCGCGGTCGGCGGTGTCCTGCCACCGCGTGCACCCGAGGTGCTCGATCGTCAGCGCCGCCGCGGCCCGGCGCACGAGGTCGCGGTGGGCGCCCATCCACCCCTCGAGCTCCGGCAGCTGATGGCCGCCCGTGTGGCCCGGCCACGCGGCGAACACGAGCGTCCGGCGCAGCCGCTCCCCGGGCGGCAGCGAGCCGAAGTGCCGCGCGAGCTGGACGAGCGCCACGCCGCCGTTCTCCTCGACGAAGCCCTGGCCGTCGGTGTGGGTGTTGCAGATCACGACCTCGTCGCTCGCACCGGGGATCACGGCGGTGACCGACGGCGTCGTGACCGTCGCCCGCGAGGCGGTGAGGGTCAGGCGGGTCCGGGGCCGCCCGCCGGCCAGCGCGCGCAGGCGCCGCCCCGTGTCGCGGTCGACGAACAGGGCGGGCAGGGGCTCGTGGTCGCCGAAGAACGGGAGGTACTGCCCGCGCAGGGCCTCGTACGAGCGGTCCAGGACGAAGACGACGCCGCGCGCGCCGAGCGCCTGGAACGGCGCCAGCGGCAGCTGCAGCCCGGGCAGGATCCAGCTGCGGCGGTACTCCTCGGTCAGGAGGTCGGCCGCGGTGTGGCCCTCCCACTGCAGGTGGGTGAGCAGCGGCAGGAAGATGCCCGAGACGAGCGGCAGCGGCAGCGGCAGGTCGACGAGGAGGATGCTGTCGCGGGTGCCGCCGGCGAGCGTGCCGAGCAGGCCCTGGACGAAGCTCGCCAGCTGCTCCCCGTAGCCGGCCAGGGAGGTCGAGAGCGACGCGAGGTCGAGTCCGTCGATCGACGGCACGGGCGCCACGCCGCCGTAGACGAGCGGTCCCGTCACGCCGCCGGCCGGGGTCTCCTGCGCGCGGGTGAAGCTCGTGGCCACGCGCACCGCGCCGCGCCCCGGGCCGTCGAGCACCTCGAGCCCGACGTCCTCGGCGGTCCAGCGCTCGTAGGCGTAGTCGTCGCAGGGCAGCAGCCGGGCGCCGGCGGCGACGAGCTCGCGCTCGAGCCACGCGACGAAGTGCTGGTGCGGGGCGCTGCCGGTCAGGCGCGGCCCGAAGTCGACCATCCGCTGGACGTCGGCGCGCACCTGCTGCGGGGAGGGCAGCGAGATCGGCGTCCGCGCACGGCCGGGCGTCGCGCGGGCGGGCAGGTCCACGAGGCCGGCGAGCGCGCCGCCCGCAGCGGTCGCCGCCGCGCCGCGCACGAGCGTCCGCCGCGTCACCCCCGGCGACGTGGTGGCTGGTCGGGGGCGGTGCGGGTGGGGCATCGGCGGGGCGGTCGTGTGCGCGGGATCACGGACCGGCGCGAGCATAGCCCGCCGGTCGCGGATCGGGCCCTCGCGGGCCCGTGCGCACCGCTCCTCGCCCGCCGATGTTTCGGCCGCGGCGAGGGCGGGGTAGGGGCGCCGCCGACGGAGGACGGAGCGGTCCCTCGGGCCGCCCGTCGATCGTCGAACACGCACGTTGCAGGTGGCCTAGGCGGCCGGATCTCGGTGCGTCGCTCGCGGTGCGGGCGCCGCGCGGACACCGGCCCGACGGTGCCCGCGTTCCCGGGCCGGACGGACGCCTGCAGCGGACAAGGAGGCGGTTCGCCCCTCGGGTCGCTGCGCTCACCCCGCTTCGGCCGATGGGGCTCCCGGTTCGACACCCCCACGAACAGGAGGACCCCCCAGTGTCCAAGCACCATCACCACGACGATCTCGCGCTGCTGCGGCGCTACCGCGAGACCGGTGACGAACGGGCCCGCGAGGCGCTCGTGCGTCGCGCCATGCCGCTCGTGCGCTCGTGCGCCCGGCGGTACGAGCGGGGCGGCGAGCCGCTCGACGACCTGATCCAGGTCGGCTGCGTCGGCCTCGTCAAGGCGATCGACCGCTTCGACCTCGACAGCGGCGTCCGCTTCGCGACGTTCGCCGTCCCGAACATCACCGGCGAGATCAAGCGGCACTTCCGGGACGGCTGCTGGGCCGTCCACGTGCCGCGGTCGATGAAGGAGCTCGACGCTCGCGTCCAGCAGGCGCGCCAGCGCTTCGAGCATCGCACGGGCCGGCTGCCGAGCGACGAGGAGCTCGCCACGACGCTCGCGGTGACCGTCGACGACGTGCGCGACGCGACGCGCGCCGGCGCCGCGTACCGGACCCGGTCGCTCGAGGGCGACGCCGGCGAGGCGCAGGTCCTCATCGGCAAGCTCGGCGTCGACGAGCCGGGCTTCGAGCAGGTCGAGGAGCAGCTGCTCGTGCGGGACGCGCTGCGCGTCCTGACGCCGCGCGAGCGCCGGATCCTCTACCTGCGCTACCACCGCGACATGTACCAGCGCGAGATCGCCGGCCGGATCGGCGTCTCGCAGATGCAGGTCTCCCGGCTGCTGCGGCAGTCGCTCGAGAAGCTCGCGGCCCACGCGGCGGCGAGCGGCGGGCGGGAGCTCGCCGAGGCGCGCTGAGCCGGCGGCGGCGTCGCGGCGATCCCGGACCGCCGGGGCCGCCGCGACGCCGCCCTAGAATCGACCGCGATGGAACCGTCGCTGCTGGAGCGCGAGGCCCCGCTCCAGGCCCTGCGCACCGCCGTCGAGCGCGCCGCGAGCGGTCGGGGCGGCGTCCTGCTCCTCGAGGGGCCCGCGGGCATCGGGAAGACCGCGCTCCTCGACCGCGTCCCCGCGCTCGCCGCCGCGCACGGCGCCCGGACGCTCGGCGCGCGGGCGGCCGAGCTCGACCGGGGCTTCGCCTTCGGCGTCGTGCACCAGCTCGTCGAGCCGGCCTGGACGGCGCTCGGCGAGGCCGATCGCGCCCGGGTAGCCACCGGTGCGGCGTCGCTGGCGCGGCGCGTGCTCGAGCCGGCCGCGGGCGCGCCGGGCGCGGAGGTCGAGCACGCGACGCTCAACGGCCTGTACTGGCTGCTGGCGAACCTCGCCGACGACGAGCCGCTCGTCCTGCGGGTCGACGACCTCCACTGGGTCGACGAGGCCTCGGCGCGGTTCCTCGAGTTCCTCGGGCGACGCATCGACGAGCTGCCGATCGTCGTCGTCGCGTCGCTGCGCCCGAACGAGCCCGGCGCGCCGTCCGAGCTGCTCGGCGAGCTCGCGGCGGGACCGGCGGCGCAGGTCGTCCGGCTCGGCCCGCTGTCGGCCGGCGCCGTGGCCACGCTCGTCCAGGACGCGCTCGGCGGCGGGGCGGTCCCGGCGTTCACCGCGGCCGCGCACCGCGCCACGGACGGCAATCCGCTGCTCGTGGCGATCCTCGTGCAGGAGGCCCGGCGGGCGGCGCTGCGCGGCCGCGAGGACGAGATCGCGCGCCTGCTGGACCTCGCCAGCGAGGGCGTCGCGCCCGTCATCGCCCGGCGGCTGCGAGCGGTCGGCCCCGACGCCGCGGCGGCGGCGCGCGCGCTCGCCGTCGCCGGGGAGCGCGCGTCGCTCGCCGACGTCGCCGACCTGGCGGGGCTCGATCCCGAGCGGACCCGCGCCGCGGTCGGGGTGCTGCGGGAAGCCGAGCTGCTGGCGCCCGCCGGCTGGGGGTTCACCCACCCGCTCGTGGCCGACGCGGTCCTGCGCGGCGTGCCGCGCAGCGACCGGTCGGGGCTGCACCGCCATGCGGCACGGCTCCTCCGCGCGCGGGGCGCCCGGGCGAGCGAGGTCGCGGTCCACCGCCTCGCGGCGGATCCCGAGGGCGACCCCGAGGCCGTCGCCGACCTCCGCGCCGCGGCGGCCGGCGCGGCGGCGGAGGGCGCCACCGGCACGGCCCTCGAGCTCCTGCGTCGTGCCGTGCAGGAGCCGCCCCCCGCGACGCTGCGGGGGATCGTCGAGCTCGAGCTCGGCGAGCGCGCGCTGCACGCCCACCACCCCGACGCGATGCACCACCTCGAGCGCGCGCTCGAGGCGGGGCTCGGGCCCGAGGAGGCCGCGCGCGCCCGCGCCGCGCGCGCGTTCGTCCTCCTGCACACGGACCCCGCCGCGGCGCTGCGGGAGGCCGAGCGCGCCCGCGCGGAGACCACCGACCCGCGCCTGGACCTGCGGCTGGAGTCGTTCCTGCTGGAGTCGCTCGTCTTCGTCGACGGCTTCGCCGAGGAGCGCGAGCGGCGCTTCGCCGCCGGGGCCGCGGCGGCCGAGCCGTCGCCGGTGATGCTCGCGCACCTCGCCCTGCAGGCCTCGTGCGCCGGCGCGCCGCCCGCCGAGACGCTGACCCTGTCCCGCCGCGCGCTCGCCGACGGCCGCCTCATCGACGCGGTCGGCCCCGCCGGCTCGACGTGGAACCTCCTGACCCACGCGCACCGGTTCGCCGAGGACGTGGCAGGCACGGAGCAGCTCCTCCGGCAGGCCGACGCGCACGTGCGCAGCACCGGCGACCACCTCGCCTCGATCTTCGTGAACCAGTCGTGGGGCTACTGGCACCGCGACTTCGGCTCGATCGCGACGGGCGCGGCACGCGCGCAGCTCGGCCTCGACGCGATCCGGCGCCTCGACCTGGAGATGACCGAGCGCGCCCTCGCCGCGATCACCGCCGAGAACCTCGTGCTGCTGGACCGGCTCGACGAGGCGGCCGAGGCCGTCGACGTGCCGCTCGGCGCGTGCGAGGGGACCTTCGTCGAGCCCTACGTCCGCTCCGCGCGGGCGCTCGTGCGGACGTGGCGGCGCGACGTCGCCGGCGCCGAGGAGGACCTGCGCCGCACGCTCGCCTCCGGCGACCTCCGCGGCTGGCGCAGCCCGTTCGCCACGCGGGCGCGTCTGCGCCTGGCGACGCTCCTGGCCACCCACGGCGACCGCGACGAGGCACGCGCCCTCGCCGACCACGACGTCGCGGTGGCACGCGCGGCCGGGACCGACGGCGCGCTCGGCGCCGCGCTGCGCGCCCGGGCCACGACGACCGACGGCGACGAGCGGATCGAGGCGCTGCGGGAGGCCGTCGCGATCCTCGACGGCGGGCCGATGCGGCTCGAGGCCGCGTGGGCGCGCCTGGATCTCGGCGGCGCGCTGCGGCGCGCGGGGCACCGCGCCGACGCGCGCGACGCGCTGCTGCCGGCGCTCGACCTCGCCGCGGCGGCGGAGGCGACGCTGCTCGCGCGCCTCGTCCGGGACGAGCTCGAGGCGGCGGGCGCCCGTCCGCGGCGCGAGCGGCTCAGCGGCGTCGAGGCCCTGACCCCGAGCGAGCGCCGTGCCGCCGACCTCGCGGCCGAGGGCCTGACGAACCGCCAGATCGCCGAGGAGCTCTGGGTCACCCGCAAGACCGTCGAGCATCACCTCGGCCAGGCGTACGCGAAGCTCGGGATCCGCTCGCGCGCCGCCCTCGCGGCGGCGCTCGGCCGCGAGGCGCCGGCGACCGCCGCGCGCGGCTGAGCCGGCCGCTCAGCCGCGCTCGGCGATGAGCTCCTCCGTGATGCGCCAGAAGCGGCGCGCGTCCTCGGGGCTGCGCAGGCGGGAGTAGAGCCGCTGCTCGGCCGGCGGCCCGCCGAGCCTCCCCAGGCCCGAGGGACCGAAGAACGTCCCGTTCGCGGCCTCGGGAGCCGTGGCGGCGACGACCGCGGGGAGCGACGCGGTCTCGACGGTGCCGAGGAGGATCCCGCGCGCCGACAGCGCCCGGATCACCCGCACGCTGCGGGTGTCGCGCTCGCGGCCGAGCTCGGGTCGCGCGGAGAGGAGGCCCGTCGGCGCCACGCCCGGATGCGCGAGCGTGCTCGTGATCCCCCAGCCCCCGGCCTCGCTGCGGCGACCGAGCTCGAGGGCGAAGAGGCCGAAGGCGATTTTCGAGTGGCTGTAGGCCCGCATGCCGTGGTACGAGCGCTCCCAGTTCGGGTCCTCCCAGTTGATCGCGTTGCGATCGGCGGCGATGCTGATCTGCGAGGTCACGCGCGCCCGGCCGGCGCGCAGCAGCGGCAGGAGCCGGTCGACGAGCGCGAAGTGCCCGACGTGGTTCGTCCCGAGCTGCAGCTCCAGGCCGTCGGCGGTCGTCCGGCGGTCGGGCGGGGTCATCACCCCGGCGTTGCCGACGAGGATCCCGATCGGCACGTCCTCCTCCAGCAGCGCCGCGCCGCACGCCGCCACGGACGCCAGCGACCCGAGGTCCAGCGTCCGCAGGGAGACGGCGGCGTCCGGCGTCCGGCGCCGGATCTCCGCCAGCGCCGCCTCGCCCTTCGCGGGATCGCGGACCGGCAGCACGACCTCGGCGCCGGCGGCCGCCAGCCGGGCGGCGATCCCGAGGCCGATGCCGTCGCTGGCGCCGGTCACGACGGCGCGCCGGCCGGCGAGGTCGGGAACGGTGATGGAGTGGGGCGGGCGGGACATCGAGGCTCCTGGTCGTGCGGGTCCCCTCCACGGTGGCGCAGCCGCCCGCGCGCAACCAGGACCCGTCGATCCCCCGGTCCGCGCCGCAGCGGGGGATCGACAGGTCGTGGTCGGCGCCGCCGCGGACCGGTAGAACGGACGGCGGATGGTCATCGATCGAGCCGGCCTGGCGGCGTTCCTCCGACGCCGCCGCGCGTCGCTGCAACCGGAGGACGTCGGGCTGCCCCGCGGCCGGCGCCGTCGCGCGCAGGGCCTGCGCCGCGAGGAGGTCGCCGCGCTCAGCCACATGTCGACGGACTACTACGCGCGGATCGAGCGCGAGCGCGGACCGCACCCGTCGCCGGCGATGATCGCGTCGATCGCCCAGGGGCTGCACCTGTCGCTGGAGGAGCGCGACCACCTCTTCCGGCTCGCGGGCCACCAGCCGCCGCCCCGCGGCGGTGACGGCGAGCACGTCAGCCCCGGTCTCCTGCGGATCCTCGACCGGCTCGCCGACACGCCGGCCGAGATCGTCACCGAGCTCGGCGAGACGCTGCGCCAGACCCCCGTCGGGGTGGCCCTCAACGGCGACGCCCGGGAACGGACCGGGCCCGCCCGCAGCCTCGGCTACCGCTGGTTCACCGATCCGGCGACGCGGGCCCGCTACGCGCCGGACGACCACGCGTTCCTGTCGCGGCTCTACGCGTCGGGCCTGCGCGAGATCGCCGCGCTGCGGGGCCCGGGCTCGCGCGCGGTCGGCTACGCCGAGGCGCTGCTGGCCGAGAGCGAGGAGTTCCGGGCGCTCTGGGCCACCCAGGAGGTCGGCCTCCGACCGCGGGAGCTCAAGCGCTTCGCGCACCCGCAGGTCGGCGCGCTCGAGCTCCACTGCCAGTCGCTCGTGGACCCCGACCAGGGCCACCGGCTGCTCGTCTACACCGCGGTCCCCGGGAGCGAGAGCCAGGAGAAGCTCCGGCTCCTCGGCGTGCTCGGCGCGCAGGCCCTGGGCTAGGGCGGACGCGGCTCGCCGGATCAGGCGAGCGCCGCGCGCAGCGTCGCCTCGTCCGGGACCTCGTCGATGAAGAAGTCCGGCTCGAGCGCGGTCGCCGCCCCGTGCGGGTGGTAGCGGCCGAGGTCGGTCGCACCGGCCTCGATGAGCACCTCGTCGTCGATCAGCGCCCGCCCGGTCCGCTCCCGCGGGGCGCGGCGGAGGATCTCCAGCGCGGCGTCGGCGACGATCTCCGTCGTCCGCGCGCGGGCCATCGTCGCGTCGCCGCCGAGGAGGTTCTGGACGGCGGCGGTCTGGATCGCCGTCCGCGGCCACAGGCAGTTCGCGGCGATCGTCGGCTCGTCGGCGGCGAGGCCGAGCGTCAGCATCGTCATGCCGTACTTCGACAGCGTGTAGGCGGCGTTGCCGGCCAGCCAGCGCGGCGCGACGTCCAGCGGCGGGCTGATGCTCAGCACGTGGGCGTGGTCGGAGCGGCGCAGGTGCGGCAGGCACGCCTTCGTCACGACGAACGTGCCGCGGTGGTTCACCGCCTGCATCAGGTCGTAGCGCTTCAGCGACAGCTCGCCCATCGGCGAGAGGTCGACGGCGCTGGCGTTGTTGATGCACACGTCGATGCCGCCGAAGGTCGCGACGGTCTCGGCGACGGCCCGCTCGACGGCGTCGCCGTCGCGGATGTCGCCGACGATCGGGAGCGCGCGTCCCCCGGCGGCCTCGATCCGCGCGGCGGCGGTGTGCACCGTGCCGGGCAGGGACGGATGCGGGGCGTCGGTCTTGGCGACGAAGGCGATGCTCGCGCCGGCGCCGGCGAGGCGCTCGGCGATCGCCAGGCCGATGCCGCGGCTGCCGCCGGACATGAAGACGGTGCGGTTCTCGAGGGTGCTCATCGCCGCGAACGTAGGCCCGCACCGCGCGCCCGGCAACGGGATTCATCCGGTCGGGGGCATCGGTTGCCCCCAGAGAGCCTTTCCGCGCCGGGCGGGCGCCGCAGAGAGTAGGCCCATGACCGCGACGGTCCCCACGACCCGCCTGCCCGGCGGCGCGCCCCACGAGCGGGAGCCCGGCGATCGCTGGTCGGTCGAGGTGCGCGACGTCCACAAGCGCTTCGGCGACCGCGTCGTCCTCGACGGGCTCTCGCTCGGGATCCCGGAGGGCTCGATCACCGTCGTGCTCGGCCCGTCGGGAACCGGCAAGTCCGTCCTCGTCAAGCACCTCATCGGCCTGCTGTTCCCCGATCGCGGCGACGTGCTCGTCCGCGGTCGCTCGGTCCCGCACATGGACCTCGGGGAGCTGCTGGCGATGCGCCGCCGGTTCGGCGTCCTGTTCCAGGACGGGGCCCTGTACGGCTCGATGGACGTCTTCGACAACGTCGCCTTCCCCCTGCGCCAGCACACCGACCTGCCGGAGGACCGGGTCGCGGAGGTCGTGCGCCGGCGCCTCGACGACGTCGGCCTCGGCGCCGTGGCGCGCCGCCTGCCCAGCGAGCTCTCCGGCGGGATGCGCAAGCGCGCCGGGTTCGCCCGCGCGCTCGTCCTCGAGCCGGAGATCGTCATCTTCGACGAGCCGGACTCCGGCCTGGACCCGGTCCGCACCGCGCTGCTCTGCGAGCTCATCCAGGCCATGCACGCCGAGCACGGCGGCACGTACGTCGTCATCACCCACGACATCGCGTCGGCTCGGCGGATCGGCGAGGTCCTCGCCGTGCTCTGGAAGGGCCGGGTCGTGGCGTCGGGCCCCGCCGCCGAGATGCTCGCGTCCGACGACCCGCTCGTCCGGCAGTTCCTCGCCGGCGCGCCGCGCGGACCCCTGGGGATGGACTGACGTGTCCGGCGACCTGACGGTCCGCGGCCCGGCGCCGGGCGGCGGGCGAGCGACGCCGCCGCGCGCGGCGGAGGCACCCCCCGCCGGCGCGCCGGCCGCCGAGGGGCCGCTCGGCGCGCCGGTCCGGGCGATGGAGCAGGTCGCCGGGATGGTGCTGCTCACCGCGCGGGTGGTGACGACGTCGCTGACCCCGCCCTACTCGTGGCGCCCGGCGGTGATCGACGAGGCGTACCTGCTGCTGCGCCGGTGCCTCGTGCCGATGATCTTCTCGACGGTCTTCTTCGGCTTCAGCGCGCCCGGGCTGCAGGCGTCGAACTTCCTCACGCTGCTGGGCACCACGGACCGGCTCGGCGCGTTCTTCGTCATGGCCTCGGTGCGGGAGTTCGCGCCGTGGATCACCGCGATGGTCGTCGCGGGCGTCGCAGGGACCGCGATCTGCGCCGACCTCGGCGCGCGCAAGGTCCGCGAGGAGCTCGACGCGATGCTCGTGATGGGCGTGGACCCGATCCGCTCGCTCGTCGTCCCCCGCTTCTACGCGCTCGGGGTGATGACGTTCCTCCTGAACATCATCGCGCTCGTCTTCGGCGTCATGGGCGGCTGGGTGTCGGCGGTCGTCGTGTTCGGCGAGTCGACGTCCGGGTTCCTCTCGACGTTCGCGTCGAACTTCAGCCTCCCCGACCTCCTCGGCAGCGTGCTGAAGACGACGGGCTTCGGCTTCATCGTCGCGATCGTCTGCTGCTACAAGGGCATGCACGTCAGCGGCGGCTCCTCCGGCGTCGGGCGCGCGGTCAACCAGGCCGTCGTCGTCTCCTTCGTCGGGATCTGGGTCTTCAACTACGCGTTCACCTCGACGCTGCTCGCCGCCTTCCCCGAGACGGCGAACCTCCACTGAGGCCGGGATGGAAGCGGCCTCGCAGCACGAGCAGCAGCCCGTCGGCCCGTTCCGCGTCGGGCAGGCGCGCACCCCGTCCCAGCGGCTGGCCCGCGGGCTCGGCGAGCCGGTCCGGCGCGGGCTGGGCGAGGCCGGCGAGCTGGCGACCTTCGTCGGGCGCACGCTCGTGGAGCTGCCCGGGGTCTGGCGCTACACCGGCGAGATCCTGCGTCAGACGGCGCTGCTCGTCTCCGGATCGGCGCTCGTCATCTGGTTCATGGAGTTCATGGTCGGCACGATGTGCGGGACGGAGGCCAACTACGTCCTGCGCGGGTACGGCGCGACCGCCTACGCCGGGCTCTTCACCCAGGGCTGCGGGCTCCGCGAGCTGACGACGTTCATGTGGGGCTACGTGCTCGCGGCGAAGGTCGGCTGCGGGCTCGTCGCGGAGATCGGGTCGATGCGGATCAGCGACGAGCTGGACGCGATGGAGGCCCAGGGGATCAACCCCATGCGCTACGTCATCGCCACGCGCCTGGTGGCCGCGTGGCTGGCGTTCCCGTTCCTCTACATCGTCGGGCTCGGCTTCTACTACCTCGCCAACTACCTCGTCCTGATCGTCCAGATCGGCGAGGTCTCCCAGGGCGGATGGGAGCTGACGCACTGGGCCTTCGCCGACCCGATCGACGTGCTCTACGCCCAGATCAAGGCGATGAGCATCGGTACGGCGATCACGCTGATCGGCCTGTACTACGGCTTCCGGGCCCGCGGCGGACCGGTCGGCGTCGGGACCGCCACCGCGCGGTCGATGATCCTCAACCTCATCGTCCTGCACGTCATCGGCGCGCTCGGGACGATGGTCTTCTGGGGCCTCAACGCGCGGTGGCCGATCGGCGGATGAGGCGCGCCGCCGGGCATCTCCTCGACCGCCCGTGGGTGGTCGTGCTGGCGCTCGCCGCCGCGCTCGTGGCGTGGTGGGCCGCCGGCACCCGCCGCCAGCCCCACCACGTGCGGGCGGTGTTCTCGTCCGCGGTCAGCCTGACCTCCGGGCTGGACGTCCAGGTCGACGGGGTCGACGTCGGCAAGGTCGGCGACGTCGCCTATCGCGACGGCGAGGCGATCGTCGAGCTCGGCATCGACGACGAGCGGGTCTGGCCGCTGCCGCGCGGGACGACCGCCGAGATCCGCTTCGGGACGACGGTCGGCAACGGCACCCGGACCGTGCAGCTGCACCCCGGTCCGCGCGACGCGCCGGCGATCCCCGACGGAGGCGTCATCGCACGCCGCGACACGCGCGCGCCGGTCGAGCTGGACCGGTTCTTCGACACGATGGACGCCCCGACCCGCCGCCGCTTCCAGGACGCGATGGGCCTGAGCGCCGCCGGCACGAGCGGACGGGGCCGCGAGCTGAACGCCGCGCTGCGCCGCGGACCCGGCGCGGTCGCCTCGCTCGGCGGGGTGCTGGGCGACCTCGCCGTCGACGAGGGGGCGCTGGCGTCGCTCATCGCCGGCGGCGACCGCGCGAGCGCCGTCCTGGCCGCCCGCGCTCCCGGCATCGAGCGGCTGCTGCAGGGCGCGGCCTCGACCTTCGACGCGCTGTCCCGCGACGCCGACGGGGTGCGGGCGTCGATCGAGCGCCTCCCCGCGACGCTGCGCGAGACCCGGACGACGCTCGCGCGTCTCGACGCGACCGTCCCGCGCTTGGACGCCCTGCTGCGCGACGTCGCGCCCGGCGCCCGCCGCCTGCGCACGCTCGCCCCGGTCGCCGTCCCGGCCGCCGCGGAGCTGCGACGGACCTCGCGCCTGGGCGCCTCGGTCCTGCGCGCGGTCGCCGCCGACGCCCCGGGCGTCACCGGGCTGCTGCGCGACGCCGCCCCGTTCCTGGGCCGCGTCGGACGCGCGTTCGAGGGCACCGTCCCGACCGCGCGCTGCGTGCGGCCGTACGCCCCCGAGATCGCCGCGTTCCTCTCGACCTGGACCGGCTTCAGCCAGAACCTCGACGCCGGCGGGCACTACGCCCGGACCCACATCCTCCAGGGGCCGACCTCCGTGAACGACCAGCCGCTGAGCTCGGCGCAGCTCGTCCGGGTCGTGCCCGGCGTGACCTACGCGCTGCCCCGGCCGCCGGGCCTCAACGAGGGCCGTCCGCGGTCCCTGCCGGAGTGCGGGGCGGGGCCCGATGCGCTGGACCCGGCCAAGGATCCGGAGGCGCGGCGATGAGCGGCGTCCGGGGCGCGCTGCTGCCGCTGCTCGTCGGCGTCGCCACCGTCGGCGTCGTGCTGCTCGGGCGCGACCTGCTCTTCGACCACTCCGGCGGGTACGTCGTGCGGGCCGAGATCGCCGACGCCGCCGGCCTGCGGCGCAACTCGGCGGTGAAGGTCGGCGGCGCGACCGGGGGCCGCGTGACCGACGTGACGCTCACCCGCCGCGACACCGCGATGGTGACGATGCGCCTCGACGACGAGGCCGCGCCGATCGGCGCCGGGGCGTCGGCCCGCGCCCGGCCGGTGAACCTGCTCGGCGAGAAGTTCGTCGACCTCGACCCGGGCGACGTCCGGCACCCGCGCGCGTCGGCGTCCACGATCCCGCTGCGGCGCACCGCGTCCCCGGTCGAGCTGGACGACGTGCTCAACGCGCTGGGCCCGGACGTGCGGGCGCGGCTGCGGATCCTCGTGAACGAGGCCGGCGTGGCGCTGGCCGGCCGCGGCGCCGACCTCAACGCGCTGCTGGCGCACTTGCCCCCGGCGCTCGACGAGCTCGGGCGCACCGTCGACGACCTGGGACGCGACAACGCGCGGATGCGGCGGCTGATCGTCGCCGGCGAGCGGGTCGTCGGGGACGTCGACGGGCGTCGCGACGACCTCGCCGAGCTCGTCGCCCAGGCCGACGCCGCACTGCGCGTCACCGCTCGTCGCCGCGCCGCGCTCGGCGCCACGATCGACCGCGCGCCGCAGGCGCTGACCCAGCTGGGGCGGAGCGTCGGCGTCCTGGCCGAGAGCGCCGACCGGCTCGTCCCCGCCGCGAGCCGGCTGCGGGCGTCGGCGCCGGCGCTGCGGCAGGCGCTGCAGCGCGCCCCGGGCTTCGCCGACGACGCGCGCGGCACGCTGCGCACCGCGCGCGCCGTCGCCCCGGCCCTGACGCGCCTGGGGCGCGAGGGCACCGGGCCGGTCGGTCGCCTGGAGCCGCTGACCGGCGACCTCGCGCAGCTGGCCGCGGAGCTGGAGCCGGTCACGACGACGCTCGATCGGACGATCGCGGACGCCCTCGGCTTCGTCCACGGCTACGCCCGCGCCCAGCAGGAGCGCGACGGCCTCGGGCACGTCCTGCGCCTGCGGCTGATCGTCGGACGCACCGCGCTCGAGGCCCTCGGCCGCGGGCTCGGCGGGTCGTCCGCCCCCTCGTCGTCCCGCGCCCGGTCCTCCTCCTCGCCACGACCGGCGCGGGGCGGCGAGCGCGACCGTCCCGGGTCCGGGTCCCGCGCGTCGCGCACGGCCCGGCCCGCGGCGGAGGTCCCCGGCCGGATCCAGCGGCTCCTGCGGGAGGTGCTCGCCCCATGAGGCCGCGCCGTCGGCGCCCCGCCGGCCGTCCGCCCCGCCGCGTCGCGCTCGTCGCCCTCGGCGTGGCGACGACCGCCATCGCCGCGCTCCTGCTGGCCGTCGGCTACGACGCGCCCAACCGGATCCCCGGCCGCGGGTACTACACCCTCTCCGTCGCGCTGGACGACGCCGACAACCTGACCGCGCACCACCAGGTCCGGATGGGCGGGCGCAACGTCGGACAGGTGCTGCACCCGCGCGTCCGGGACGGCCGCGCGGTGATCGACCTCCAGCTCGAGCGGCGGATCGCGCCGCTGCGCGCCGACACCCGCGTGGTCGTCCGTCCGCGCAGCCCGATCGGCGTGCGCTTCGTCGAGCTGCGGCCCGGGCGGCGCGGCGCGCCCCTGCCCGACGGGGCCGTGATCCCGGCCACCCAGAGCTCGGCCACCGTCCCGCTGGACCGCGTGCTCGGCACGCTGGACCGCCGGCGGCGCCGGGAGGCCGCGACCGCCGCGCGCGAGCTGGGCCGGGGCTTCGCCGACCGCGGCGAGGACGTCGCCGCGACGCTGGAGTCGGCGCCGCGCGCGCTGCGCCGGACGCGCTCGGCCCTCGCGCCGCTGAACGCCCGGACCGGCGCGACCGCCGGCCTCGTCGCCGGGGCCGAGGCCGCGGCGAGCGCCGCCGCGCCGGTCAGCGGCGACATCGCGGCGGGACTGCGGCCGGAGGCCCGCGTCCTGCGGACCGTCGCCGAGCATGAGGCCGGCGTGGACGGCACGCTCGCCGTGGCGCCCGACGCGCTGCGCCGGATCGCGGAGGACCTGCGCCGGACCGATCCCCTGCTGACGGCCGTGGGACGCCTGGGCACCGCGGGCGCCGACGCGCTGACGCGCGGGCCGCGGACGTTCCGCGCCGTCTCGCGGATGCTGCGCGACGGCCGTCCCGGCCTGCGGGCCGCGCCGCCGGTGCTCCGCCGCGCCGAGGCCGCGACCGATCCGACGCTGCGGCTGCTCACGGCGCTCGATCCGGTCGTCCCCGCGATCTCCCGCACCGCCCGGGCGTCCAGCCCGCTGCTCGTCGAGCTGGGCCGACGCGACTGCGACGTCCGGCGCTGGTTCCGCGGCTGGCGCGGCGTGCTGACCGAGGGCGTCCCGACCGGCGCGCCGATCGGCCCCGCCACGGCGCTGCGCCTGCACCTCCTGACGACGCTCGAGTCGGTCGGCGGCCAGGGACCCGCGCTGTCGCAGGCGCTCCCGCCGCTGCGCACCGACGCCTACCCGGAGCCCTGCCGCGACCGATGAGGCGCCTCTTCCGCTACGTCCCCGGGCAGCACCGCCCGCGCACCGTCCGCAACGGCGCGATCCTCGTCGCGATCGTGGCCTTCGTGCTCGTCTCCGGCTTCGGGCGCGGCGTGCCGCTGTGGCCCGACCGCCGCGACGAGGTCACCGCGCGCTTCGCCCGCGCGGACTCCCTGCGCGCGGGTGCCCCGGTGCGCGTCTCGGGCGTGGACGTCGGCGAGGTCTCCGGCGTCGAGCTGGGGCCGGGCGGCCGCGGCGCGATCGTCCGGATGCGGATCGATCGCGGCCAGGACCTCGACCTGCGCAGCGACGCCCGCGCCCACCTCTACTGGCGCACCCTCCTGGGTCGCAACATGTACGTCGAGCTGGAGCCCGGCGACGCCGCCGACGCCCTGCACGACGAGATCCCGACGCGTCGCACGAGCGCCCAGGTCGAGGTCGACCAGCTCCTGCAGGTCTTCGACCCCGGCGGACGACGCGCCCTGCGGGTCGCCACCCGGGAGTTCGAGCGCGGGTTCCGCCGCCCCGCCGACGTCCGCCGCGCGATCGACGAGGCGGCGCCCGCCGCGGCGACCGCCGCGCCGGGGCTCGCCGCGCTCCGGGGCCGCGACAACGGCGACCTCACCCGTCTCGTGCGCGACGCCGCGCGCGTGACCGGGACGCTGGCGCGCGAGGACGACGACCTCGCCGGTCTCGTGGAGCAGGGAGCGCGCACGTTCGCGACCACGGCGGCGCGGGCCGCCGACCTGCGACGCCTGATCGCCGTGGCCCCCGGCGCCCAGGACCGCGCGCAGCGCACGCTGCGACGGGTCCGCGGGACGCTGGACCTCCTCGACCCGCTCGTCGAGGAGCTGCGCCCCGGCGCCCGGCGGCTCGACGCGACGGTCGCGGCGCTGCGTCCGGCGCTCGACGACGCGCGTCCGCTGCTGCGCGCCGCCCGCCCGACGCTGCAGGAGCTCCGCCCGGCGATCGCCGCCCTGCGCGGGGCGAGCGCCGTCGGACGGCCGCTGATCGCCGCGCTCGAGCCGACGGTCGACCGCTCGCTGCGCGAGCTCGTGCCGTGGCTCGCGCGCCGGGACGACGAGACGAAGCTCGCCAACGGCTGGGCGATCGGCCCGTGGTTCAGCGGCGCGTCGGCGGTCGCGAGCCGCTTCGACGCCAACGGCTACCTCCTGCGGATGCAGCCGGGCCTGAGCGCGCGGTCGCTGGACGCGCTGCCCTGCCGGCTCGTGCTCGCCGATCCGGCCGGGGGATCGGTCGGCTGCGACGGGCTCAAGCGAACCCTCGGGGCGCTGCTCGGCGTCCCGCCCGCGGCGCGGGAGGCTCGCCGATGATCGCTCCCCGCCTGCGGCTCGAGCTGCGCCGCGCCCGGCGCCCGCTGCTCTGGATCGGCTGGCTGCTGCTCTGCGCGGCGCTCGCCTCCTGGGTCGTCTTCCGCAACCAGACGTTCGAGCGCCCGTGGGACGACTACGTCCAGGTCCGGGTCGCCGTCGATGACGCCAAGGGCGTGCAGGTCAACCACCAGGTGCGGATCGCCGGGGTCGTCGTCGGCGTCGTGAAGCGGATCGACCTGCAGCGGCGCCGACCGGTCCTCACCCTGTCGCTGGAGCGCCGCTACGCCCCGATCCATCGCGACGCGCGCCTGCGGATCCGCCCGCAGACGCCGCTGAACGACATGTACGTCGCGATCGAGGACCGCGGGTCGGTGCGCGCCGGCGCTCTCGGTCCCGAGACGGTCCTCGGCGCCGAGCGGACGACGTCGCCGGTCGACGTGTCGCGCGTGCTGAACACCTTCGACGCCGACACCCGCGTGCGGATGACCCGGCTGCTGGAGGGCCTCGGTCGCGGGCTGGACGACGAGGGCGGACGCCAGCTGCGCGCCGCGTTCGCGCAGCTCGGGCCGTTCCTGCACGACGCCCGGCGCCTGACCGGGGTGCTCGCGGAACGACGGACCACGATGCGGCGGCTCGTCCACGCGCTGGCCGGCGTCAGCGGGGCGGTGGCCGCGCGCGACCGGCAGCTCGCCGGGCTCGTCCGCGGCGGTGGAGCGACGCTCGACGAGCTCGCCCGCCGCGACCGACCGCTCGACCGGACCCTGCGGGCGCTGCCCGCGACGCTGACGACGCTCGAGCGGGGACTGGCCCGCGTGCATGCGGCGACGGGGGAGGTCGACCCGGCGCTGCGGGAGCTGCGGCCCGTCGCCCGGGCCCTCGAGCCGGGGCTCACGGCCCTGGAGCGGCTCGGCCGCGACGCGCGTCCCGCGGTCCGGGCCCTGCGGCCGTCGGTCGTCGCGCTGGAGCCGCTGAGCGTCGCGCTGCGCCCGACCGCCGCCGGGCTGGAGCGGACGTTCACGCGCCTGGCCCCCCAGGCGCCGCGGCTGGACCGCGTCACGACGAAGGTCGCCGGCTGCCTGCTGCCGAGCCAGAAGTTCCTGCACTGGTCGCTGTCGGTGTTCAAGTTCGGGGACGCCAACGCCGCCTACACCCGCGCGGAGTCGGTGCTCGGCGTCGACAGCGTCGACGGGGCGCTGCGCGAGCCCAACGCCCGCCATGAGGAGGACTGCGCCGAATGACGACGTCGCACCTGGGACGCAAGGCGGCGGTCCTCGTCGCGTTCCTCGCCGTCTGCGCGGCGGTCTTCTCCGGGCTCTACGTGCTGGCCGGGGGCCGGCTGCCCCTCGCCGAGGACCGCTACGAGGTGGCGGTCGTGCTACCCGATCCGTTCCAGCTCGTCGCCAACGCCGACGTGCGGGCCGCAGGGGTCCGGATCGGCAAGGTGCAGCGGATCGAGCCGCGCGGCGCGGCCGGCGTCGTGCACCTGGCGATCGAGCGCCGCTACGCGCCGATCCACCGCGACGCCCGCGTCCGCCTGCGGACGAAGACGCTCGTGGGCGAGAACTACCTCGAGGTCGACCCCGGCACGGCGGCGGCCGGCGCCCTCGCGGAGGGCGACGCGCTGCCGCTGGACCACGCGGGCGAGGCGGTCCAGCTGGACCGGATCCTCTCGACGCTCGACCGGCGCACGCGGGCCGAGGTCCAGCGCAACCTCGACGCGCTGGGGCCGGGCGTCGACGGTCGCGGAGCCGACGTCGGCGAGTTGTTCGCGGCGCTGCGCCCGACCGTCGGCCGCGTCGACGCCGTCGCCGGGGTGCTGCGCGGGCAGCGCGACGCGCTGGCCGACCTCGCCGACCAGACCGGCCGGGTCCTGGCCGCCTTCGGCCGGCGCAGCGCCGCGGTGCGCACCCTCGCCACCCAGGCGCGTCGCGCGGCCGACGCCGCCGCGGCGCGGGACGTCGCGCTCGGCCGGGCGATCGACGCACTGCCGGCGACGCTCGAGCAGGCGGCCGGCACGTCCCGGCGGCTGGCGGGCCTCTCGCGGACCGGCACGCCGACGGTGCGTGCGCTCGCCGCGTCGGTGGCGACGCTGCGCCCCGTCGTCGACGACCTCGGTCCCGCGGCCGTCCAGGGGCGGCGGCTGCTGCGCGAGCTCCCGCCGTTCCTGCGCCGCGCCGATCCGCTGCTGGACGGCCTGCGGGGCCTCGCCGACCAGGCGCTGCCCGCCGTGGACCCGACGCGCCGACTGGTCGCGCAGCTCGAGCCGCTCGTCCGCCACCTCGCCCCCTACCGCCGCGAGCTCGGCGCGTTCTTCGCGGCCGTCGGCTCCACGACGCAGCGCCGGGACGGCGTCGGGCACTACCTGCGGGTCCAGCAGTACTACAGCCCGACGAGCCTCTCGCTCTTCACGCCGGAGATGCGGCGGGCGCTCGAGGGCCTGACGCACAGCGGGCTCGTGGCGCCGTTCACCGGCGAGCACCGCAACGCCTACCCGGCGCCCGGGCGCCTGCAGGACCCCGGGCCGTTCGGCGACGGGCCGGCGCCCGAGCCGCCGGCCGGGCGCTGAGCCCCTCCGGCGCGCGGCGACGGCCGGCGAGCCCCGATCCCCTAGGGCGTCGGCTGCGTCAGCCGGGCGAGCTCGTGCTCGCGCAGCGCGAGGAGCAGCGCGCCCGCCGCGTCGAGCACGTCGGCCAGCGCGCCGACGTCGTCGGCATCGCGCGCCGCCGCCCGCAGCTCGCCGGCCGCGGCGGCCAGGTCGTCCGGCACGCCCGGCTCACCGGCGACGAGCTCGAGGGCCGCGCGCGCCTGCGCGCGCGCCGCGGCGGGCCGGTCGTGGGCGAGGTCCAGCAGGCCCCGCAGCAGCACGTCGTGGGCGCCGCTCAGGGTCCCGCCGGTGCGCAGCAGCGCCGCGACGATCTCGTCGGGTGCGAGCCGCTGCGCCAGCGGCGGGCCGCCCCACGGACGGCGGCGGGCCTGCAGCGCCAGCAGCTCCGACGCGCGACCTTCGTCGATCTCCTCCGGGCGACCCCAGCCGAGCCGCACGACCCGCGGGTCCCAGCGGCCGACCTCGACGACGTACGGGTTCTGGGCGGCGACCCGGAACGCCCGGATCGCGCCGTTGAGGACCGCCAGCGCGGCGGCGACGTCCCGCTCGCGCAGGCCCTCGTCGTCGCGCCACCGCCGCATGAGCGCCGCGGGCTCGTCGAGGGGGCGGCTGCTGCGCACGAGCCGCGCCACGGCGAGCGCGACCGGCCGCTCCGGCTCGGCGTCGTCGACCGGGAGGGCGCGCGAGCGGCGCAGCCGGGGGAGCACCGGCGGGAGCGGGCCGCCGCGGACGTCGAGCAGCAGCACGTCCCCGTCGGCCAGCCGGTAGCGCCCGGGCGGGGGCCCGAGCGCGTGGGTGAACTCCAGCTCGACGAACGCGAGCGCCATCGCGATGCTCAGCGGTAGGCGCGGCCGCGGTTCAGCAGCCGGATCGCCCGGCCCAGCAGCCCCGTCGACCACGCGCGGTAGGGGTACATGTTGATCTCGCGCTTCAGCGACAGCGGCATCACGAGCATGCCCTGCGGGTGCGTGTACTTGCGGATCCCGGCCTGGCCGTGCCGCTGCCCGATCCCGGAGCGCTTGACGCCGCCCATCGGGACCTCGAGCGCCGTGTAGAGCAGGATCGCGTCGTTCACCGACGCGCCGCCGACCTGCAGCCGCTCGGCGAGGGCCCGTCCGCGCGCCACCGACCGCGTCCAGACCGAGCCCTGCAGCCCGTACGGGGAGTCGTTGGCCAGCCGCAGCGCCTCCTCGGCGTCCGGCACGCGCATGATCGGCAGGATCGGCCCGAACGTCTCCTCGCGCATGACGTCCATCGAGTGGTCGACGTCGGCGAGCACCGTCGGCTCGTAGAACTGGCCGGGGCCCTCGCCGCGCCGGCCGCCCGTGACGACGCGGGCGCCCTTGGCCACGGCGTCCCGGACGTGGGCGTCGATGATCTCCAGCTGGGCGGCGGAGGTCACCGCGCCCACGTCGACCGAGCCGGCCGCGCCCGGGACGCCCTGGCGGAGCTTCGCGACCTTGTCGGCGACCCGCTCGACGAACGGCCCGTAGATCGCGTCCTCGACGTAGATCCGCTCGACCGAGATGCAGATCTGCCCGCCGTTGAGCAGCGAGTAGTACGCCGCCCCGTTGGCCGCGCGCTCGAGGTCCGCGTCGGCGAGCACGATCATCGGGTCCTTGCCGCCGAGCTCGAGCCCGACCGGCGTGATCGTCCGGGCGGCGCGCTCCATGACCTTGCGACCGGTCGCCGTCGAGCCGGTGAACTGCAGGTAGTCGACCTCGTCGATCAGCGCCTCGCCCGTCGTCGCGTCGCCGGTGACGACCTGGAAGACGTCCTCCGGCAGCCCGACCTCCTCGAGCATCCGCGCGAGGAACAGCGAGGTCAGCGGCGTGAGCTCGGAGGGCTTCAGCAGCACCGCGTTGCCGGCGGCCAGCGCCGGGACGCAGTCGCCGAAGGAGTTCGTCAGCGGGAAGTTCCACGGGCCGATCACGCCGACGACGCCGACCGGCCGGTGACGCAGCCGGAGCCGCTTGCCGGTGAGGAAGCGGTTGGACGAGCGGACCTTCTCGTCCGCGAGGTAGCGCGGGGCGCTGCGCGCCCAGAAGCCGAGCGCGGCGGCGCCGTAGGCGACCTCCGCGATCTGCGCGTCCTCGCGCGTCTTGCCGGTCTCGGAGACGATCACGTCGATCAGCTCCTCGGCGTGGTCGACGAGCCACCGCTGCGCGCGCAGCAGGACCTCGCGGCGGCCGGCGAACCCGGCCGCCTCCCACGCCGGCTGGGCGGCGCGGGCGCGGGCCACGGCGGCGGCGACCGCGTCCGGGCTCGTGATCGGCACCGTGCCGATCACGGCGCCGGTGGCGGGGTCGGTGACGGTGATCGACGCCGCGGCGGCGTCGACGGGGTGCTGCTCGATCGCGTCGATGGTCGACATCGCGCGCTCCTCTCCTCGGGGTTCAGAAGCCGCAGAACGCGGGGCGGCGGCCCTCCTGCAGCGCGCGCGTGCCCTCGACGAAGTCGATCGTCTGCGCGCAGATCTGCTGCACGGTGACCTCCTGCTCGGTGGTCGCCGCGAAGCCGGGCTTCGCGGCGGCGTCGAGCACGCGCTTGGCGTAGGCCACGGGGACGGGCGCGCACTGCAGCAGCTCGTCCAGCAGGTCGCTGGTCGCGCCGGCGAGCTCGCCCCGGGGCGCGGTCCGGTTGGCCAGGCCGATCGCGTGCGCCTGACGGCCGTCGATCACGCGCCCGGTCATCACGAGCTCCTTGGCGCGGCCGAGGCCGACGATCGACGGCAGCCGCGAGCTCCCCCCGCAGTCGGGGATCAGGCCGATGCGCGCCTCCGGGAGGCCGAGCCGCGCGTCGTCGGCGACGACCCGCAGGTCGCAGGCCAGCGCGAGCTCCAGCGCGCCGCCGAGGCACGTCCCGTGGATCTCGGCGATCGTCGGCTTGAGCATCTGCTCCAGCAGGCTCCACGTCCGGCTCACGAGCCGGTGGAACTCCCGGATCCGCCCGGGGACCTCCGCCAGCTCGCAGAGGGTCGCGCGGTCCATGCCGGCGGAGAACACCGGCCCGTGGCCGCGCACGACGACGGCGTGGACGGCGACGTCGGTCTCGGCCGCCTGGAAGGCGTCCGCGAGCGCCGCGACGAGCTCGTCGTCCAGCGCGTTGCGCTTCGCGGGGCGGTTCAGCGCGATCGAGCGGACCGGACCGTGGTCGGCGACGGTCACGAGGGCCTCCGCGCGGTCCGCCGCGCCCGGCGGACGGGGGGCGCTGCGCACGCCGCTCATCGGCTCGGCGCGGTCGCCGCGAGCGACGCGCGGTCGATCTCGCGCTTGAGGATCTTGCCGGTCGGGCCCTTCGGCAGCGCCGCGACGACCCGCACGACCCGCGGGTACTTGTAGGCGGCGATCCGCTCGCGCACGAACTCGCGCAGCTCGTCCTCGCTCGCGGCGGCGCCCGGCCGCAGGGCCACGACGGCGGCGACCTCCTCGCCGAGCTGCTCGTGCGGGACGCCCAGGACGGCGGCCTCGGCCACGGCGGGGTGGTGGTAGAGGACCTCCTCGATCTCGCGCGGGTAGACGTTCATCCCGCCGCGCAGGATCAGGTCCTTGCTGCGGTCCACGACGTAGACGAAGCCGTCCTCGTCGGTCCGCGCGAGGTCGCCGGTCGAGAGCCAGCCGTCGGCGTCGAGCACCGCGGCGGTCGCCTCGGGACGGCCGAGGTACTCCGCCATCACGCAGTGCCCCCGGATCTGGATCTCCCCGACCTCGCCCACCGGGACCGGGCGGGCGTCCCCGTCGACGACGCGCAGCTCGACGCCGCGGATCGGCTTGCCGATCGACCCCGCGCGCCAGTCGTCGGCGCGGTTGAAGGACGCCACCGGCGACGTCTCCGAGAGCCCGTAGCCCTCGAGCACGGGACATCCCAGGCGCTCGCGGGCGGCGGTCAGCAGCTCGACGGGCAGCGCGGCGCCGCCCGCGAGGCAGCGGCGGAGGCTCGAGACGTCGCGGTCGCCGAGGACCTGCAGCAGCGCGCCGTACATCGTCGGGACGCCGAGGAAGATCGTCGCGCGACGGCCGACGATCGCCCGCACGACCTCCTCCGGGTCGAACCGCGGCACGAGCACGAGCGTGCCGCCGGTGGCCAGCGTGGCGTTCATCGCCACGCTCTGCCCGAAGCTGTGGAAGAGGGGGAGCGTCCCGATCACGACGTCCTCGGGGGTGGCCTCGAGCAGGTCGATCGCCCCGACGTGGGCGTTCCAGGTCATGTTCGAGTGGGTCAGCACCGCGCCCTTCGGCGACCCGGTGGTGCCGGAGGTGTAGAGCAGCACCGCGGCGTCGTCGGCGCCCCGCGGGGTCCAGGACGCGACGGGGCGCTCGCCCTGCGGCAGCGGGGACGAGCCGCCGTCGAACCCGATCACGGTCGCCACGCCCGCGGCGGCGGCACCGGCCTGCGCCTCGGTGGACAGCGCGTCGAGGTGCAGGAACGCCCGCGCGCCGGAGTCCTCGAGGTAGTAGGCGATCTCCCTCGCCTTCAGGAGCGGGTTCATCGGCACGACGACGGCGCCGATCCGCAGGATCGCCCAGTACGCGATCACGAACCCCGGGACGTTCGGCGCCATGAGGGCGACGCGGTCGCCGGCCGCGACGCCGCGATCGCGCAGCGCCCCCGCGAACCCGGCGACCTGCTCGTCGAGCCGGCCGTAGGAGAGGGCCTCGCCCGGTGCGTCCGAGCGCCGCAGGGCGGTCGCGTGCGGCCGCGCGGCGGCGGTCTGGCTGAGCAGCGCGGCGAGGTTCAGGCCCATGCGGCGATCTTGCTCGCCCCAGGCCCGGCGCGACAGGCCTCGACGGGGGTCACTCGTTCCCCCGTTCGGGCCGAAATCCCCCCGACGGGAGATGCCGGGTGTACGTTCGAATCGGCCGGTCTATCGGAGGAGAGGGGACGGTCGTGCCGATCGAGATCGCATCCGCCTCGCGGCGGATCCAGTGGGACGACGCCGAGACCCTGCGGCGCGAGGACGCCGCGCTCGGGCGGCGGATCGGGGACGCGCTGCGGCGGGCCGCCCGGTACGTCGACGTCGACCCGCCGAAGGACGACGAGGCGGGAGCATCGCCGGACGCCGCCGACGCCCTGACGGGGGCCGTCGGGCAGCTCCGCGACGCGCTGGAGTCCCCGGCCGGGCTCGAGCGCGACGACCTCCTCGCCGTCTCGCGGCTGGCGCTCGAGCTGCAGGACCTCGCGCGCGAGCACCAGGAGCGGTCGGTCGGACGGCGGCTGCGGACGCTGGGCGCGTTCCAGGACGCGCTCGCCCGGCCGCAGGGGGAGTCGAGCGTCGAGAAGCTGCTGGAGCGCGAGACGATCGAGGCGTGCCGCCGCTACGGCTTCGACCGGGCCATGCTCTTCCGGGTCGACGGCTCGCGGCTGTCGGCGATCGCCACGCACTTCCGCGACCACGAGGCGTGGGCCTCGGAGTGCCACGCCGTGGCCGCGGCGCATCCCGTGCCGCTGCAGTCGATGCTGCTGGAGACGGAGATGCTGCGCCGGCGGGCGGCCGCCCTGATGCTCGATCCGATGGACGATCCGCGCGGGTACAAGCCGATCGTCGACAAGATCGAGACCAGCGGCTACGTCGCCGTGCCGGTCATGCCGGAGGGCAAGGTCCTGGCCACCATCCACGCGGACCGCCACTTCTCGGGGCGGCGCGTGGACGCGATCGACCGCGACGTGCTGGCGGCGTTCGCCGCCGCGCTCGGGTCGATGATCGAGCGCAAGGTGCTCGTCGACCGGCTCACGGCGCAGCGCGACCACGTCCGCTCGATGCTGCAGGCCACCGACGACTTCGTCTCGGCGTTCTGCGAGTCCGAGATCGGCCTCGACGCGCCGGACGTCCCCCGATCGCCGCCGGCTCCCGCGGCGTCGCGCGCGACCCGGCCGGTGATCGGCGCCCCGGGCTCGCCGGCCGAGCGCCTGCTGAGCCGCCGCGAGATGGAGGTCCTGCGACTCATGGCCGGCGGCGCGACGAACGCCGTGATCGCGGATCAGCTCGTGCTGTCCGAGGGGACGGTGAAGTCGCACGTCAAGCGGATCCTGCGCAAGCTGCGCGCCGCCAACCGCGCGGAGGCGGTGTCGCGGTTCCTCCGCCTCGAGGGCGGGATCCAGGCGGCCGACGAGGCCGTCGAGGGGATCCTCGACCGCCGCTGAGCGGCGTCGCCGGGGCGCGCCGAGCGCACCCGCCCGCCCGCCCTCCCCATCGGGTCGGGACGTCCGCGGACGGCGTGCTCGGTCGGGGGAACGGGTTACCCCCGACGGGACTTTCGCCGGGCCGAGGCCCCGACCTAGCCTGGCGGCATGGTGTCGTCGGAGGAGGGACGGAGCAGCATGTCGCAGAGCACGGAGGTCGTCGACGTCGTGGTCGTGGGGGCGCGTCCCGCGGGGACCGCGACCGCCATCGCCCTGGCCCGCCGGGGGCGGCGGGTGGTCGCGCTGGACCGCGCGTCGTTCCCGTCGGACACCCTCTCCACGCACGTGCTCTTCGCGGGGTGCGTCGTCGAGCTGCACCGCAGCGGCGCGCTCGAGCGGGTGCTGGAGACCGGCGCCCCGAAGCTCCCCGCCGTGCAGCTCTCGGCCGCCGGCCACGACGTCCGCGGGCACTACACGCCGGTCGACGGCATCGACTACGGCCTCTGCGTGCGCCGGATCGGCCTCGACATGGCCCTCGTGGAGACCGCGCGGGCCGCCGGGGCCGAGGTCCGCGAGCGCTGCACGGTCACCGAGGTGCTGTGGGAGGGCGGCCGTGCGGCGGGCGTGCGCTACACGGACCCGGACGGCGCGTCCCGCGAGCTGCGCGCCCGGCTGGTGGTCGGCGCCGACGGCCGCCGGTCGCAGATGGCGCAGCTCCTGGGCTCCGACGTCTACCGGACGGCCGAGAACGGTCGCGGTCTGGCCTTCCACTACGTCCGGGACCCGTGGGCCGGGGACCCGGAGGGCGCCGCGCACCGCGACTCGATCACCCAGTGGCGCGTCGGCGACACGCTGGGGATGTTCTTCCCGACCGACCAGGAGGGCGGCCTGGCGCTGTTCATGCCGCCGAAGGAGGACATCTCGCGCTTCCGCAAGGACGCCGACGGCGTCTGGGCGGAGAAGGTCGCCAGCAACCCCGGCCTGCGGCGCCGGCTGGCGGGGACCGAGCGGGAGGGCAAGCTCCGCTCGACGGCGGACGTCGAGGCGTTCTTCCGCGTCTCCAGCGGCGCCGGGTGGGCGCTGGTCGGCGACGCCGGCCACTTCAAGGACCCCGTCGTGGCCCAGGGCATCCGCGACGCGCTGCGGTTCGGGCGGCGTCTCGGCGAGACGGCGGCGGAGGCGCTCGACCATCCGGAGTGGCTGGACCGGCGGCTCTTCGCCTGGGAGCTCGAGCGCGACGCGGAGTGCCTGCCGAGCTTCTACCTCGGCCGCAAGCACACGCGGACGCACCCGGTCAGCCAGCTCGAGCAGGAGTTCTTCCGGGAGGCCGCGGACGACCCGCGGCTCGCGCAGGAGCTCGCCGACGTCTTCGCCCGCACGCGCAAGCCGCAGCAGCTCTTCCGGCTCGACCGCCAGCTGCGCTGGTTCGCCAAGGCGGCGCTGCGACGCGGAGCCGACCGCGGCGCGCTGGTCCGCGAGGCCGTCGAGGAGCTGCGCCTCGACGCGCGGATGCAGTGGGACCTCGCGGTCCTGCGCTCCGGGCGACGCGCCGGGGGCGGGACCTGGAACCGCTGGGGCCGCAACGGCTGGTCTCCGCGGGTCGCGCTGCGCCCTGCGCGTCCCGCCCCGTCGGCGCCCGTCCGCCAGCGTCCCGTCGACGCCTCGTGGAACGCCGGTGCGGACCCGGCGCCGCCCGCCGGGGAGACCACGCCGGCGGCCGCGTCGAGCCCGCCCGGGTCCGCCGGCGACGGCGCCCCGCCGGCGCCGCGCCCGGCGCGCCGCCGCAAGCAGCCCGCCACCACCGCCGCCTGAGGACCGACCATGCCCGATCGCATCACCGTCGCGGCGATCCAGCCGCAGCTCGTCGTCGGCGACGTCGACCGCAACCTGCGCCGGGTCGCGGACCTCGTCCGCCAGGCCCACCGCGAGCACGCGCCGGACGTCGTGCTCCTCCCGGAGGGGATGACCTCGCCCAGCGCCCACGGCGCCGTCGTGCGCACCGTCGCGCGGCCGGTCGCCGGCGAGCCGTTCGCGCTCCTTCGGCGCCTCGCGCGGGAGCTCGACTGCACGATCGGCGGCGGGTTCGTCGCCAAGCGGGGCGCCGACGCGCGCGGCACGTACGTCATCGCCGAGCCCGACGGCGGCGCGCACCTGCACGACAAGGACCAGCCGTCGATGTGGGAGAACGCCTACACGACCGCCGGCACCGACGACGGGCTGTTCACGACCGGCCTGGGGCCGATCGGCACCGCGATGGGGTTCGAGTGGAACCGCAGCCGCACGGCACGCCGCCTGCGCGGCCGGGTGCGGGCGGTGCTCGGCGGGTCCTGCTGGTGGTCCTACCCCGACTGGCTGCCGGTGCGGTCGTGGTTCGGGCGCGACCACCAGTACAACGTCGCGGTCGCCCGCGAGATGGCGCCGCGGATGGCGCGGGCCGTCGGGGCCCCGGTCGCGATCGCCCAGCACGTGGGCGAGGTGCGCAGCGGCACGCCGCTGATGCCGGGCGTCCCGTACCGGACGCTCTACGTCGGCGAGACGCAGATCGTCGAGCGCGACGGCACGGTGCTCGCCCGGCTCGCCTACGAGGACGGCGAGGGCTACGTCGCGGCGGAGATCGGCCTCGCCGACCCGCGCCCGCTGGATCCGGTCCCCTCGGGCTTCTGGATGGCGCCGATGCCGTTCTCGCTCCAGGCCGTCTGGCACATGTACAACGCGCACGGCCGCGCGCGCTACGCGATCGACAAGGCGCGAGGAGCGTTCCCCTGGCAGGAGCTGCCCGACGCGGACCTGCCCGGCTACGTGCCGCCGCCGACCGAGGCCGAGGCCGCTACCGGCGATCGCGCCCGCGAGCGGACGACGGCATGAGCACGCGGAGCGCATCGCCGAGCACGAGCAGCAGGAGCCGAGGATGAGCGAGCAGGTCCACGAGCGCTACGAGCGGGCGATGGCGCGGGGGGACCTCGACGGCGTCCGCGCCTCGCTGGCGGAGGGGATCCGCCTCCACAGCCCGGTGACGCCCAAGCCGTTCGAGGGACGCGAGCAGGTCGCGCGCGTGCTCGGCGCGATCCTCGAGATCTTCGAGGAGCTGCGCTTCGACGCGCCGGTGTCGACCGCCCCGTTCGTCGTCCTGCCGTTCCGCGCGCGGATCGGCGACCGCGACCTGCAGGGCGTCGACTACCTGCGCTTCGACGACGACGGACTGATCGCGGAGTTCACCGTCATGGTGCGCCCGCTGACCGGGCTGATCGCCCTCCAGAACCAGATGGCGCCCCGCTTCGGCGCCGCGCCGCTGCAGCTCGTCCACGGGTAGTCGTCGCTCGGGCGGGTCGGGGACCCCGACGAAGGTTTGGGGTGGGGTTCGGGGGGCTTCCCCGTGGTGGGGGACGGCGATCGATCGCAGGATGCTCGCCATGTCATCCACCTCCCGTCCCCTGCGCCGCCGCGCGGCTGGTGCGGCCGCCCTCGCCGCCTGCGTCCTGGCCGCCGCGGCGACCCCCGCCTCCGCCGACTCGATCGCCTACGTCAAGGGCGGCGACGTCTGGCTCTCCACGCCCGACGGCTCCCGGCAGTACCGCGTCACCGACGACGGCGGCTACTCGCAGGTCTCGCAGTCCGACAGCGGCCGGATCGCGGCGCTGCGCGGCGACCGGATCAGCACGTTCAACCCGGACGGCTCGCCGATCCACGTCGACGGCAGCCGCCGCTACGACATCCTCACGCCGCACTCCTACACGCACCCGGGCACGATGTTCCGCGGCCCGTTCGACCCGGCGATCTCGCCGGACGGCATGCGGATCGCGTACTCCTGGTACTACACGCAGACCGGGCAGACCCCGAACTGCAACCCGTCCAACGGCTGCCAGACGGTCTACGGCCGCCAGGGCACGAACTACATCTCGCCCGACGGCAAGAGCCCGTTCGACCAGCCCGGCTTCAACGAGCAGACCGGCTGGGTCGGTCCCTCGTGGACCAGCGACGGCGGCACGATCATCTCCGACCCGATCCAGGTCGGGAACCCCGACGCGGTCGTCCACACCCCGGGCGACCAGCACAACGGCATCCGCGGCGCGATGTCGCCGTGGTTCTTCGACCCGAGCGCCACCGGCGGCCTGGCCGACGGCGAGCTCACGCGCGACCGGACGAAGCTCGTCTTCGTCACCGGCCAGGCGCACGAGACGCTGTTCCTCTACCGCGGCAACGGGGGCCATCCCCACGTGCCGGAGAATTGCTACAAGCTCACCGACGGCACGGGTCGGATCAGCTCGCCCTCCTGGTCGCCGGACGGCACGACGCTCGCCTTCGCCGACGACTCCGGCATCAACGTCCTGCCGCTGCCGAGCTTCGCGACCGACTGCGGCACGCCGACGGCGGAGCACGCCAAGCGGCTCCTCATCCCCGGGGCGACGAGCCCGGACTGGGGTCCGGCCGACGTGCCCGCCGGCCCGGGCAAGGGCGGCGGCGCCGGCGGCGGTGGCGGCACCGGCGGCGGCGGGACCGGCGGCGACACCGGCGGGGGCGGCGGCACGGCGAAGCCCGACCCGAAGCCCGACACGGCGAAGCCGCCGCGCGGCCCGGCGATCACCGTTCGCGGGTCCCTGCGCCTGTCCTCCGTCCTGCGCAAGGGCGTGACGCTGCGCGTCAGCGGCCTGAAGGCCGGCGCGCGCACCGCGCTCCAGGTCCGCTACCGCAAGCGCACCGTCGCCCGGCGCACGGTGAAGGTCGGCACGACCGGCGTCGTGTCGGCGACGCTCAAGCTGTCCGCGGCCGGCAAGCGGGCCCTCAAGGGCAAGCGCTCGGCGGTGCTCGAGCTGCGCGCCGGCGCGATCCGCACCACCGCGAAGGTCCGTCGCTGAGCGGCGGCGTCCGTCCCGCGCCGGGGCGCGGGACGGACGGTGCTCCGGCCGCGCGCTGGGTGGTGGCCGCCCGCGGCCGCGCGAGACTGCTCCCCGATGGAGGGAGCGGAGCGATGCGGATGATCTCGGCGCTGGACGGCGCCTGGCTGCTGGTGGAGTCGCGCGACACGCCGATGCACGTCGGGGCGCTGCTGGAGCTCACGCTGCCGGAGGACGCGCCGCCGGACTACCTGCGCCGGCAGCTCGCCCGGATGCGCGCGCAGCGGCAGCTCGCGGCGCCGTGGAACCTGCGCCCGGTCGAGGCCCCGATCCTCGGCGCGCGGCTCCCGCTCATGCGCGAGGTCCGGGACGTGGACCTCGACTACCACGTGCGCCACTCCGCGCTCCCGAACCCCGGCAGCCAGCGCGAGCTGGGGATCCTCGTCTCGCGGATCCACGGCAACCCGCTGGACTTCCACCGGCCGCTCTGGGAGGTCCACGTCATCGAGGGCCTCGAGGGCAACCGCTGGGCGATGTACGCGAAGATCCACCACTCGCTGATCGACGGGGTCAGCGGCATGCGCCTCATCCTCAAGGCGCTGTCGACGTCGGCCGACGACCCCGACACCCCGCCGATCTGGACCGTCGGGCCGCGCCGCGCACGGCGGCCGCGGGTCGCCGGCGACGACGGGCCCGCGGCGCCTCCTCGGGACGCGCCGGCCGCCGGCCGGGGGCCGGGCAGCGCCCTGGCGCGGACGGGACGCCAGGCGCGCGGGGGCCTGCGGGCGCTCCGCGGACTGACCGGCGCGGCGGGCGAGCTGACCCGGGCGGCGTTCAGCGGCGGGGCGCTCCAGGCGCCGTTCCGCGCGCCCTCCTCGGCGCTCGGCGGCACGATCGGCGGCTCGCGGCGGTTCGCGACCCAGCAGTACGAGCTCGAGCAGCTGAAGGAGCTCGCCCGGGCCGGGGGCTGCACCGTCAACGACGTCTGCCTGTACCTCTGCGGCACCGCGCTGCGACGCTACCTCAGCGAGCACGCCCAGCTGCCCCGCCGGTCGCTGACGGTCGGATTCCCGGTCAGCCTCCGCTCCGCCGACGACGATCGCGTCGGGACGGCGATCGGCACCCTCGTCGCGGACCTCGCCACGAACGTCGGCGATCCCCTCGAGCGGCTGGAGGCGATCCGCGCGTCGACGGCCGCCGCGAAGGAGCACCTCCAGGCGATGCCGGCCGAGGCCCTGAGCTCGCAGACGGTCGTCGTCAACGGCCCGTTCATCCTCGGCCTCGTCGCGGGCCTGAAGGGGCGCACGCCGCGGCCGTTCAACATGCTCCTGTCGAACGTCCCCGGACCGGCGGAGCCGCTGTACTTCGCCGGCTCCCGCCTCGACGCGATCTTCCCGGTCTCGCTCGTCTTCCACGGCGCCGCGCTGAACGTCACCTGCATCAGCTACGCCGGCACGATGAACTTCGGCCTCATCGGCGCGCGCGACACGCTGCCGCACCTCCAGCGGCTGGCCGTCTACCTCGGCGAGGCGCTCGACGAGCTCACGGGCATCCTCCTCGGGGAGGGCGCGTCCGCCGGCCGCTGACGGCCGGCGGACGTCCCGCGCAGCCGGCGCTCAGCCCTCGGCGGCCGTCGCGGCGGTCACGGGCGACCGCGGGGCGGCGACGCCGCGGATGAGGTCCGACGCCTTCTCGGCGACCGCGAGCGTCGGCACGTACGTGTTCGCGCTCGGCACGACGGGCATGACGGACGCGTCCACGACGCGCAGCCCGCGGACGCCGATGACGCGCAGGTCGGCGTCGACGACGGCGTCGGGATCGTCGGCGCGGCCCATCCGGCAGGTGCCCGTGTGGTGGTAGGCGACGCAGCAGTTGCGGCGCACGAACGCCTCCCACCCCGCGTCGTCCTCGATCGGCGCGGGCGGGTTGAACCGCCCGCTGATCGAGCCCTCGAACGCCGGGTGCTCGAACAGCTCCTCGAGCAGGCGGCAGCCCGCGATCATCGTCCGCAGGTCGCGCTCGTCGCCGAGCAGCTGGTGGTCGATCGTCGGCGCGCTGAGCGGATCGGCGTCCGTGATCGTGACCCGCCCGCGCGTGTGCGGCTTGCAGAGGGTGAGCTGCATCGCGACCGCCGCCCGCAGCGGCATCTCGGCGGTCAGCGCGGAGCGCGACTCGGGCTTCAGCCGGTACGCGAACGGCAGGAAGTGCAGCTGCAGGTCGGGCCGGTCCAGCGACGGATCGGTCCGCACGTAGCCCATGGCCTGCACCACGGGCGAGGCGAGCGAGGCCCTGAACGACGCGGGCTGGCTGCCGTTCGTCGGCGTCTTCTACGCGACGTTCATCCAGGTCATCGCCGTCGGGCTCTGCATCCTGCAGCACCCCGAGCAGCGGGTCTTCCCCCGCTGGCTGGGCTTCTTCAACCTCTGGGTCGGCGTCGTGATGCTGCCCGACGTCCTCATCTTCTGGTTCAAGTCGGGGCCCTTCGCCTGGAACGGGATCGCGCCGTTCTGGGTCATCCTCTGCGCGTTCTGCGTCTGGTTCCTCGTCATGTCCTGGGCGGTCCAGCGCGCCGTGCGCCAGCAGGTCGCCGACGAACGACAGGCCGTCGCGCTCGAGCGCGAGCCGATCGCCGCCTGAGCGGGAGCAGCGCACGTGAGCACCGACACGACCGTCGACGCCGCGACCCCGGCGTCCGCGCCCCGCGACCACGAGGCCCCGCACGCCGGGCACGTCCCCGGCGAGCTCGGCACGTGGTTCTTCATCTTCGCCGACCTCGTCATCTTCACCGCGCTGTTCGCGGCGTACCTCCACGACCGCGACGGGAAGGCGGAGCTCTTCACCGCCTCGCAGGCGCAGCTCGAGCAGACGCTCGGCGTCGTGAACACCGTCGTGCTGCTCGTCAGCTCGCTGCTCGTCGCCACCGGCGTGCGGGCGTTCCGCCGGGGCCTCTCGACGCTCGCGGTCCGGATGTTCGCGGGCGCGATCGCCTGCGGCGTGACCTTCGCGGTCGTGAAGTTCTTCGAGTACCGCGCGAAGGTCGACGCGGACATCGGGATGCTGACCAACGAGTTCTGGACGTACTACTTCGGCCTCACCGGGATCCACCTGCTGCACGTCTGCATCGGCGTCGGGATCCTCACGTACTGCCTGCTCCAGGCGCGGCGGCCGGCGATCGACGCGACCCACCGCTCGTACGTCGAGAGTGGCGCGACCTTCTGGCACATGGTCGACCTGCTCTGGATCGTCCTCTTCCCGCTCCTCTACCTCGCCCACTGAGCCATGACCACGAGCTCGATCCTCCGCCACCGCACGACGGTCGTCGGCCTGCTGCTGATCCTCGCCACGCTCGCCTCGTGGTGGATCGGCACCGACCACGGCTGGTTCAGCGACGGGGACGGCGTCACCGTCGCCTCCGTGGCGGTCCTCGCCGTCGCCTTCGTGAAGATCCACTTCGTCGGCGCGGACTTCATGGAGCTGCGCGCGGCGCCGCTCGTGCTGCGCCGCGCGTTCCTCCTCTGGCTCGTCGTGACCGCCGCGATCGTGATCGGGCTGTTCCTGCGCAGCGCCTGAGCGGCCGGCGCGCCGACCTCAGCGGGCGACCGCGACCGCGGCTCGGCGCCGGTGCGGCTGCGGGCGCTCGCGGCGGGCCGGGGCGACCGGCACGCGCGGGCGCGCGGACGTCGCGCCCGGACGGCGGACGGTGCGGCGGCGCACGTGGTGCGCGGCGCGCACGCGCCGGGCGCTCACAGCGCGCGGTCGGGTCGCGGACGCGGCAGCCACTCGACGGCCGACGGGGCGTCGGCGTCGACCGTGGCGGCGAGCGGCAGGTCGGGGGCCGGCGTGCGCGGCCCGCAGTGGCGTGACGTGGCGCGGTGGCGCGGGCGGTGACCGGCGCGCACCGGGACGGGGGCGGGGGTGTGTGGGGGGAACACGCTCCGAACGTACCCGCTCGTGGCGCGCTGCACACGCCGAGGGGGCCGCGTCCTCGGGCCGATCAGGGGGCGGCGGCCCCGGCCGGCGCCGAGAAGCGGTAGTCGGCGAGGTCGAAGCGCGCGCTGCGCCACGCGGACTCGAGGGTGAGCGCCGAGCGGAACGGCACGTCGCCGTGCTCGTCGAAGTAGTAGCTGTTGGCCCCGGCGCACGAGGGCTGGAAGAAGATCTGTCGGTCGCGGCGCCCGAGCATCTCCCGGAAGTACCGCTCGTTCGCCTCGGCGGTCACCTCGACGGTCGTGGCGGCCGTGTCGCGTGCGCGCCGCAGGCAGCGCACGATGTGGCGGACCTGGTTCTCGATCAGCGTGAAGTAGCTCGCGCCGTTGTACGCGTAGGGCCCGAGGACGGCGAAGTAGTTCGGGAACCCCGGCACGCTCACGCCCTGGTAGGCCTGCATCCGGTGCTCGCCCCACCACGCCGCGAGCTCGACGTCCCCGCGGCCCGTGAGGCGGAACGGCGGCATGTTCGTCGCCTCCATCACCTGGAAGCCGGTCGCGAGCAGCAGGACGTCGAGGTCGTGCCGGCCGCCGGCGCAGCGCACGCCGCTCGGCGTGACCCGCTCGATCGGCGAGGTCTCGAGCGTCACGTCGTCGCGGTTGAACGTCGCGAGGTACGTGTTCGAGAAGCTCGGCCGCTTGCAGCCGACGCCGTAGGCCGGCGTGAGCGCCGCGCGCGTCGCGGGGTCGTGGACCTGGCTGCGCAGCCACGCGCGCCCGAGCGCCTCCGCGCCGCGGCCGACCTTCACGATCCCGTCGAAGTGCGCCGGGATCGGGAACGTCGCCTCGACGAACGCCTGCGCCGCCAGGCGCGCGAGCGCCTTCGCGCCGGGGACGCGCGAGAGCGCGGCGCGGACCGGTGCCGGGACCGGGCCGTCGGGGCGCGGCAGGCACCAGATCGGCGTCCGCTGGAAGACGGTCAGGTGCTCGACCTCCTCGGCGATCGACGGGATCACCTGGACGGCCGAGGCCCCCGTGCCGATGATCCCGACGCGCGCGCCGCGCAGGTCGACGTCGTGGTCCCAGCGGGCGGTGTGCATCGTCGTGCCGGCGAAGGCGTCCAGCCCGGGGACGTCCGGGCGCTTGGGCTGGGTGAGCACCCCGGTCGCGCCGATGACGAAGCGGGCGGCGAGCTCCTCGCCGGTCGTGGTCGTGAGGATCCAGAGCTCGGCGTCCTCGTCGAAGCGCGCCGCGGCGACCCGGGTGCCGAAGCGGACGCGGCGCCGCACGTCGTAGCGGTCCGCGCAGTGCTCGGCGTAGGCCTTCAGCTCGTGGCCGTGGGCGTACACCCGCGACCAGTCCCCGCGCTGCTCGAAGGAGAACTGGTAGCTGTAGGACGGGATGTCCACCCCGATGCCGGGGTACGTGTTCCAGTGCCAGGTGCCGCCGACGCCGTCGCCCTCCTCGAGCAGGACGTGGTCGTCGAAGCCGGCCTCCTGGAGCTTGATCGACGCGCCGATGCCGGAGAACCCGGCTCCGACGACGACGATCTCGTGGTCGGGCTGGCGCAGCATCATCGGTCTCCGTCGCTCCGGGGGCGCTGCACGAGCTCGCGCATCGCGTCGAGGTACGCCTGGCGGCCGAGGTGGATCACGTGGCTGCCGGCGAACCACTCCAGCCGCGGTCGGCCCCAGTGCTCCCAGAGCAGCAGGCTCTGCTCCGGGGGCGCGAGCCGGTCGCCGAGGCCGGCCACGATCAGGCGCCGGTCGTGGGGGACGCGGCAGGCGTAGTTCAGCGAGGAGTGGACGGCGAGCGCCTGCTCGAGCGCGTCCTGCGGGATCCCGCTGAGCGCGCGGGCCGCGCGCAGGGCGGTGCTCGCCGGGAACCACGCGCGCAGCATCGGCGGCAGCCAGGTGACCGCGGCGTTGGGGATCACGAAGTCCAGGTCGCGATCGACCGAGGCCAGGAGCGCGCTCGTGTAGCCGCCGAGCGAGAGGCCGGTCACGCCGATCCGCGGCACGCCCTGCCCGCGCAGCCGCTCGAGCACGACCCGCAGGTCGTGGATCGCGTGCAGCAGCGCCTCGCTGAACCCGGCCATCCCCTGGGCGAAGAGGCCGAGCCCGTTGACGGCCCGCGGGTCGCGCCGGGAGCCGTGGAACGGCAGCGTGAAGAGCAGGACGTCCCAGCCCTCGGCGAAGAACCGCGGCAGCGAGAAGAACGCGCTGTTGAACCACGCGGGCGAGGCGCCGAAGCCGTGGATGACCAGCAGCGTCGGGCGCGGACCGTCGGCGTGGCGCCAGTGCTGGGCCCGCGCGGTCGCGTTGCGCACGTGGCGCGCGTAGCTGCGACGCAGCTCGGGGTTGCGCGCGACGTACGTGCTGGGGAAGCGCAGCAGCTCGATCCGGCCGTCGGCCGGCAGGCCGTTCGGTCGGCCCTCGCGGACGTCGACGGCGGCCGCGCCCTGCGGCGGCACGAAGACGAAGTCCGCGTCCCGGGACGCCGCGAGCTCGGCGTAGAACGAGAGCCGGCGGCGCTCGACCTTCGCCACCGGCCCGATCGCCGAGGGCAGCGACGCGGCGGCGATCGCGCTGGCCAGGCCGGTCCGCAGCGCGTAGTCGCTGACGACGGACGCGTGGTAGGCGGCGCGCGGGAGGAGCGGCAGGTCGCCCGGGCGCGGCAGCGCGTCGGCCGTCGACGACGCGCTCACGCCGCGCACCGTGCGCGCCGCGGCGACCGTCGCGAGCGGGGCGGCCGGGCGGCCCTCATCGACGGCCTCGCAGCGCGGTGGGGTGGCGTGGCGGCACGGCTCCTCCTCGGTCCCGACTCGCCGATCGAGCGAACGGCGAACGGCACTGTAGCATCGCCGATCACGTGATCGACGAAGATCGAGCGGACGGCGCCCACCCACCGCGCACGCGGGCCGCGCAGCGGGAGCGCACGCGCGAGGCGATCGTCGCGGCGACCGCCGGCGTCCTCGTCGACGACGGCTACGCGGACCTCACGACGCGCCGGGTGGCCCAGCGGGCCGGGGTCGCCCAGAGCACGGTGATGCACCACTTCCCGACGCGCGAGGAGCTGCTCGTCGCCGCGGTGGAGCTCCTCGCGCTGCGCCTCGCGGCCCAGGCGTTCGAGCGCCTCGACCTGACGGGGCTCCGCACCCCCGCCCTGCGCTCCTCGGTGCTCGACGAGGTGTGGCGCGAGTTCACCTCCCCGGAGTCGCTGGCCGTCGCCCAGATGTGGGCCGCGGTCTGGGTCGAGCCGGAGCTCGTGCCGACGCTGCGCGAGCTCGAGAGCCGGATCACCGGCCTGCTCCTGCAGAACGCGGTCGTGCTGTTCCCCGAGTGGCGCGACGACCCGCGCCTGCCGGCCGCGATCGACGCGTCGATCGCGCTCGTCCGCGGCCTGACCTCCGCCGTCCCGATCTGGGGCGCCGACGCGCTCGCCGGGCGGTTCGAGCAGATCAAGCCGATCATGCTCCAGGCCGCCGCAGCGATCCTCGACGACCCGGCCTGACCGGGACCGCGCCTACTCCTCGTCGCGGCGCAGGCGCGTGGCGCCGTAGCCCGCGCCGAGCGCCAGGCCGATGCCGATGCCGATGGCGAGGTTGCCCAGCAGCAGGCCGACCGCCGCGCCGAGGACCAGGCCCACGGCGATCCAGCGGCCCAGCTCGGCCTGGACGTCCTGGACGTCGCGCTCGTCGGTCATGGTCGGCCGGTCCCCGATCGGACCGTGCGGGAAACCACGCTGCTCCCCCTCCGCGGCGCCGGGGTCGGGCGGACGGTCGTCGCCCGGCGTTCGCGCCCGTCTCCGGGCTCAGGCGGCGGACGTCGCCCAGGCGCGCTCCAGCGCCTGGAGGAACAGGTCGGCGGGCTGGGCGCCGGTCACCTGGGAGCGGCGGTCGAAGACGAACGCCGGCACGCCCTGGAGGCCGAGGTCGTGGGCCTCGACGAGCTCCTCGCGGACCGCCGCGGCGAAGCGGTCCGAGGCGAGCGCGTCGCGCGCCTCGTCGGCGTCGAGGCCCGCCTCCGCGCCGAGCCGCACGAGCGTCTCGTGGTCGCTCAGCAGCTCGCCCTCGGTGAAGTACGCGCGCAGGAGCCGCTCCTTCACCGCGTCGGCGATCCCATGGGCGCGGCCGAGGTGGATGAGCCGGTGCGCGTCGAACGTGTTGCCCGGCCGAGCGCGGTCGAGGTGGTACTCCAGGCCGACGCCGGCCGCCATCTGCGTGACCTGGTCGTTCATCTGCCGGGCCTGCTCGATCGTGCGCCCGTACTTGCGCGCGAGCAGCTCGTCGAGGCCGTGGTCGCTGCTCGGCGGCGCGGACGGGTCGAGCTGGAAGCTGCGCCACGTCACCTCGACGTCGTCGCGGTGCTCGAACCGCTCCAGCGCGTCCTCGAACGACCGCTTGCCGATGAAGCAGAACGGGCAGGCGACGTCGGACCAGATCTCGACCTTCATGACGCCGACGATACGGACCGGCCTCCGGCGGCTCGACGGGAGGGCCCGATCGGGGGCGGAGCGGCCCGGCGGGCCGCCGCGGCCGCCGGGACGCCCGGTCGGGGAGCGCAGGGCGTCGGCGCGACCCGCCGGCGCGGGACGGGACGGGCATTCCCGGGGCGCAGGACGAGGACCTCGCCGTCGACGTGGTCCAGCAGCCAGCCGACGTCCTCGGCGGCGAACCCCCCGTGGCCGGCGCCCGCCGGCACGACGAGGCGCTCGTGGGGCAGCTCCTCGGCCGCCCGGCGCAGCGCGTGGCGCACCGTCCGGCCGGTGACGATCCGCGCGTCGACGGCGACGCCCGACGCGCGCAGGCGTCGCTCGACGGCCTCGAGGACGTCGAGCGTCCGCTCCGTGGCCTCGGGTCGCGGCGCGTCGAGCGGGAAGCGCGCCGGGGTCAGCAGGACGACCGCGGGGACGACGATGGCGCGCTCGGCGCGCGCGACCCGCGCCGCCGCGTCGATCGCGCCGCAGGCCAGCGCGCCGCCCGGCAGCGCCAGCAGCACCCGCGGGGCGGGGCCGCCGTCGCCGGGCCGGCGGCGCCAGGCGAGGGTGCCCAGCACGCCGAGCGCCGCGGTCGTCAGGGGGATGATCAGGTCGAGGGCGTGCATCGGTGGGTCATCCGGAGCGCTCCGGGCGCTCGTCGCGGTCGGCGACGAGCCGGACGTCGACGCCGGGCAGCGCGGCGAGCAGGCGCAGCGCGAGCGGGCGGCGCCAGCGGTCGCCGACCCGCCGGCGCGGGACGCCGAGCAGGAGGTACGTCGTGCGCTCGCGGCGGGCGACGCGGACGGTCGCGGCCACGAGGTCGTCGTCCTCCTCGACCTCGAGCCGCACGCCCAGCTGGGTCGCCAGCCGCGACAGGCCCGCGAGTCGCTCGGCGGCCTCGGCGTCCGGCGCGCGCCCCGGATGGCGGACGTGGAGCGCGACGAGCGGCGCGCGCAGGCGGCGGGCCGAGCGCCACGCCCGGCGCAGCACGCGCTGCCCGCTCGGGTGCGCGGAGACGAGCGCGAGCAGCCGCTCGTGGACGGCGTCCGGGACCTCGCCGGCGATCGCGCGCCGCTCGCCGGACTCGTCGTCCCGCCGCGGGCGCGGCGCGTGCAGCCGCGTCCGCCGCGCGCCGACCTCCTCGGCGGCCTGCAGCAGCGCCGTCTCCCGCAGCGCGGTGAGCTGCTCGATCCGGAAGAAGTTGCGCAGCGCCGGTCCGATCCGCTCGGGCGGGTAGATCTGCCCGTCGCGCAGCCGCTGCAGCAGCGCGTCGGGCGGGAGGTCGACGACCACGACGTCCTCGGCGTCGACGAGCACGTGGTCGGGCACGGTCTCGCGGACGCGGACGCCGGTGAGCTCGGCGACCTGGTCGTTCAGCGACTCGAGGTGCTGGACGTTCACCGTCGAGACGACGTCGATCCCGGCGGCGAGGACGTCCTCGACGTCCTGCCACCGCTTCGGGTGCTCGAGCCCGGGCGGGTTGGCGTGCGCGAGCTCGTCGATCAGGACGAGGACCGTCGCCGGGCCGGCGGGGAGCGCGAGCAGGGCCGGCAGGTCGAGCTCCTCCTGCGCGAGGCCGCGATGGGCCACCGTCCGCCGGGGGAGGATCGGCAGGCCGTCGGCCTGGGCGGCGGTCTCGGCGCGCCCGTGCGTCTCGAGCACCGCGATCAGCACCGCGCGACCGGCGTCGCGCGCGCGGCGCAGGTCCTGGAGCGCGCGGTACGTCTTCCCCACTCCGGGGGCCATGCCGAGCATGACGGTGTGCCGGCCGCGCGGCACGCTACGCCCCGAGCACCCCGTGGACGACGAGGTCGATGAGCTTGATGCCGATGAACGGCGCGATCAGGCCGCCGAGGCCGTAGACGAGGAGGTTGCGCCGCAGCAGGGCCGTCGCCCCGACCGGCCGGTAGGCCACGCCGCGCAGCGCGATCGGCACGAGCAGCGGGATGACGATCGCGTTGAAGACGATCGCCGAGACGATCGCCGAGCTCGGCGTCCCGAGGTCCATGACGTTCAGCGAGGCGAGCGGGCCGTCGTCCCCCGGTCGCGTCGCCCATGCCGTGGCGAAGATCGCGGGCAGGATCGCGAAGTACTTCGCGACGTCGTTGGCGATCGAGAACGTCGTCAGCGCGCCGCGCGTGATGAGCAGCTGCTTGCCGACCTCGACGATCTCGATGAGCTTCGTCGGGTCGGAGTCGAGGTCGACCATGTTCCCGGCCTCGCGCGCGGCCTGGGTGCCGCTGCTCATCGCCACGCCGACGTCGGCCTGCGCGAGCGCCGGCGCGTCGTTCGTGCCGTCGCCGGTCATCGCGACGAGCCGCCCGCCCCGCTGCTGCTCGCGGATGAGCTCGAGCTTGCGCTCCGGCGTCGCCTCGGCGAGCACGTCGTCGACGCCCGCCTCCTCGGCGATCCGGGCGGCGGTGATGCGGTTGTCGCCGGTGACCATGATCGTCCGGATGCCCATCGCGCGCAGGCGGTCGAACCGCTCGCGCATGCCGGGCTTGACGACGTCCTTCAGGTGCACGACGCCGAGGACGCGGGCGCCGTCGGCGACCGCCAGCGGCGTGCCGCCCTCCTGCGCCACCCCGTCCAGCAGGCGGCGCAGCTCGTCGGGCACGGTGCCGCCGAGGTCGCCCACGCGGGCGACGACCGCGTCGCCGGCGCCCTTGCGCAGCTCGCGCGTCGGCTCGTCCGGCCCCGTGCCGGGGAGGTCGACGCCGCTCATCCGCGTCTCGGCGGTGAAGGGGATCGCCTCGACGCCGGCCCGCTGGGCCCCGGCGGCCGACGGATCCAGGCCGTGCCCGTCGCGGGCGAGGTCGACGACCGAGCGCCCCTCGGGCGTCCCGTCGGCGAGCGAGGCGAGCATCGCGGCCTCGGCGAGCTCGCGCTCCGTCACGCCCGCCACCGGCAGGAACGCCGTGGCGCGTCGGTTGCCGAAGGTGATCGTGCCGGTCTTGTCGAGCAGCAGGACGTCGACGTCGCCGGAGGCCTCGACCGCGCGGCCCGAGAGCGCCAGGACGTTGCGGCGCACGAGCCGGTCCATGCCCGCGATGCCGATGGCGGAGAGCAGCGCGCCGATCGTCGTCGGGATGAGCGCGACGAGCAGCGCGACGAGCGTCACCGTCGAGACGCCGGAGCCGGCGAAGTCGACGAACGGTCGCAGCGTCGCGACCACGACGAGGAAGACGAGCGACAGCCCCGCCAGGAGGATCCCGAGCGCGACCTCGTTCGGGGTCCGGCGGCGCGCGGCGCCCTCGACGAGGGCGATCATCCGGTCCAGGAACGAGCCGCCGGGCTCCTGGGTGATCTCGACGACGATCCGGTCGCTGAGCACCCGCGTCCCGCCGGTCACGGCGCTGCGGTCGCCGCCCGCTTCGCGGATCACCGGCGCGGACTCGCCGGTGATCGCCGACTCGTCGACCGAGGCGATCCCCTCCACGACCGTGCCGTCGCCGGGGATCGTCTCGCCGGCGTCGACGACGACGCGGTCGCCGGGCCGCAGCGCGCTCGCCGGGCGCGTGCCGCCGTCGGCGAGCCGGGCGACGGTGTCGGTGCGCATGGCGCGCAGCGCGTCGGCCTGCGCCTTGCCGCGCCCCTCGGCGAGTGCCTCGGCGAGGTTGCCGAAGACCACCGTGAGCCAGAGCCAGATCGCGACGGTGGCCGCGAACCACGCCGGCTGGTCGCCGTCGCTCAACCCGGTCGCCTGGGCCAGCCAGATCCCGGTCGTGACCACCGCGCCGAGTTCGACGACGAGCATCACCGGGTTGCGGAACTGGATCCGCGGGTCGAGCTTCACGACGCTCTCCACGAGCGCCGGTCGCAGGATCGCGGGGGAGAGGACCGACGCGCCGCCGGTGCGCCGCGCGCCGGGCGCGCTCGCCACGGTGCTCATCGCCCCGCTCCGTCGGTCGTGGTCGGGGCGGCGGTCGTCGCGCGCCCCGGTCGGTCGGGGGTCGGGCCGGCGGTCATCGCGTTGCTCCGTCCGTCGTGGTGGTCGTTGCCGTCGCGGCCGGCGCGAGCCGGTCGAGGGCGAGGTTCAGCCGCAGGACGTTCACGCCCGGCTCGCCGAGGACGCCGAGGTCGCGGCCGTCGACGTGGTCGGCGACGAGCACGAGCACGCGGTCCAGCGGCAGGCGCCGGACGGCGGCGATCCGGCGCGCCTGGATCCGCGCGTTCGCCACCGAGATCGTCGGGTCGACGCCCGAGGCCGAGTCGGTGGCCGCGTCGACGGGGACGTCGGCGGCGCGCAGCCTGGGCGAGTACGGGCGCTCGAGGGCGAGGTACGCGTCGCGGTAGCTCACGAGCGCGTCGCGGGTGGCGACGGCGTTCGGCCCGGCGTTCGAGAAGGACGTCGCGCTGCCGGACCAGCCGGTCACCGACGGTCGCGGCTGGAACCAGCGCGGGTCCGGGACGGTCACCGGCTCGCCGTCCTCGTCCAGCCGCGGCGAGCCGTCCGGGTTCGCGACCGGCCGGCGCAGGTCCTGGGCCAGCAGCGCCGAGCCGACCGTCCGGCCGTCGCGGTGCACGAGCGAGCCGTCGGCCCGCCCGGGCATCGTCAGCTGGCTGACGCCGGTGACCGCCAGCGGGTAGAGCAGGCCGAGCACGACCGTCAGCAGCGCGATCGCGAGCACGGCCGAGAGGGCGTCCTTGCGCATCAGAAGAGCTCCGTGGTGAGGGACTGGACGACCGGCCCGAGGAGGAAGGCCGGCAGGAACGTCAGGGCACCGACGAGGACGATCACCGCGACGAGCAGGAGCGCGAAGGTCGGGCTGTCGGTGCGCAGCGTGCCGGAGCCGACCGCCGGGCCGGTCCCGCCCACGCCGACCGGCGCGCGCTTGCCGGCCATCGACCCGGCGATCGCCAGCAGCACGACGATCGGGAAGAAGCGGACGACGAGCATCGATCCGCCGCCGAGGAGGTCGGCGAAGGTGATCCCGAACGCGCCGTCGTTCGTGCCGTTCGGCTGGACGAAGCCGGTGTAGCCGGCGAGCGCCGAGCCGTTGTTGTTGCCCTGCGAGAGGGAGGCGTAGAAGGACTCGGAGAAGCCCTGCGGTCCGCCGGCGACGTTCGAGACCCGGCCCCATCGCGTGCCGACCGCGAGCGCCGTCGTGACGAGCACCGCGAAGGGCATCGACAGCGCGCCGAGCATCGCGAGCTTGATCTCGCGCGCCTCGACCTTCTTGCCGAGCAGCTCGGGGGTGCGCCCGACCATGAGGCCGCCGATGAAGACGGCCAGCAGGACGAAGGTCAGCATCCCGTAGAGCCCGCTGCCGACGCCGCCGAAGATCACCTCGCCGGTGGCCAGGCCGATCATCGGCACGAGCGACCCGAGACCGGTGAAGGACTCCAGCCCGGAGTTCACGGCGCCGGTCGAGGTGACCGTCGTGACGGTGTTGAAGAGGGCGCTGCCCGCCGCGCCGAAGCGCTGCTCCTTGCCGACGAGGTTGCCCCCGGAGGACCCGTCGGTGGCGGCCGTCGAGAGGCCCGCCAGGTGCTGGGCCGGCGAGCCGTGCTGCTCGGCGAGCGTCGCGACGACGACGAGCACGAGGAACATCGCCGCCATCGCGCCCAGGAGCGTCCAGCCCTGGCGGCGGTTGCCGACCATCCGGCCGTACGTCGCGGTGAGCGCCGCCGGCAGCAGCAGCACGAGCACCATCTGCACGAGGTTGCTCAGGCCGGTCGGGTTCTCGAACGGCATCGCCGAGTTGACGTTGAAGAAGCCGCCGCCGTTCGTGCCGAGGAGCTTGATCGCCTCCTGCGAGGCGACGGGGCCGCGGGCGATGACCTGCTCGGCGCCGCTGAGCGTCGTGACGGTCACCGGGCCGCCGAGGGTCTGCAGGACGCCCTGGCCGACGAGCACGAGCGCGGCGAGGAGCGAGATCGGCAGCAGCACGTAGAGGCAGGCCCGCACGAGGTCGACCCAGAAGCTCCCGAGGCCGACGGGACGGTCGCCGTCGCGGGCGTCCGGAGCCCGCCGGTGCGCGAGGCCACGGATGACGGCGATCGCGACGGCGAGGCCGACGGCGGCGGAGGCGAAGTTCTGGACCGCCAGGCCGGTCATCTGCGCGACGTACGACAGCGTCGTCTCGCCGGCGTAGTACTGCCAGTTCGTGTTCGTCACGAACGACGAGGTGGTGTTGAAGGTCACGTCCCACGGGGCCGGGCCGAGGTCCGTCGGGTTGCCCGGCAGGACCCCCTGGAGCCGCAGCAGCGCGTAGAGGACGAGCCACGAGGCGAGCGAGAACCACAGGACGCTGCGCGCGTAGGCCTTCCAGTCCTGGTCGACGGGGGTGCCGTCGGCGCGGCGACGGATCCGCATGCCGCGCAGCAGCAGGCGCTCGGGTCCGGCGAGCAGCGGGGAGAGGACCGTGCGCTCCCCGGCGAACACGCGCGCCAGGTACGCGCCCACCGGTGGGGTGAGGGCGAGGACGATCGCGAGCAGCAGCGCGAGCTGCGCGACGGCGGCGAGGCTCATCGCTCAGAGCTCCTCGCCGCGCAGGAGCGCGAAGAGGAGGTACCCGCCGACCGCGAGCACGGCGAGGAGCGCGAGGACGGTGGCGAGGCTCATGCGCGGTCGACCGCCTCGACGAGGAGGAAGAGGCCGGCGAACACGGCGAGCGCGAGCGCGATGGCGAGGAGGTCCATGCCTGCCAGCGTGCGCCCGGCGGCGTCAAGGCAGGCGGAAGGATCCGGGCGCCGGCATCAAGACGGCGTGAAGACGCCCGGCCTGGGCCGCCGGTCGTGGCACGGCGGGCGATCTCCCGCCTCAGGCGCGGGAACGTGCCCGCCCCGGCCGTCCCCCCTCCACTGCGGCCGGGCCGGTCAGGGGGCGAGCCGGTAGCCGACCCCGGTCTCGGTGCGGATGAGCCGCCGGGGCGGCGCGCCGTCGGCGCCGTCGGGCGCCTCGATCTTGCGGCGGAGGTTCGCGATGTGGGTGCGCAGCGTCGCGACGTCCTCGACGTACGCCTGCCCCCAGACCTCGCGCAGGAGCGAGCGGTGGGTGAGGAGCTTGCCGCGGTCGCGCACGAGCGCGCGCAGGAGCCCGAACTCCGTGCGGGTCAGGTGGACCTCGCGCCCGTCGACCCGCACGAGCTGGGCGGCGAGGTCGACCTCGAGCGGCCCGACGGCGATCACCGGCTCCTCGGGCTCTGGGCTCGCGCGGCGCAGCGCCGCCTGCAGCCGGGCGAGCAGCTCGCGCGAGCCGAACGGCTTCGTGACGTAGTCGTCGGCGCCCGCCTCGAGCGCGGCGACCTTCTCGTCCTCCTCGTCGACGGCGGAGAGGACGAGGATCGGCATGCCCGACCACTCGCGCAGGCCGCGGCAGACGTCGACGCCGGTCCCGTCGGGCAGGAGCAGGTCGACGATCGCCGCGTCGGGCCGGTGCAGGGCGGCGAGGTCGAGCGCCTCCTCGACGCCGTGCGCCGCGAGGGCATCGAGCCCGGCGCCGCGCAGCAGGACCTTCACCGCCCGGACGATCTGCGGCTCGTCGTCGACGACGAGGACGGTTCGTCGCGGCGCGGTCATCGCGTTCCTCCTCGGGCGCTCGCGGAGCCGGGTCCGTCGCCGCGGGCCCCGCGCGAGGCGTCCTCGACGGCGTGCGGATCGCGCGTCGGCCGGCCCGGTGCGCCGTCCTCGTCGCCCTCCGGCTCGCGCGCGGCGGCGTCGTCGTCGGCGAGCGGCAGCTCGACCACGAACGCGGCGCCCTGGCCCGGGTAGCTCTCCACGCGCAGGGTCCCGCCGGCGGCCTCGACGAAGCCCCGGGCGATCGCGAGCCCGAGGCCCGACCCGGGGCCGCGCGCGCCCGCGCCGCGCTCGAACGGCGCGAACAGCCGCTCCTGGTCGGCGGCCCCGATGCCCGGTCCGCGGTCGATCACGCGGACGACCCCGTGCCCGCGCCGCGCGACGACGCGCACGAGCAGGGCGTCGCCGCCGGGGCCCTCGCCGCGGCCGTGCAGCAGGGCGTTCTCGACGAGGTTCACGAGCGCCCGCGTGAGCTGCGCGGCGTCGGCGCGGACGGTCGGGACCGGATCCTGGACCTCGAGGCGGATCCGCTCGCCGAGAGTGGCGCCGTCGTGCGCCTGGCGGCTGCGCGACACCTCGTCGAGCGCGTCGCGCACGACGTCGTCCAGGGGCAGCAGCGCGGGGCGCGGCGCGGCCGTGCCGGCCTCCAGCCGCGAGAGGTCCAGGAGCTTGTCGATCATCGCGGCCAGCCGCTCGCCGCCGGCGACGATCCCGTCGGCGAGCTCGCGACGGTCGGCGTCCTCCAGCCCCTCCTCGCGCAGCGCGGCGGCCGACGCGGTCACCTGCGTCAGGGGCGTGCGCAGGTCGTGCCCGACGCTGCGCAGGAGCGTCGTCTTCAGCTCGTCGCTGCGACGGACGGCGGCGGCCTCGATCGCCGCGCGGGCGAACCGCTCGCGCTCCCGTGCGGCCTCCAGCAGCGCGGCCAGGGCGGGCGCGATCCGCTCCTGCAGCGCGCGGCGCGTGCCGCCGGGCAGCGCGCCGGTGACGAGCAGCCGCCCGACGCGCCCGCCGGGGCCGTCGAGCACGAGCTCGTCGTCCCGCTCGCCGCGCCGGTCGTCTTCGTCGGCGAGCCGGACGGGCCGGCCGAGGTGCTCCGTCAGCCGTCGGGCGATCGGGTCGCGCACGTCCTCGCCGGGCGGCGCGCCGAGCACGACGCGGGAGAGCTCGGCGAGGAGGTCGGCGTCGCGGCGCGCGGCGCGGGCGCGGTCGGCGGCCTCGCGCGCGGCGCCGGTGATCCGCGCGACGGCGACCGCGACGACGAAGAGCACCGCCAGCGCCGCCCAGTGCTCGCCGTCGGCGATCGTCAGCGTGCCGGTCGGCTGCAGGAAGCAGAGGTCGAAGAGGACGCCGGCGAGCACGGACGCCGCGAGCCCGGCGACGAGCCCCGAGGTCGCCGCCGCCACGAGCACGGGCACGACGTAGAGGACGCCGAGGGACACCGCGGGCGCGACCGGGTCCAGCGCCGCGACGAGGCCGGTGGTCGCGCCGACGCCGGCCGCGACGACCGCCGCCGCCCGCAGCGCGCGGCCTCGTGACGGATGCTCGGCCGCGGAGACCATCACCGCGGCAGCGTAGACCCAGGTCGCGCCCGTCGCGGCCTTCCGGGCCGCTGGTCGCCCCGCGCGACGGCGGAACCCGAGCGCGCTGCGGTCCGGGCAGGTCGGCGGCCCGTGCGCCGGCGCCCGGTTCAGGCCGTGCCGGCGCCCGGCCAGCGCGACGCCGACGACGGGGCGTCGGGGGCTCGCGTGGCGTCCGCCCGCCACGCCGCCGCGGCGGCGTCGCGCTCGGCCTTGCGCCGCGCGCGCCAGGGCCGGAAGACGGTCGCCACGAGGCCGGCGATCGCGATGCAGGCGGGGCACATGGTCAGTCCTCCGGCGTGATGGCGAGGGCCACGCGGTCGTCGAGGTCGACGTGGACGGTCGCCTCGCCGCGCTCGTCGGCGACGAGCGCCTCCTCGACCGCGCCGGTGAGCCGGTAGCGGGCACCGGCGCGCAGCCGCTTCAGCGCCAGCGGTTGACGACCGCTGCCGCCGGCGCGGCCGGGGCGCAGGACGAGCCGCAGGTCCCGCCCGTCCGAGACGGCGCGGGCGACGAGGACGTCCGGGTAGGCGCAGCCGTCGAGCAGCGGACCGGTCGCCCACGCCTCCGGCAGCCCGTGGGCGACGCGGTGGCGGTGGCCGGCGGGGTTGGCGACCTGGGCGCCGAAGAGCGCCCCGTTGCTCAGCGTGCTCGCCGCGCGGTAGTGCTTCACGCCGCCCTCGACGACCGGGTCCAGCTGCGCCTCGCCGTCGGCGCCCAGGCGCGTGGCGAGCTCCGTGTCGCCCATCTCCAGCGCCGCCCAGCGGATCGCGGCGAACGCCGTCGCCGGCACCGGCTGGTAGTTGCCGGTGTCGATCCGGTCCCAGCCCTTCATGTCGATCTGGACCGGGCCATCGGCGGGGATCCGGATCCACTCGTGGCGGACGATCTCGTACAGCGCGCGGGAGAGGTCGGGGAAGACCGGCGCGAGCTGCCAGATGACCGCGGCGTCCGAGAGGATCGACGTCATCGCCGGGATCGAGAGGCCGGTGAGCGAGGACCGGATGCCGACCGTGCGCCCGTCGACGGAGAGGAACTCGTCCTCGAACCCGCGCCGGAAGCGCGGCAGCAGCCGCTCGGCGTGGTCCGTGCCGAAGAGCCGGTCGTGGATCGGCAGCGGCAGGATCCCGTAGCCGTTGCAGAGCGCGTAGATCCAGTTCGGCTCGCACGGGTAGAGCGTGAAGTCCGACCGCTCGAAGTTCTCCACGAGCGCGCCGACGATCGAGTGCAGGTCGTAGGCGTACTCGGGTCCGCGCGGGTGGCGGAAGGTGATCGAGCCCGGCTTCGAGAAGCAGTCGTCGCCGGTGTTGGAGACGTAGCTGGCGATCTGGTACCCGAGCCAGCCGGTGAGCATGATGTTGTCCCGCGGGACCGGGTCCGGGTTGTGGCGCAGGTGCCCCCAGGCGCTCTCCTTCGCCCAGTAGGACCAGTTGATCCGCTCCTCCCACTTGCGGATCATGTTCCGCTGCGCGGCGCTGAGGTACCCGTGGAACGCCGGCGTGCGCGCGAACTGCATCGTCGAGAGCGCGTGGCCGAGCGTCGTGAGCTGGTACCGGATCGAGCTCGTCTGGAACTGCTCGATCTTGTCGAAGCCCTCGAACGACGCGGTCGGCTGCAACGCCCGATCGAGCACCCAGCGGGCGTGCGCGAGCTCGTCCGGGGTGAGCTCCGGCCCCGCCTCCGGGGCCGGCGCCGACGCCGCGCTGACGCGCACGTCGACCGCGGCGCGGCGCTCGTCGAGGAACCGGTCGCGGGCGGCACGGCGCTCGATCGCGCGGCGGTGGGCGCGCTCGCGGGCCACCGCAGCCCCGGCGATCGCCGCGCCCGCGGCGGCCGGGACGACCGTCCGGGCACCGCGCCACCGCACCCCGGAGCGGCCGGCGTGCGCCGCGCTGCCGAGCCACGCGGCGGCGGGAGCGACGATGTTCCCCGAGCCGAGCCAGGCGACGAGCGAGAGCCCGAACCCGACCTGCGTCCCGGCCCAGGCGAGCGGTCGCCCGCCGCTGAGGTAGCCGGCGCCGGGGGCGACGAGCCCGAGCGCCGCGTTCGCGGCGCCGCGACGGCCCGCGAGGCGCGCGACGACGGCGCCGGTCCCGGCGACCGCCGCGTACGCCGCGACGGTGCGGCGCAGGCGCGCGGTCGTGACGGGGCCGTCCGGGCGGTCGCGGGCGGGCAGGCGCGCGATCCCGGGCTCGCGCAGCGCGTCCTCGGGACGCAGCCAGGCGGGCTCGCCGGTGGTGGTCGGGTCGCCCTGGGCGGGCCGCTCGACGGTGCTCATGCCGAGACCTCCGCGGAGGCGTGCGGCGCGGCGGAGGTGGTCCCCGCGCCGCCCGTCCCGGCGTCGCGGGCGAACGCGCCGCCGCCGTGCTCGTAGATCCCCGGGTCGAAGACCCGCGTGCGGCGGCCGTACTCGACGTGCGAGCCGACCCAGACCTGCGTGACCTTGCCCGCCTCCGTCGTGTACCAGCCGGGGCAGGGGCGGGTGAAGACCGTGCCCTGCAGCCGCTGCTGCAGCTCGTCGTTGAACGCGTCGTGGACGCCGCGCCGCACGTCGACCCAGCCGCCCGTGCGCCCGACGTGCTCGACGGCCTGGCGGGCGTACGCGGCCTGGCGCTCGAGCAGCCAGACGATCGTGTTCGTCAGCGACCCGGTGTTCGGGCCGTAGCTCATGAAGAGGTTCGGGAAGCCGGGGGTCGCGAGGCCGAGGTAGGCCTCCGGGCCGTCCCGCCACGCGTCGCGGATCTCGACGCCGTCGCGGCCGACGATCCGGATCGGGGCGAGGTACTCCGTGGCGGTGAAGCCGGTGCACCAGACGACGACGTCGGCGTCGACCTCGGTCCCGTCGGCCAGGGTCACGCCCCCGGCGCGCAGCGCGGTCACGGCGGTGCGGCGGACGTCGACGTCGGGCCGCGCGAGCGTCCGGAACCACTGCGAGGAGAGGAGGATCCGGTTGCAGCCCAGCGGGTAGTCCGGGGTCGCCGCGGCCGCCTTCTCCGGGCCGACGGTCCGCTCGATCTTCCAGCGCAGGAACGCCTCCCAGCCCTTGCGCAGCGGATCCATCCGGCGCTTCGTCAGCGGGAAGCGCGACTCGAACCACCACCACATCGCGTCGCGGTAGCGGCGGTGCAGCGACGGGAAGCGCCGCAGCAGCGCCTTCTCCAGCCCGGACGGCGCCCGGTCGTACTTGCCCACGACCCAGCTCGGCGAGCGCTGCACGACGGTCAGGTGCCGCGTGCGGTCGGCGATCGCCGGCACGACCTGGATCGCCGACGCGCCCCCGCCGACGACGACGACCCGCTTGCCGGTGAGGTCGACGTCGTGGTCCCACTCCGCGGAGTGGAAGTCGATCCCGCCGGCCTGCTCGAACGCCTCGCGGCCGGGCAGGTCGAGGATCCGCGGGCGGGAGAGCTGCCCGGTGGCGCAGAGGAGGACCTGCGCGTCGTAGACCTCGCCGGTCGTCGTGGACACGCGCCAGCGCCCGGCGCCCTCGTCGAAGGTCGCCTCGGTGACCTCGCGCCCGTAGCGGACGTGGGGCAGCACGCCCTGCTCGTCGGCGACGTCGTGGAGGTACTGGCGGATCTCGGCCTGGGAGCCGAAGCGGCGGGACCAGTCGACCTTCAGCGCGTAGGAGAACTGGTAGATCACCGACGGCACGTCGCAGGCCGCGCCGGGGTAGGAGTTCGCCTGCCAGACGCCGCCGACGTGGTCGGCGCGCTCGAGCACGACGTAGTCGTCGATCCCGGCGCGCTGCAGCTCGATCGCCATCGCGAGGCCGCCGAAGCCGGCGCCGACGATCGCGACCCGCGTGCGGGTGGTCGTGGAGGTGGTGGTCATCGTGCGGGCTCCTGGTGGCGGCCGAGCCGGGCGGAGGCGAGCAGCGCGCTCCAGCCGGCGACGTGGAAGGCGAGGTCGGCGGGGGCGCCGCTGATCGCGACGGCCCCGAGCAGGTGGTGGTCGACGAGCGGCAGGACGGTCCACGCCGCGCCGAGCGCGAGCAGGCCGGGCGCCGTCGTCGTGGCGGCGACGAGCGCGCCGGGCGCGCGCAGCGCCAGGGCGGCGAGGACCGGGACGGCGAGGAGGCCGGTGGTCGGACCCTCGACCGCGGCGCCGCCGAGCGCCGCGAGCAGCAGCACGACGAGCGTCGTGGCCAGCGCGCCGAGGGCGATCGCCGCGACCGTCGTGGCGGCGTCGGCCGGCAGGAGGGCGCGCGGCCCGGGCCGGCGCGGCGGGACGGCGGGCGCGCTCATCGCGGGCTCCCGGACGGCGGCGCGACGGGCGCCTCGCCGGTCGGCGAGATGCCCGCGTTGCGGTTGCGCCCCTGCTCGTCGAGGAACATGAGGTCGGCCCCGAGCCGGCGCGCGGTCGCGTCGGCGATCCCGCGCGGCAGGAGCTCGGTGAGGCGGACCATGACGCCGGCGGAGCGCGGCACGACGAGGTCGCGCCGGCCGCGCTCGAGCGCGTCGGCGATCCCCCGACCGACCTGGTGGGGCTGGGCGACCGGGATCAGCCCCGACACGGCGCCCGCGGTGATCCGCGTGTTGGCGAACGACGGCATGACGAGCGTGAAGCCGACGCCGGAGCCGTGATGCTCGCGCCGCAGCGCGCGGGTCATGCCGACGACGGCGTGCTTCGTGCCGCAGTAGCTCGCCATCCCGGCGGCGACGGTCCGTCCCGCGATCGAGGCGACGTTCACGATCTCGCCCGAGCGGCGGGCGAGCATCGCCGGCAGCGCCAGGCGCACCCCGCGGGCGACGCCGAGGACGTTGATCTCGTAGAGCCGCCGCAGCAGGTCGTCGTCCTGCTCGAGGAACGGGCCGGTCGGCATGATCCCGGCGTTGTTCACGAGCACGTCCACCCGGCCGCCGTGCTCCGCCGCCTGGGCGAGGAACCCGGCGAACGACGCGTCGTCGGTGACGTCGAGGGGCAGGCCGATCCCGTCGAGGACGGCGGCCTCCTCGCGGGCGAGGTCGGCGTCGAGGTCGCCGAGCACGACGAGCGCGCCGCGGCGGGAGAGCTCGCGGGCGGTCGCGAGGCCGAGCCCGCGCGCGGCGCCGGTGATCGCGACCGTGCGGCCGGCGAGCGAGGAGCGTTCCGTCATGCGTGACAGCCTCCCGGGCGCCCTGCCCCGTGCGAAGGGGCAACGCGCCCCACGGCTACGCCGTTCTGGTGCAGACTGCACCACGGCGATGCCTCCGCGCCTCCGTCAGCTCGTCACCGACGACCTCACCGCCCACGCCGACGACTACGCGGCGCGGGTCGTGCAGCGCGTCGACGCGGAGCTGCCGGGGATGCTCGCGCACGACGAGCTCGCCGAGCTCGCCCGGGTCGGCAGCCGCGCGCTGCTCGTCGAGTTCCGCGACGCGCTGCGCGTCGGCCTGCGCGAGCGCTACCGCGCGCCGGCGGCCACCACCGCCTACGCGCTGCGGCTGGCGAGCCGCGACGTGCCGCTCGCCGACGTCCTGCGCTCGTACCGGCTGGGGCAGGAGGCGGTCGTGGCGATCGCCTCGCGGCTGGCGGCGGAGGCCGAGCTCGAGGACGCGCCGGGCGAGCTCGGCGACCTCATCGGCCTCTCGTTCCGGTTCGTCGACGACGTCATGCGCGACGTCACCGCGACGTACCAGCGCGAGCGCGAGCAGGCCGTCCGCACGAACGTCGCGCGCGCCAGCGCGACCGTCCGGCGGATCCTCGCCGGCGAGGCCGTCGACCGCGACGAGGCCGAGCGGCTGCTCGCCTACCGCCTCGACGGCCCGCACGTGGCGCTCGCGCTGCGCTCGGCGCGCGAGGACGGCGACCACCATGCCGCGCTCATCGCCGAGCAGGTCCGCGACGTGCTGCGGCCGCTCGCGCGCGGTCGGCCGCTGATCGCCCCGGGCGCGGACGGGCGGCCGGCGGCCTGGATCACCCGCGACGCCCCGCTCGACGCCCGCGAGCGTGCGACGCTCGACGAGGCGCTGCGGCGGCTCGAGCTCGGTGCGACGGTCTCCGAGCCCGGTCGTGGCCCGGACGGCTTCGCCGCCGCGCACGAGCAGGCGCGGCGCGCCGAGCGCGCGGTCCCGGCCGGTCGCCGGGGCCTCGTCGCGTACCGGGACGTCGCGCTGCTCGTCCTCCTGCTCGCCGACCCGGAGGGCGCCCGCCGCTTCGCGGCCGAGGAGCTCGGCCCCCTCGCCGCCGACGGCCCGGGTCCCGCCGAGCTGCGCGCGACGCTCGCCGCGCTGCTGGCCTGCGGCCAGGACCGGTCCCGCGCCGCCCTCGCGCTCGGCCTGCACCGCAACACGGTCACCCGTCGCCTGCGCCGCGCCGAGGCCCTGCTCGGCCACCGCCTGGACGAGCGCACCCGCGAGGTCGAGGCGGCGCTGGCGATCGTCGAGGGCCGCTCCGGCACGGGGACCGGCTGAGCATCGCGCCGGGCGGCCGGCCGCGGCGACCGGGTCCGGCGACGCCGCGCCCGCGGCGGCGTAGGCTCGCGGGCGCGACGATCCCGGAGGGACTGCACGATGGCCACGACCGAGACCACCACCGACCAGGGCACGCTGCTGTCCCGGCGCGACCTGCGCTTCCTCCTGCACGACTGGCTCGACGTCGCCGCGCTCGCGGAGCGCGAGGCGTTCGCGGGGCAGTCGGCCGAGCTCTACGACGAGGTCCTCGCGCTCGCGGAGCGGCTCGCCGTCGAGCGGTTCGCACCGCACAACCGCGCCGCCGACGAGCACGAGCCGCACGTCGACCAGGACGGTCGCGTCGTGCTCGTCGAGGGGGTGCGCGAGGCGCTCGCCGCCTACGCCGAGGCCGGCTTTGGCGGGCTGGCGCTGCCGGAGGAGGTCGGCGGCATGAACCTGCCGACGACGATCTCGCAGGCGGCGCTCGCGTGGCAGCAGGCGGCGAACGTCGGCACCGCGGCGTACCCGATGATCGCCACGGCGGCCGCGAACCTCCTGCTCGCCACCGGGTCGGAGGAGCAGATCGCCACCTGGGTGCCGCCGATCGCGGAGGGCCGCTTCGCCGGGACGATGTGCCTCTCGGAGACGCAGGCCGGCTCGTCGCTGGGCGACATCGCCACGCGCGCGGAGCCGCAGGCCGACGGGAGCTTCCGCCTCTTCGGCTCGAAGATGTGGATCTCCGGCGGCGAGCACGAGCTGACGGAGAACATCGTGCACCTCGTGCTCGCGAAGCTCCCCGACGCGCCCGCGGGCACCAAGGGGATCTCGCTCTCCCTCGTCCCCCGCTTCCTCCTCGAGGACGGCGGATCGATCGGCGAGCGCAACGACGTCGCGCTCGTCGGCCTGAACCACAAGATGGGCTGGCGCGGCACGGTGAACACCGTGCTGGCCTTCGGCGAGGGCGGGCAGCGGCCGGGCGGCGCGCCCGGCGCGGTGGGGTGGATCGTCGGCGAGCCGGGACAGGGCCTCGCCGGGATGTTCCACATGATGAACGAGGCCCGGATCGGCGTCGGCCTCGGCGCCGTGGCCCTCGGGTCGACGGGCTACCGCAAGGCGCTGCGCTACGCCCGCGAGCGGCCGCAGGGCCGGCCACTGGGGGCGAAGGACCCCGCCGCGCCGCAGTCCCCGATCGTCGAGCACCCCGACGTGCGCCGGATGCTCTTGGCGCAGAAGAGCTACGTCGAGGGCGGCCTCGGGCTGCTCATGTACTGCGCGAAGCTCGTCGACGACGAGCGCAGCCTGGACGACGCGGAGGCCCGCGCCCGGGCGCGGCTGCTGCTGGAGGTCCTCACCCCGATCGCGAAGTCGTGGCCGTCGCAGTGGTGCCTGGAGGCCAACGCGCTGGCGATCCAGGTCCACGGCGGCTACGGCTACACCCGCGACTACGAGGTCGAGCAGCACTACCGCGACAACCGCCTGAACCCGATCCACGAGGGCACGCACGGGATCCAGGCGCTCGACCTGCTCGGCCGCAAGGTCACGATGCAGCGCGGCGCCGGGCTGGCGCTCCTGGCCGAGACGATCGGCGCGACCGTCGCGCGGGCCCGGCACGAGGGCGGCGAGGCGGCCCAGCTCGCCGACGCGCTCGCCGGGACGCTCGAGCGGCTGCTGGAGGTCACCGGGATCCTGTGGGGCGACGGCCCCGCCGGGGCCGAGGTCGCGCTGGCGAACGCCACGGCGTACCTCGAGGCCGCCGGGCACCTCGTCGTCGCCTGGATCTGGCTCGAGCAGTGGCTGGCGACCGCCGGCCGGGAGGGCGACTTCCACGACGGCAAGCGGCAGGCCGCGCGGTACTACTTCCGCCACGAGCTGCCGCGGACCGGCCCGCAGCTCGACCTGCTCGCCGCGCGCGACCGGACGATGCTGGAGACCCGGGACGCGTGGCTCGACTGATGGCCCGCGATCGTCCCTCGCCCCTCGTGCGCTCCGGCACCGCCGAGCTCGCGGCCGGCGCGCTCTCGGGCTGGGTCTTCACGCTCTGCCGCCAGCAGCCGGAGCTCGCGCGGCGGCTCGGGATCAAGCACCCGGCGCGGATCCGCCAGTGGCACCTCGACCTCGCGGCGCTCGGCACGGCGTCGGTCGCGCTCGGCGCCGCGCTGCCCGACGCCCCGCGGGTGCCGACGCGCGCGCTGCAGATCGGCGCGTGGACGATCGCGATGGCGTTCCTGCCGCTCGCGTTCTCCGACGACCTCGACCAGGGCCTGCCCTACCAGGCGGCCGCGGTGGGCTCGTTCGTCGCCACCACCGTCGGCTTCTGCGGGCTGGCGGTCCACGCCTGGCGCGCGGGCCGCTGAGCGCGGAGCCCGCGCGAGGCGGCCTCGGTCGGCTCCGGCGGCGTCGACGACGGGAACCGGACGGGTCAGGCGCCGATCGGGTAGATCCGGAGCCCGGTGCAGGAGGCGAGCCGGTCGACGTCGGCGTCGGCGTGCAGCAGCGGCGCGCCCGTGCGGACGCACGGGGCGGCGATCAGGCAGTCGAGGGCGCCGCCGGTCCCCGGCTCAGCGCGCGGGGCGGTCCGGGTAGACGTCGTCGATCGTCGTCAGCGCGACGTACGGGGCGCCGGCGGCCTGCTCGATCCGGGCCGCGCCCCCCATCAGGCGGTCGAGGACCGAGACGACGCCGACGACCGTCCGGCCCTCGGCCTGCAGCGCCTCGAGCGCCTGCACCGTCGAGCCGCCGGTGGAGACGACGTCCTCGACGACGAGGCAGCGGTCGGCGTCGGTCAGCAGCGGCCCCTCGACGCGGCGCTGGAGCCCGTGGGCCTTGCTCTCCTTGCGCACGAAGAACGCGTTGGCCCGCGCCCCGCCGGCGAGCGCCGCGCACGCGACGGGGTCCGCGCCCATCGTCATGCCGCCGACGGCGGTCGCGCCCAGGCGGGCCGCCTGATCGGCGACGAGCGCGCCGAGCGCGAGGAAGCCGGCCGGACGCAGGATCGCCCGCTTCGCGTCGACGTAGTACGACGCGGTGAGCCCGCTCGTGAGCGTCACCTCGCCGAGCACGAGCGCGTGCTCCCGCAGCTCGGCGATCAGCGTGGCCTTCGCGTCGGCGGTCCCCATGCGCGGCAGGCTAGTCCAGCCGCTCAGACGTACGTGTCGACGATCGTGCCCATCCGGATCCAGTCGTAGATCGAGCGGGCGTCCTCCATCGGGACCCGGAAGCAGCCGTGGCTCGCGCGGTAGGTCGGCACGGACGGATAGCCGTGGACCGCGTAGCCGCGGATGAAGTACGAGGAGGCGTACATCCCCTTCGCGTTCGTGCCGGGGTCCTTGCGGTACACGCGGAACGTGCCGCGGATCGTCGGGGTCGCCGGCGCGCCGGGGGAGGTGTGGTAGATCCGCTCGACCTTGCCGCCCTCGCCGATGAGCGCGAGCACCTGCCGGCGGATGTCGCCCTCGATGTGGCGGCCGTGGCTCGGGAAGCGGACCTTGAAGGTGCCCTTCCCGGCGCGCAGGCCCTCGAAGACGGCGCGGTTGGCCTGCGTCGTCAGCGCCATCCCGGTGACCTTGCGGTACGCGAGGACGGCGCGGCTCGTCCGGGCGTCGTAGCGCCCGGCGCGGCCCGGGACGTAGCCCTTCGCCTTGAGCTTGCGCTGGAGCCACGTGACGGCGGTGCCCGAGGCGCCGGCCTTCACGCTCGGCGTGAACTGCTGGACGATCTGGGTCTCCCGGCCGGTCGGGGCGGCGGGCTGCCCCTCGCCGATCCGCGTCCGCACGACGACGCGGCTGGCGCTCGCGCTGCGGTACGACGCGCGGACGACGCCCTTCGCGGAGTCCTTGACCGGCTTCAGCGTCACCCGCTTCACCGTCCGGCGCGTGCCGGCGGTGAACTCGAACGTCACCTTCGTGCCGGGCACGTACCGGTCGGTGACGACGAGGGCGCGCCAGGTGCTGCCCTTGAACGAGAGGTTGCCCGGGGCCTTCTCGATCGAGAGCTTCAGGTCGAGCGCCGGTGGCGCGGCCGGGGCGGCCGGCGCGGGCGCCGGAGCGGGGTCCTGGGCCTGGGCGGACGCCGCGGACACGAGGACCAGCGGGACGGCGGAGGCCAGCGCACCGGCGCGAAGGGAGGCTCTCATGGCGGACACGATACCCCGGCGCTCGCGGGCCGAAGCCGCCCGCCGCGCGGGCCGAGCGCCCCGGTCCGTCGGTGGGCCGCGCGCGACGGCGTCGTGACGTGGACCGCGCTCAGCGTGCGGGCAGGAACGGCGCGTCGCCGGCGCCGCGCCGGACCCCGACGCCCAGCAGCGCGAGGATCGCCATCGCCGCCACCCATAGCGCGATGCCCTGCCCCGCGCTCCAGTCGGCGGCCTGCGTGATCGCGACGGTGTTGTTCGTCGCGTGCAGGACGATCGGCAGGTACAGCGAGCCGGTCCACTGGTAGAGGAGGCAGAGGACCGCGCCGAACAGGGCGAGGATCGGCAGGAAGCCGACGTCGGTGCCCGCGGCGTGGAGCGCGCCGAAGAGGAGGCCGTCGATCACGGCCGCCAGGGCGATCGCGAGCCAGCCGGGGGCGATCCGGCCGAAGGTCGTGCGCAGGCCGGGGTAGACGACGCCGCGCAGCAGCGTCTCCTCGCCGATCGGCGCCAGGACGGTCACCGCCAGGCCGATGACGATCCCGGCGAGGGCCGAGACGTTGACGCCGAGCTTGTCGGGCAGCTCGTCCTGCTCGTCGGCGACGCCCAGCAGGTGCGCCAGGCCCGACGACAGCACGAGGTACGCGACGGCGGCGCCGACGAGCAGGCCGATCGCCAGCCACGTCCGTCGCGGCCCGCGCCAGCCGAGGTCGCGCCGGCCGATCCGGTGGCCCATGACCGCCAGGAGCGCGATCGGCGCGGCGACGAAGATGACGTTCTGCAGCACCATCGAGATGGCGTTGCCGGTGACCTCGGCGGTCCCCGTGTCGTCGCCGATCACGACCTGGGGGATGCCGGCGAAGAGCGTGAGGCCGATCGCGGTGACGAGCGCGAGGATCCCCTCGAGGGCGCCCCAGCGGCGGCCCGTGGCGGGGGTCTCGGGCTCGGGCCGCGCGTCGCTCACGGCGGAGAACGGTAGCCGTCCCGCCGCGGCGGAGCGGCGGCCGTCGCGGTCCACGGCCGGGCGAGGGGACCGACGGGGCGCCGACGGGCGCCGCATGGAGCCCGGACCGGCCTGCGACGAGGCTCAGGCGACGAAGGTCCAGCGGGCGGTGAGGGCCGCCACGAGCGCCAGCAGCGCCCCGCCGGCGACGGCGAGCGTCCAGCGCCAGCCCGCGCCCCGGCGGCCGAGCCACCACGCCAGCCAGATCGCCAGCGGGAAGAGGACCCCGACGAAGCGCGGCAGCGACATGAGCGGCTGGGTCCCGCCGTCGGCCGAGGCCGGCGAGCAGAGCGGCATGAGCAGCGCGAGCCCGGCGTACGCGGTGAGGCTCGGCCGCAGGCGCCGCGCCGTGCCGACGAGGCAGAGCAGCGCGCCCACGAGGCAGAGCAGCAGCGCGACGTTCAGCCGGGCGAGCCCGAGCATGCCCTCCGCGGGCGCCCGCTCCAGGCCGAGGACCTGCCCCGCGCCGTGCCAGCCGGCGACGAGGCCGTCCCACGCGCCGATCCACGGCGCGGTCGTCTGGCGCTGCCATTCGGCCTGGACGTCGAACGGCGCCGTCCACGGGTGGCCGGCGAGCGCGAGCCCGACGAGGAAGGCGACGAGCCCGAGCGGCACCATGCCCGCCGCCAGCGCGGCGGTGGGCGCGTCCGGCAGCGGCCGCCGCTCGTGGAGCGCGGCACGACGCTGCTCCCACCAGACGACGACGAGGACCGCGGCGAGGACGATGCCGGCGCTGCGGGTCGCCGACGCGAGCGCGCCGAGCGTGCCGGCGAGCAGCCACCGCCCCTGGTGGGCCGCGAGGATGCAGCCCGCGGCGAGCAGGAGGAACAGCCCCTCCGTGTACACCGCGCTGAGCCAGAGCGAGCCGGGGAAGAGCAGCAGCGCCCAGACCGCGCGGTCGGCGACCCGGCGGCCGAGCTCGCGCTCGGCGATCCGGTGGACGAGCATCGCGCCGCCGAACGCCGCGACCGCCGAGAGGACGAGCCCCGCCACGAGCGGGGTGAGCGCGAACCCGAGGACCCGGACGAGCAGCGGGTAGAGCGGGAAGAACGCGGTCCGCGGCTCGTATCCGGCGGGATAGCGGACGTCGGCGACGTCCAGGAGCCAGGCGCTGTCCCAGCGCGCCAGCGGCGCGATGATCGTGCTCAGCGGCTCGCCGAGCGCCGTCGTCCGGCCCTGGGGGTCGTAGACGTCGTCGACCGGGACGATCCCCCAGATCGCGACGGCGAGCGCTCCGGCCACGAGGACGATCAACCGCGTCACGAGGAACGCGGGGAGCACCGCGCGGGCCGTCTCGGCCCAGCTCGTCGCGCGCGCCGGGACGGGCGCGACGACCGCGGCGCGTCGCAGCCGCAGGGGCGGGTCCTGCTCGAGGGTCGCGTCGCGCGCCATCCGGGGGCATGCTGGCAGCCCGGCCGCCGGCGACGCTCCCGGGGACGCGCCCGCGGTCCGCTGCCGGCCCGCGTCGCGGGACGGACGCGCGACCGGCGGCCCGCGCCCGCCACTTCCGTTTCAACCGGCAGGAGAACCGGCGGCGGCCCGGTACTCTGGGAGGCACCCCGCTCCCGGTCGTGGTGCATCGACCGTCCTCCAGCGCACCGCGACCACCTCCGTCGAGACATGTCCTACGCAGCCCGCAAGCGCCGTCAGCGCCGTGCCAAGGGCGGCGCCACGCGCGTCCTCCTCGTCCTGCTCGTCGCGCTCGTGACGGGCACGGTCGTGGCCGGCGCGGGCGCCGTGGGCTACGTCGCGTCGATCGCCGACGACGTCGACCTCGACGACCTCAAGCCGGCTGATCCGGGTGCGAACTCCGTCGTCTTCGCCGCCGACGGGACGAAGCTCGGCTACATCGACGGCCCGATCCTGCGCCAGTCGATCCGCGGCGAGGAGATGGGGCGCTACATCCGCCAGGCGACCGTCGCCGTGGAGGATCGCCGCTTCTACCAGCACGGCGGGGTCGACGTGGAGGGCGTGGCGCGGGCAGCGATCCGCAACGTCACCGAGGGCGCCAACCGCGAGGGCGCGTCGACCCTCGAGATGCAGCTCATCCGGAACCTCTACACCGGGGACCGGGACGAGAGCTACAAGCGGAAGATCCGCGAGGCGAAGCTCGCCGACCAGCTCGAGAAGCGCCATCCCGGGCGCGAGGGCAAGGAGTGGGTGCTGACGAAGTACCTCGACTCCGTCCCGTACGGCAACGCGCGCAACGGCCAGAACATCATCGGCGTCGCGGCCGCGGCGCGGGTGTACTTCAACAAGCGCCCGAAGGACCTGACGCTCGCCCAGGCGGCGACGATCGCCGGTCTCCCGCAGGCCCCGTCGGACTACAACCCCTTCTACCACCCGGACGCCGCGCTGAAGCGCCGCAACGACGTCCTGCGACGGATGGCCGAGCAGGGCTACATCGGGTACGAGGAAGCGGCCGAGGCGCAGGACAAGCCGCTGGGGCTCAAGGCGTCGGACTACTACACGCGCCGCCGCGAGCAGTTCGTCATCGACTACGTCCGCGCGGAGCTGATCAAGAAGTACGGCGCCAACCGGGTGCGCGAGGGCGGCATGCGGATCCACACGACGATCAGCCTGAAGCGGCAGCAGCTCGCCCGCGCGGCGCTCGCGAAGAACTTCGTCCCGGGCGGCCCGGCGTCGGCGATCGTCTCGATCAACCCGAAGACCGGCGACGTCACGACGATGGCCTCGACCGCCTCCTACGCGGACTCGAAGTACAACCTCGTCACGCAGAGCGAGCGCCAGCCGGGCTCGACCTTCAAGACCGTCGTGCTGATGGCGGCGCTGCGGGCCGGGATCGACCCGGACTCCACGAGCTACACGTCGGTGAGCGGCCAGAAGCTGACGCCGGACGGTTGGGCGCCGAAGACGTTCTCGGGCAAGAGCGGCGGCACGATGTCGATCACGAAGGCGACCCTCGCCTCCGACAACTCCGTCTACGCGCAGCTCGACCTCGACGTCGGGCCGCAGAACGTCACGAAGGCCGCGCGCCTCATGGGCATCACCTCGACGCTGCAGTCGCTCCCCGCCGAGTCGCTCGGCGGCCTGAAGCACGGCGTCAACCCGCTGGAGATGGCGCGCGCCTACTCGACGATCGCCAACGGCGGCAAGCGGATCACGCCGCGGATCGTCACCCGCGTCGAGCTGCCCAACGGGCGTACGCTGCGCCCGCAGAACGTGAAGGCGGTCCGGACCTTCAGCGCCGGCGTCGCGAGCAAGGCGACCGAGATCCTCGCGAAGAACGTCCAGGGCGGCACCGGCCGCAAGGCGATCCTCTCGAACTGCCCCGCGGCCGGGAAGACCGGCACGACCGACCGCGCGGCCGACGCGTGGTTCGCCGGCTTCACGAAGGGCATGACGACGGTGACCTGGGTCGGCTACCCGAAGAGCACGCTGCTCTCCACCGGTGAACAGGGCGGCGGGCGCCCGGCGCAGACCTGGCACGACTTCATGGCCAGCGCGGTCGACGATCGCGTCTGCGGGCCGTTCCCGAAGGCGCCCTTCCAGGGGAGCCGCGGCACCGGCGAGCACGCGTCGGGCGGGTCGAAGGCGCTGCGCGGCGACGACGACGCCGCGGGCCCCGACTCCGACGTGCCCGGCACGGGCACCCCCGACCCCGGCGCCTACGAGCAGCCGCTCCAGGACCTCCCGCGCTGAGGAGCGTCCCTCGCGGGCCGGGTCGACGGCGCGCGTCGCCGTCGCGCGGGCGGGCGGGATCGCCGCCGTGGCGGGCGATCGCGGCCCTCGGGCGGCCCGCGCCGGACGCCGACCCGGTGCTACCGTGGGTGGGATGGCCAAAGAGGACAAGGTCGAGTTCGAGGGCGAAGTCGTCGAGGCGCTGCCGAACGCGATGTTCAAGGTGCAGCTCGACAACGGCCACGAGGTGCTCGGGCACGTCGCGGGCAAGATGCGCCGCTTCCGGATCCGGATCCTGCCGGGCGACCGCGTGCGGGTGGAGGTCTCCCCGTACGACCTGAGCCGCGCTCGGATCGTCTACCGCCACCGCTGATCGCGCGCCGCTGAGCCGCGCGGCACGGCGGCCGCCTCCTCCGCCCTCCGTCCGATGGCCGAGCGCGACCTCATCGAGCGCGTCGTGGCCGGTCTCGGCCGGCGGGGCGATCGGCTGCTCGTCGGCCCCGGCGACGATGCCGCGGTGGTGCGCGCCGACGCGCTCGCCGTCACGAGCACCGACACGACCGTCCTCGGCGTCCACCTGCCGCCGGACGGGCACCCGCGGGTCACGCCGGAGGTCGTCGGCCACCGGGCGATGGCCACGGCGCTGTCGGACCTCGCCGCGATGGGGGTCGCCCCCGGCGAGGCGTACGTCGCGCTGACCGCGCCCCCGGCGTGGGACGACGCGCGGCTCGAGGGCCTCGTGCGCGGTGCGGAGGCGGTCGCGGCCGCGACCGGGACGACGATCGCCGGCGGCGACGTGTCGGCGGGCCCCGGGCTCGTGGTCACCGTCACCGTCGTCGGCTGGGCGGCGTCGGAGGCCGAGCTCCTGCGCCGCGACGGGGCGCGGCCCGGGTGGTCGGTCGGCGTCACCGGCGTCCTCGGCGGCAGCGCGACCGGGCTGGCGCTCCTCACCGACCCGCGGCTGGCCGGGGCCGACGTCCCGGCGCCCTGCCCGCCCGCTGAGGCGGAGGCGCTGATCGAGCGCTACCTGCGCCCGACGCCCCTCGTGGCCCTCGGGCGGCGGCTGCGCGCCGCCGGCGCCGTCGCGGCCATCGACCTCTCCGACGGCGTGGCCACGGACGCCGACCACCTCGCGCGGCGCTCGCGGGTGCGGATCGACGTCGACGTCGACGCGCTGCCCCGGCAGGCGGGCGTCGACGCCGTCGCCGCGGCGCTCGGCGCCGATGCGGCCCGGACCGCCGCGGAGGGCGGCGAGGACTTCGAGCTGCTCGTCGCCGCGCCCCCGGCGGCGCGCGAGGCGCTCGCCGCGCTGGGCGTCCGCTGGGTCGGCACGGTCCACGACGCCGGGGGCGCGCCGGGCGCGCGCCTGCTGCGCGACGGCGCCCCGCGCCCGTGGCGCGGCTGGGAGCACGGCGCCTGACCGGCGCGGTCAGGACGCCCAGGACGGGCGGGCCAGGACGGCGGAGTCCAGCCGCGCCGAGACGACGAGCCGCCGCGCCGCGCTGAACGGCGGGTCGCAGGCGGTCAGCACGAGGCGGTCCTCGCGGCGCCGGTCGAGGACCCAGACCGCGTCGGGCGCGACGCTGCGCACCGTCGTCACGCGGTAGCGGACCCGGCCGTAGGCGAGCTCGACGGTGATCGGGTCCCCGGGACGCATCCGGTCCAGGTGGCGGAACGGGGCGCCGTACGTCGTGCGGTGCCCGGCGATCGCCGCCGTCCCGGGGGCGCCGGGCAGCGGCTGCGAGGGATAGAGCCCCGGACCGCGCTCCAGCGGCCCGCGGTCGACGCCCTGGACCACGACCTGGTCGAGGCCCAGCCGCGGGATCCGCAGCCGGGCGGCGGGCTCGCCGCTCCGCAGGGCCTGCCGCTGGCGCCGGGCGAGGAACGCCATGCGCGCCCGGTCGTCGGCGAGCTCGGCGACGGCGAGCCGCTCGGCGCCGGCGGGCGGGGCCGGGAGTCGCTCCGCGAGGCCCCGCTGGCGCAGGTGGCCGACGACCGCGGTGACCGGCTCCTGCCACCAGAGCGTCGCGGCGACGTCGGCGAGGACGAGGGCCCCCGCGAGGGCGAGCGTCGTGCCGAGCGTCCGCACGAGCTCGCGGGGCGTCACGCGGCGGTCGCGGGTCGCCGTCCGCGACGCGCCGCGGCGACCGGACCCCGGCGACGGGCTCATCGGTCCTCGACGAGCAGGGGCGCGTCGTCGCGCCGGCGCCGCGGCCCCCGGCCGGGGGCCGCCGCCCGCCCACGCGGCCGCCGGCCCCGCGGCAGCAGCATGAGCGTCGTGGCGAGCAGCGCGCCGAGGACGACGCTCGTCAGCAGCATCGCGACCGGCGTGATCTGCCCACCCGCCACGAGCAGCACGAGCCACCACGGCAGGTCCACGACGCCGACGTCGAGCGCGCCGGAGACCGAGACGAGGGCCGCGAGCGGCAGCAGCGCGCCGGTGCCCAGCAGCAGCCAGCGGTGCAGCGGCCGCAGCATCGGCAGCGACAGCGCGGCCGGCCACGCCAGCAGCGCGGGCACGAGCAGGATCGCGGCGAGCGGCTCGAGGACGACGAGCGTCAGGACGACGGCGACGAGCGCGGCGAAGACCGCGGTGGCGACCGCCACCGGGGTCGGCTCGTCGGGGCCGGGCGCCTCGCGCGCCAGGCGGGGGCGGCTGAGGACGACGGTCGTCACGAGGATCGCCGCGAGCAGCACGACGAGCGCCCAGGACCCGACGCCGAGCTCGAGCGCGGGTCCCGCGAACGGCGCGGGGACGGCCGGGGACACGATCCCGATCCGCCCGAGGCCGATCGCGAGGAGCCCGGCGACGAGCGGCCCGGTCGCGCAGCCAGCCGCCCACGCGGCGCCGGGCAGCAGCGGGTGACCGTCGCGCGCGAGGGTCAGCGCGACGACGACCGCCGGGAAGAGCAGCGGCAGCACGAGGGCCAGCAGCAGGACCTGCAGCGACCACTGCGGCAGGAGCCGGCCCACGATCGCCAGCTCGGTCTGCGGCGCGCCGACGCCGACGCGGGTGCGGTCCAGGGCGTGGAGGGTGCGGAGGACGGCGCGACCGTAGGCCCCCATCCGGGGCGCCTCGACGGGGGCGTCCGCCGCGGGCGGCACGGCGGAGCCCGAGGTGACGAGGACGGCCGGGATCCGCGCCTGGTTCAGCTCGCCCTGCTCGCCGACCGTCGCGGGCAGCGAGCGTCGCACGATCTGCGACCAGGGGCCGGCCTGCGGGCTGACGGCGAGGCCCTCCTGGCGCATCGCGGCGACGACGGAGCGCTGCAGCCGCAGCGGCGCCGACGGGCCGCGGTTGGACCACGTGACGACCTCCGGCGTCCGGGACGGCGGCCCGCTCACGTCGCCGAGCACGAGCACCGCGGCGGCCTGCCCGCGCAGGGTGCGCGCGAGCCGGGTCGCGCCGGTCAGCCCGCCCCCGGAGGCGCCGCTCGTGGAGACGAACTGGATCGTGTGGTCGAAGCGGGACTCGCCGACGGCGCGCGCGAGCGCGAGCAGCGCCGCGGTCCCGGAGAGCTCCGCCTTCGACCCCGGCTCGAGCGCGTCGCGGTGCGCGACGACGACGAGCCCGGGCCCCGGCCGCCCGCGGACGGTCGCCGAGACGTTCTCGAGCTCCCGGCTGCCGTCGGGGGTGTCGGCGCGGAAGCGGTCCCGATCGATCGACGCCGTCGGCAGGGCGCGCCGGAGCTCGGCCGCCATCCGGGTCGCGAGCAGCGCGTCGCCGGACGACCCGGCGCGGCGGCTCGGGTAGCGCTGGGCGAGCTCGTCGAGCTGCCGCGACGCGGCCGAGGCGTCGAAGGTCTGCCCGCCGAGGCCGCCCGTCAGCGGACGCGGCGTCGGTCGCAGCGAGAAGGCCGCGATCAGCACCGCCAGCAGGACTGCGCCGATGCCGACCCGGAGAGCCACGAGCCCGCAGGCTACCGGCGCCGCCCCGCCCCGCCCCCCGCCCCTGGGGACGTCCGGCCCGAGGCGGGCGGGCGCCGACCACGGGCGGGCGGTCGCGACCGCCCCCGCTAGGCTTGCAGGACGCGGTCGCTGCGCCCGCGCCCCGCGAGATGGACGCCCCCGCCCGCATCCTGGTGGTCGACGACGAGGAGTCGATCCGCGCGCTCCTCGCCTTCCCGCTGCGGCGCGACGGCCACGAGGTGCTCACGGCCACCACCGGCCCGGAGGCGCTGGAGCAGTTCGAGCGCGGGCAACCGGACCTCGTCCTGCTCGACGTCATGCTGCCGGGGCTGGACGGCGTCGCCGTCTGCCGCGCGCTCCGCGAGCGCAGCGCGGTGCCGATCATCATGCTCTCCGCGCGCGGCGAGGAGGGCGACCGCGTCGCGGGGCTGGAGGCCGGCGCCGACGACTACGTCACGAAGCCGTTCTCCGTCCGCGAGCTGCGCAGTCGCGTGCGCGCGGCCCTGCGGCGCGCGGCGCTGCCGGCGGCGCGCCCGGGCGCCACCCCGCCGATCGAGATCGGCGACGTCGTGATCGACGCCGACCGGCGGCGCGTCGTCGTCCGCGGCGAGGAGGTCGAGCTCACGCACCTCGAGTTCGAGCTGCTCGTGACGCTCGCGCAAGCCCCGGGGCGGGTCTTCACGCGCGACATGCTGCTCGAGCGGGCGTGGGGCGGCTCGGCCTACCGCGAGCGCCGCACCGTCGACGTGCACGTCCTCCACCTGCGGGAGAAGCTCGAGCGCAACCCGAAGGCGCCGGAGCACATCATCACCGTGCGCGGCCTCGGGTACCGGTTCCGCGACCCGTGAGCGAGCGTCCCGACCGCCCGCCGCGGCCCCCCGCGGCACCGCGGCGCGCGACGCGCTGGACGCTGCGCCTGCGGCTCGTGGTGGCGTTCCTCGTCGTGACGCTCGTCGCCGTCGGCGTCATCGCGCTGCAGGTCCTGCCGACGCTCGAGTCGTCGCTGAGCCAGCAGCGGCTGCTGTCGCTGACGACCGACGCCGAGCGGGCCGCGGGCGAGCAGGAGGCCGCCGGCCGCTCGCGGCGCCCCCCGACGCCGCGCCAGGTCGTGGAGACCGTCGCCGCGCGGACCGGCGGGACCGTCACGCTGCTCGTGACCGACGACCGTCGACCCGGGGCGATGGCCGTGCGCCAGACGACCCGCGGCACCGCCGCGCCCTCGGACGCCGCGATGCGCCTCGCCGCTCGCGCGCTGCAGGTCGACCGCGCGCGGGGGGAGATCGACCGGCGGGGGCGCCTCGCCGCCCGCGTCGCGGTGCCCGTCGACCTCGGCGGCGCGTCGTCCGGGCGCGCGGTGCTCGTGGTCAGCGAGGGCCTGGAAGACGTCCACTCGACGGTCGGGCTCGTCGGACGCCGGGTGCTCTTCGGCGGCCTCCTGGCGCTGCTCGTCGCGCTCGCCGCCGGGGCGACGCTCGCCGTGGGCATCTCCGCCCGGATCCGCGCGCTCGAGCGCGGATCGCGCGAGGTCGCCGCCGGGCGCTTCACCACGCGCTTCGACACCGCCGGCGGCGACGAGCTGGGCGAGCTCGGGCGGTCGCTGGAGACGATGCGCCGGCAGCTCGCCGAGCTCGACGGCAGCCGCAAGCGGTTCATCGCCACGGCGTCGCACGAGCTCCGCACGCCGCTCTCGACGCTGTCGGGGTTCGTCGAGCTGCTGCGCGACGAGGAGCTCGACGAGGACGAGCGCCGCGCCTTCCTCGACCGGCTCAGCGCGCAGATCGGGCGCCTGACGCGCCTGGCCGACGACCTGCTGGACCTCTCCCGGCTCGAGAGCGGCGGGCTCGAGCTGCGGCCGGAGGTCTGCGACCTCCACGACGTCGCCGCGGCGGTCGCCGACGAGTTCGCGCCCGTCGTGGAACGGGAAGGACGGATCCTGCGCGTGCGGCTCGTCGGCGGGACCGTCCGGCAGCGGTGCGACCCCGACCGCGTCGCCCAGGTGATCCGGATCCTCGTGGACAATGCCCTGAAGCACGCCGACGCGAGCGCCGCGGTCGAGATCCGCGTCGCCCGCAGCGGAGGCGTCGCCCGGATCGAGGTCACCGACCACGGCCCGGGCATCGCCGCCGAGGACGTGCCCCACCTGTTCGAGCCCTTCCACGGCGCGGGGGACCGCTCCGGAGCCGGGCTGGGCCTGGCGATCGCCCACGAGCTGGCGCACCGGATGCGCGGCAGCCTGCGAGCATCGACCGCGCCCGGACGCACGACCTTCACCCTGGAGCTGCCCGCATGACCTCGACCCGCCCCGCCGCCCTGCTCGCCGGTCTCGCGCTGTTGCCCGCCGCGGCGCTGGGGCTCGCCGCCTGCGGCGACGACGAGGACGGCGCCGGCGCGGGCGCGATCACGACCCGCACCGTCGAGGTCGTGCGCGAGGCGCAGGACGGCGGCGAGGCCGCGGCGAGCGCGTCGGGCAGGACGATCGACGCCGCGCGGATCTACGAGCGGTTCGGGCCGGGCGTCGTGACCGTCCTGACGCAGGGGCGCGGCGGGCGCCAGGCGCTGGACTCCGACAGCGGGCTGGGCTCGGGCTTCGTCGTCTCCGACGACGGGCTCGTCGTGACGAACGCCCACGTCGTCACCGGCGGCGAGGGCGAGAAGCTGCGCGAGGCCGACGAGGTCTTCGTCCGCTTCGCCGATCGCAACCAGGTGCCGGCGAAGATCCTCGGCTTCGACCCGTTCAACGACGTCGCGCTGCTGAAGGTCGACCCGCGCGGCCTGCGGCTCGTGCCGCTGCGCTTCGCCTCCGCCCGCTCGCTCACCGTCGGCGAGCCGGTCGTCGCGATCGGCTCCCCGTTCGGCGAGGAGCAGTCGGTCTCGATCGGGGTCGTGTCGGCGCTGGACCGGTCGATCCGCTCGCTCACCGGCTTCGAGACCGTCGACGCGATCCAGACCGACGCGGCGATCAACCGCGGCAACTCCGGCGGTCCGCTGCTCGACGGGGACGGGCGCGTCCTCGGGATCAACTCCCAGATCGAGACGACCTCGGGCGACGGCTCCGGCGTCGGGTTCGCCGTCTCCGCCGAGACCGTCCGGCGGGCGGTCCGCCAGCTGCGCCGCGACGGCAAGGTCGCCTACCCGTACCTCGGCGTCTCGACCGTCGACGTCTACCCGCAGCTGGCCAAGCGGTTCGGGCTCGGCGTCGACCACGGAGCGTGGGTCCAGGAGGTTCCCGACGGCGGCCCGGGCGAGAAGGCCGGCGTGCGGCCCTCGAACGGGGACGCGAAGCGCTTCCAGGTCGCCGAGTACCGCACCGGCGGCGACGTCGTCGTGGCCATCGACGACCAGGAGATCCGCTCCTCGACCGACCTCGCCGAGGTCGCGCTGCGCTTCCGTCCCGGTCAGACCGTGACGCTGCGCGTCTACCGCGACGGCAAGCCGCGGAACGTCCGGCTGACGCTCGCCGAGCGCCCGCGCGTCCTGCCGCGCTGAGCGCGGGTCCCGGCGGAGCGGGGCGCATCGGCGGGGCGCCGTCACGGGCCCCGGCGTCCCGTCGCCCCGCCGACGCGGCGGCGTCGGCCGTCCCCGGTGGCCGGCTGGGCCCGCTCGTCAGCCGGCGAACGCCGCGTCGACGACCGCCCCGAGCCGCTCGTCGTAGGGCGGGTAGAGCAGGTCGATCGCGTCGTCCCGGCCCCGCACCACCACGCCGCGCGCGGTGCTGAACTCGCGGAACCCCTCGATGCCGTGGTGGCGGCCCATGCCGCTCGTCCCGCTGCCGCCGAAGCCGAGCGTCGGCAGCGCCCCCTGCAGGGCGCAGGCGTTGATGCACGCCCCGCCCGAGCGGGCCGCCCGCACGATCGCCTCGCACTCGGCGGGGTCCTCGCCGAAGACGTAGAGCCCGAGCGGCCGGTCGGTCGCGTCGATCGCCGCGACCGCCTCGCCGAGGTCGTCGTAGGGCACGAGGGGGAGGATCGGACCGAACAGCTCCTCCCGGCTCAGGCGCAGCGACGGGTCCGGATCGATCACGAGCGAGAGCGGCAGGCGCCGGCCGTCGCGCGCGGCGCCCGGCTCCAGGTCGACGATCCGCGTCCCGGCGTCGCGGGCCTCCCGCAGCAGCGCCTCGATCCGCTCGCGGTGGCGCTCGCTGATCATGCCGACGCAGTCGTCGGTGCCGGAATGCCCGGGCACCCGTGCCGCAGCCGTGTCGACGAGCAGCTCGACGAGCTCCTCGAGGCGGTCCCGGGGCACGAGGACGTGGTCGACGCTGATGCACATCTGCCCGTTCTTGATGAGCTTCGTGCCGAGGATCGCCTCCGCCGCCGCGGCGCCCACGCCGCTGGGCGTGAGGACCGCCGGGCACTTGCCGCCGAGCTCCAGCGTCACCGGCACGAGATGCTCGGCCGCGGCGCGCATCACCTCGCGCCCGACGCCGGGGCTGCCGGTGTACATGAGGTGGTCCCACGGCTGGCGGGCGAACGCCCGGGCGAGCTCCAGACCGCCGACGCTGACCGCGACGTGATCGGGGTCGAAGGTCTCCGCGACGAGCTCGGCGAGCAGCGACGCGGACGCCGGCGCGAGGTCGGAGGGCTTGATGACCACGCGGTTGCCGGCGGCGAGCATCTCGACGACCGGGCCGCAGGCGATCTCGAACGGGAAGTTCCAGGGGGCCATGTTCCCGACGACGCCCTTGGGCTCGTAGCGCATGCTCGCGCGTCCGGTGCCGTACATCCCCGGGTCGATCGCGCGCTCCTCCTCGGCCATCCAGCCGGCGAGCTCCTCGATCGCGATCGCGGCGCGTCCGGCGGGGGCGAGGATCTCGATGAGGTCGGTGAAGCGCGCCGGATGCCCGCCGAAGTCCTCGTCCACGGCGGCGCGGATCCGCGCCCGGTTGCCGACGAGCATCCCGGCGAGCGCCCGCAGGTGCGCGACGCGGCGCTCGAGGCTCGGGTACGGGTCGGCGCGGAACGCGGCGCGCTGGGCGGCGATCGTCTCCTGCAGCGCGGCGATCGCGCCGGCGTCGTCGTCGGTCGCCTCGCGGGCGACGATGGTGGAGCTGGCCAGGGTCATCGGTCCTCGTCTCGGTCGGGCCGGCCGCCACGCGGCGGCCGGAGGGTCTCGGTGCGGATCGCGGCGCGGCGCGGTCAGGCGGCCGCGGCGGCGGGGCGGCGCGCCGGCACGAGCTCCAGCGGCGCGCGGACGTAGCCGTCGACGAAGCACGAGCGGATCCGCACGGCGTCGCCGACGAGGCGGATCTCCTCCGTGCGCGCGAGCAGCTCCTCGAAGAAGACGGTGAGCTCCATCCGCGCCAGCCCCGCGCCGAGGCAGAAGTGCCGTCCGCCGCCGCCGAACGCCTGGTGGGGGCAGCGCTTGGCCCCGCGCGTCACGTCGAAGACGTCGGGGCGCTCGATCGCCCGCGGGTCGCGGCTGGCCGACGGCAGCCACATGACGACGGAGTCGCCCTCGGGGATCTCGACCCCGCCGAGCGTCACCGGCCGGGTCGTCGTGCGGCGCTGGTGGGTGAACGCCGGGCGCCAGCGCAGCAGCTCCTCGATCGCCTGGGGCACCAGCGACGGGTCGTCGCGCAGCAGCCGCAGCTGGTCGGGGTGCTCCAGGAGGGTCAGGACGCCGCTGGCGATCGTGCCCTTCGTCGAGTCGATCCCGGCCGCGAAGAGCTGGCTGAAGATCCCCACCTGCTCCTCGCGGCTCAGGCCCTCGCCCTCCCCGGCGGCGACGCCGAGGGCGGTGATCAGGTCGTCGGCGGGGTGCTGCTCGCGCTCCAGCAGCAGGCCCATGAGGTACTGCGCGGACGCCGCGAGGGCCTCGTCGCCGCGCATGCCGCCGGCGACCGCGTCGTCGGCGTTGAGGAACGCGTCGGTCCAGCGGTCCAGCTGCGGACGGTCGGCCTCCGGCACGCCGATGAGGTCGGCGACCGTCGCGTTGGCCAGGGGTCCGGCGAGGTCGTGGACGAGGTCGCAGCGCCCGCGCTCGAGGGCGGCGTCGACGAGCCCGGCGACGCGCTCGCGCATCCCGGCGCCGAGGCTCCGCACCCGCCAGGGCGTGAACGCCCGGTTCACCGTGCCGCGCATCCGGGCGTGCTCGGCGCCGTCCTTGCCGATCATCACGCTGCGCTGGACGTCGAGCGAGCCGACCTCGGCGGCGCGCATCGTGAAGCCGCCGCGCCAGGAGGAGAACGTCTCGGGGTCCTTGCTGACGGTCGTGACGTCGGCGGCGCGGGTGACGCTCCAGAACCCGGGCTGGTCGATCTCCGGCCAGTCGGCGGGGGCGGCGGTCCACATCACCGGCGCCTCGTCGCGCATCCGGCGGAAGAGCTCGTGGGGCGGGCCGTCGGCGAACGTGTCGAGGTCGCCGAGGTGCGTCTCGAAGGGGCTGAATCGCTCGGGCATCTCGCGATCGACGCTAGCCCCGCTCCGTCACCGCGAACCTGTGCGTTCCTGCCCGGTCGGGACACGTCGTCCGTGCGGATCCGTCACCCCGCGCCGGCCGCGGGCGGCGATACTCGCCCGGTGGCAGGGAGGAGCGCGGAGCGGGCCGAGGCGCTGGTGCGGCGCGTGGCCGAGGAGGCCGACGGGGACCGGGACGAGCTCGTCGGCCTGATCCTCGAGCGGCTGCGCGCGGGTCTGCCGGAGTTCTTCGCCGACGCCGACGTCGCGCGCGACATGGCCGCCGCCGTCGCGGCGAACGTCGCCCGGCTGCACCAGCTCCTCGCCGAGCCGGCGCCCCGCAGCGCCGCGCTGCCGATCGAGGCCGAGGACCTGCTGCAGAGCACGATCCAGCACGGCATCCCGCTCATCTCGCTGCTCGAGGCCTACCGCGCCGCGCAGGGCGTGGCCACCGACTGGTGGCAGGCGCGCCTGGCGGCGATCGCGCCGCCGGCGCTGCTGCCCGCCGCGACGCGGCGCCTGCAGGCCCGGATCGTGACGTACATCGACGTCGCCGCGGTCGGCATCCGCGCGAGCTACGAGCGGGAGCGCCGCGCGCACGAGACGAGTCCCGACGGGCGCCGGGCGCACCTCGTCCGGCGGCTGCTGGCCGGCGAGCGGATCGACCCGGACGCGGCGGCGCGGACGCTGAACCACCCGCTCACCGGCCGCCACGTGGCGCTCGTGCTCTGGCGAGCGCGGGAGAGCGCGGCGCCGGACGCGCTCGACGTCGCCCTCGAGCGGATCGGCGCCGCGCTCGCGCCCGCGCGGGTGCTGCGCACGACGACGCGGCACCGGGCCTACGCCTGGTGCAGCACCCACGGCGAGCTCGACCCGGCACGGGCCGCCGACGTCGCATGCCCGGCGGGCGTCGGGGTGGCGATGTCGGCGCGTCACGACGGCGTGGCGGGCTTCGTCCGCGCCCACGGCGAGGCGTTGCGCACGGCCGAGCTCGTGCGCGAGGCGGGCCTCGCGGGCGACGGGCGGATCGCCCTGCACGAGCGGTTCGAGCTCGTGGCGCTGCTCGCGCGCGAGCCCGACGACGCCGCCCGCTTCGTGGCGCGGGTGCTCGGCCCGCTGGCCGAGGACCGGACGGCCGCCGCGCGCACCCGCGGGACGCTGCGGGCGTACCTCGCGGCCGGCTCGAGCCGCTCGCGCGCCGCCGAGCGGCTCGGCGTGCACCGCAACACCGTCGCGAGCCGGCTCGCCGCGGTCGGGCTCCTCGTGGAGGAGCTCGACGCCGCTGTCGATCCGGCGCGGCGGCTCGAGGTCGAGCTCGCGCTGCACGTCGTCGCGCAGCTCGGGCCGGTCGAGCGCACCGCGGCCGGCGGGGTCGCGTTCCGCCGCCGGCGGTGACGCCTCCCGCGGCGGCCCGATGCCCGGTTGCGGGCCCGGGGAGCGGCGGCCCGGGGAGCGGCGGCTCGGTCGCGGCGACGGCCGGGGGCGGCGCTCAGGCGGGCACGGCGTGGCGCGCGAAGTGCTCCAGCAGGGCCGCGGCGCACGCCTCGGGCTGCTCGAGCGCGACGGAGTGCCCGGCGCCGTCGACCCGCACCCAGCGGCCGCCGGCCGCGTCGGCGAGCCGCTCGTCGGAGAGCGGCGGCGGATAGGCGTGGTCCTCGGCGCCCGAGATCGCGAGGACGGGCACGGCGCAGCCGGCGAGCTCCTCCACCACCGGGGCGCGGTGGATGACCTCCAGCGCGCTGTCGGCGATCGCGGGCGAGAGCGCCGCCATCCGCTCGCGCCACGGAGCGACGAGGTCCGGCCGCGACGCGAGCGACGTGTCGCCGAACATGATGTGCAGCAGGACGTCGATCGCCGGCGCGGCGCCCTCCTCGCCGAGACGCTCCACGAGCGGGGCGAACGCCTCGAGCTGGTGCTCCTCCTCGGCCGAGGAGCCCAGCGCGCCGACCGTGCGCACGAGCTCGGGGTGACGCGCCGCGAGCCGCAGGCCGACGAAGCCGCCCATCGAGTTGCCGACGACGTGGGCGGGAGCGAGGTCGAGGCCGCGCAGCAGCGCCGCCGCGTCGGCGGTGCGCGCGTCCATCGTCAGCCGCTCGCGCGGTGCGCCCGGCGTCTGCCCGTGGCCGCGCTGGTCGTACGCGATCGTCCGGAACCCCGCCTCCTGCAGCAGCGCCGCGAGCGGGTCGAACATCCGGTGGTCGAAGAAGAGGGAGTGGCTCAGCAGCACCGGGACGCCGTCGGCGGGGCCGCCCTCCTCGTAGGCGATCGTCGTGTCGTCGAGCTCGATCGTGCGCATGGTGCCTCTCGGGTCGTGGACGGCGGCGCGTGGACCGCGCGGCGGTCCTGTGCGAAGCTCGCAGCCGGGCGAGGTCCCGGCGACCGGATCCGCGCACGGACGCGCCGGATCCGCGCGGAGCGCCCGCGAGGCGATGCTCGAGTACGCGGTCAGCGGAGCGACGACGACGGCGGTCGACCCGGACGACCGCGTCGCCGCCTGGTGCGATCACGTGCGCGAGAACCACGGGCCGCTGCAGGTCCGCGTCGGCGATCCGCGGGGCTTCGTCGGCGGCACCGTCGTGCAGCGCGGCGGCGGCCACCAGCTCGTCGAGTTCTGGTCCGGGCAGGCGAGCTACGTCCACCGCGCGGCCGCCGCCCGCGCGATCGACGACGACCACGTCCGGGTCTTCCTGCCGCTGCGCGGCGCGCTGCGGCTCGGCGGCACGGGCGAGCCGACGACGCTCCGTCCCGGGCAGGCCGGCGTGCTGGCGACCGGACCGCTCCTGCTCGAGCACGCCGCGGGGGCCCGCGCCTGGGTCCTGACGGTGCCCGGCGATCGCTGGCCGGCGGCCGCTCCCGGGCCCGAGCCGGTCGTCCTGCGCGCGGACCGGGGCCTGCCGGGGATCGCGGCGACGCTCGTGCGCGAGCTCTCGGCGCGGCGGGACGAGCTGCGGGGCGACGAGTTCGCCGAGCTCGGCGACCGGCTGGCCGAGCTCTGGGCGCGGTGCGTGGCGCGTCCCGGCGACGGCGAGCCGCTCGCCGACCTCGCCGCGGCGGCGCTCGCCGAGGCGCGGCGGCGCTCGGACGACCCGTCGCTCACCCCGGCGACGCTCGCCGACGCCCTCGGCTGGTCGCTGCGGCAGGTCCAGGCGGCACTGCAGCTGCGCGGCACGACGCCCGCGGCCGCGATCCGGACGGCCCGGCTCCTCCGCGCCCACGCGCGGCTGGCCGCCCCCGAGTGGGACCACGTCGGCGTGCTGGACGTCGGGACGGCGTGCGGGTTCGGCTCGGCGAGCACGTTCCACGCCGCGTTCCGCGACCGCTACGGGATCTCCCCGGGCGAGCGTCGCCGCCGGGCGCGGGCAGTGCGCTGACCGGCCCGTCGTGGCGGTGCACGTGGCGTTGACGATCGCGGGCGGAGCGCTCGCTAGGGTCGGAGGCGATGACCGAGTCCGCCGAGCAGCCGCTGGTCCTCGTCTCCAACCGCGGTCCGGTGACCTTCGACACCGACGGCTCGATCAGCCGCGGGACGGGTGGGCTGGTGACGGCGCTCACCGGCCTGGCCTCGCACCGCCGGGCGACGTGGATCGCCAGCGCGATGGGTCGCGGCGACGCGGACCGCTCGCGCGAGGCCGGCGGCAAGGCGTTCACCGTCGACTCCCCGGCCGGCGGCTCGTACGACGTGCGGCTCGTCGTCTCCGACGAGGTCGCCTACGAGCGCTTCTACTCGATCATCGCCAACCCGATGCTCTGGTTCATCCAGCACTACCTCTGGGACCAGAGCAACGCCCCGGACATCCGGGCGCACGAGGTCGAGGCGTACGAGTACGGCTACAAGCTCGTCAACCAGGACCTCGCCGACGCGGTCGTCGAGGAGATCGAGGGCCAGAGCGAGCCGGTCGTGATGGTCCACGACTACCACCTGTACCTCCTGCCGCAGATGGTCCGCGAGCGGCGCCCCGACGCCTTCCTGCACCACTTCGTCCACATCCCGTGGTCGCAGTCCGACAGCTGGCGCGTGCTGCCGACGAAGATCCGCAACGAGCTCTACCGCGGGATCCTCGCCAACGACATCGTCGGCTTCCACACCCGCAGCTACCGGCGGAACTTCCTGCAGTGCTGCGAGGACCTGCTCGACCTCGAGGTCGACCACAAGCGGGGCGTCGTCCACCTCGACGACCGCGAGGTCTGGGTCCGGGCCTACCCGCTGCCGATCGACGCGAAGGCCACGCGCGAGGTCTCGCGCCGGGCGCGCGTGCGCGAGTTCGAGGACGAGCTCCTGCGCCGACGGCGCGACTTCCTCATCCTGCGCGTCGACCGCGCCGACCTCTCGAAGAACGTCCTGCGCGGCTTCACCGCCTTCGACCTCTTCCTCGAGCAGCACCCGGAGTTCGCCGAGCGCGTGACGTTCATGGCGCAGCTCATGCCGTCCCGGACCGACGTCCCGGAGTACCGCGAGTACCTCGAGCGGATCGAGGCGCTCGTCGCGGTCGTCAACCACCGCCACGGCACGCCGGACTGGATGCCGATCCAGCTGAAGCTCCGCGACGACCTCGAGGAGGCGATGGCCGCCTACCGCCACTACGACGTCCACATCGTCAACGCGATGTTCGACGGCATGAACCTCGTGGCGAAGGAGGGGCCGATGGTGAACGAGCGCGACGGCGTCTCGATCCTGTCGGAGAACACCGGCGCCCACGAGGAGCTCGGCGAGTTCGCCCTGACGGTCAACCCGTTCGACGTCCAGTCGCTCGCCAACGCGATCCACCGCGCGCTCACGATGAGCGGCGAGGAGCGCGAGCACCGCATCACCGGCCTGCGCGAGACGATCACCCGCCGCGACCCGGGCGACTGGATCGACGAGCAGCTCGCCGACATCCGCCGCAAGGACGAGGGCGGCAGCGCGGACGCGGCGGCCGTCGCCGACGGCGACGGCGCCTGATCGGTCCGGGTCCCGGGCCTCCACCCGTCGGCCGGCCGGGGCGGCGCGGCACGACGCGCGTCGTCGATCTCGGAGGCCAGCGGCACCGTCGCCGCCGGGCGACTTGGCTGGGCGGGGCAGCGGCGGTGGCGACGCGGCACGGTGGCCGCCGCGGCGGCGGCCTGGACTCGGCGGGGCGGCGGTCGCGACGCGGCAGGGTGGCCGCCCCGGACAGCGGCCTGGACTCGGCGGGGCGGCGGCGGTGGCGACGCGGCACGGTGGCCGCCGCGGCGGCGGCCTGGACTCGGCGGGGCAGCGGTCGCGACGCGGCAGGGTGGCCGCCCCGGACAGCGGCCTGGACTCGGCGGGGCGGCGGCGGTGGCGACGCGGCACGGTGAGCCGCGGTCGCCGGCGCGCCTACGGCTGGCCGAACTCGGAGGACGCACCGGAGGGACGCGCGGGTCGCGGGTGCGGGCGGGCCGGGGCCGGGCGGACCGCCGCCGCCGGTGCGGGACGGACGGCCGGAGCCGGTCGCCGCGGCGACGGGCGGGCCGCCGGCGCCGACCGGGCCGTCCGCGCGGCGCGCGGGCGACGGGCGGCGGACGCGCGCCGTCGTGCGCGCCGACGCCGATCGGCGGACCGCCTGCGGGTCCCGGTCGACGCCCGGCGGGCGGCGCGCTGCCCCCGCCGGCCCGCCCGCCGCTGCCGCCCGTCCGCTCGGCGGGCACGACCCTCGGCGCGCTCCTCTCGGCCGGCCGAGTCGCCGGCGGCGCGCCGGTCGCCGCCCGCCGCTCGGTCTCCGTCGCGCCCGGGGCCTCCGCGCGTCCCGCCCCGACCGTCGTCGGCCCTCGCGCGCTCCCGCTCGACGTCGCCCGCACCGCCGGGCGTGCCTCCGAGATGGTCCGTCGTGCCGCCGTCCGGGTGCGCGTCCCGATCGGGCGACGCCCCGCCGTCCCCGTCGGCCGGCCCCTCGACGGCGGGCCCGCGCGCGCCCGCGTCGCCGAGGCCCGGCGCGGTTCGGCGGTCCCCCGGCGCTCCGGGCGCCGCCGCGAGCGGCTCGCCGGTGAGCGACCGGCGGTCGCCGTCGGGCACCGCCGGCGGACCGCCGCCGACCCGCGGCCACGCCGCGAGCACCAGCACGGCGCCCGCGACCGCCAGGACGGCGAGGACGTTCGCCCAGCGCACGCGCGCGAGCGGATGGGAGGGATCGAGACGGGGGAGCGGCATCGTGCTTCCCTGACCCGGCGGCGCGGCGCGGTTCTCCCCACGGACCGTGGCGTTCGGGTCCCGGAACGCCCCCGACACGCGATCCGGCGATGCGAGGACGTCCGCGCGTGTCGGTCCGGGTCCGGGCCTCGGACCGTCCCCGACACGCGACGTGGGCCACGCGGGCGTCGGCCCGCGCGCGTCGGCCCGCGCTCGGGAGCCGAAGCGTCCCCGACACGCGACGCGCGTGGGGAGGTCGGAGCGCCTCGGCCGCCCGTGGGAGCGCCCGTCGCGCGCCTCGACCGGGCGACGGCGGGCCGGTGGGCTCTGCTACCTTCGGTCGCCGCTCCCGCAGCGAAACACCTTTCTCATGGCCGCTCCCGCACCTTCCTACGACCTCGTCCTCCTGCTCCTCGCCTCCGCCGAGGAGGAGGCGCGCCAGAAGCTGGCCGTCGAGGTCGAGCAGCTCATCCAGGGCCAGGGCACGGTGCTCGAGGGCCGGGAGTGGGGCGTGCGCCAGCTCGCCTACCCGATCGGCGACGAGACGACGGCCGAGTACCGCGTCTTCCGCTTCCAGGGTCCGGTCGAGCTGCTCAACGAGCTCGATCGCCAGCTGAAGATCGCCGACATCGTCGTGCGCCACCGGATCATCAAGCTCGACCGCAACCCGGTCGACCTCCCGGACCTCCGCGCGATCGACGCCGCCGCCGCGGCCGCCTGAGCCCGACGCACCGTCGCACCCGCCTCGGCGGGGCCCCTCGCACGCCGCCCACCGGGCGGCGTTCGTCGTTCCGGGGGCGGGGCGCGTCGGCAACGGGGCCGCGGTCCTCTGGCACGACCGGCGTGTCGGTGGGCCCGGGCGGCGTTCCGACGTCCCCCGGCCGGCGTTCCGACGTCCCCCGGCCGGCGTCCCGACGTGCCGCGGCCGGCGTTCCGCCGTGCTCCCGTCGGTCCTCGGCGCCCGCCGGTCTGTCCGTCGGCGTGCCCGTCGGCTTCCTCGGAGCGCTTCGCCGGTCCCGGGCGGCCGGCGCGCGCCGGCCCGTCCCGCCCGGTCCGCGCGCCGCCCCGGACACCGGCGAACCGGCCGTTTCCAGGGGGTTCTCGCGCGGCCCGAACCGCGTCCGAGAGCCCTGCCATGCTGGCCGCAGCCGCGACTCTCCGGCTCCGCGCGTCGATGTCGTCCGGAGAGCGCGCCGAAGCCGTCACGAGCGGCGGCGCACCGCCCGCCGCGCGGTACGGTCGCTCGGCCCCCTGGAAACGAGAGAGAGCACACGATGCCGATCAACCGCGTCACGATCGTCGGGAACCTGACCCGCGACCCCGAGCTCCGCACCCTCCCGTCCGGAGGGTCGGTCTGCAGCCTGCGCGTGGCCGTCAACAGCCGCCGTCGCGACCAGTCCGGCGAGTGGGTCGAGGAGCCGAACTTCTTCAACGTCTCGATCTTCGGCAACTCCGCCGACGCCGCGGGGCGCTTCCTCAGCAAGGGGCGGCAGGTCGCCGTCGACGGCCGTCTGCGCTGGCGGGAGTGGCAGGACCAGCAGGGCAACAAGCGCGAGTCGATCGAGATCGTCGCGCAGGAGGTCCAGTTCATCGGGGGCCGCGACGGCGCTCCGGGCGGTGGCGGCGGTGGCGGCAACGGCGGTGGCTGGAACCAGCAGCAGCCCGCGCCGCAGGACGACTGGGGCGCCCCGCCCGCCCAGGCGCCGCAGCAGGCCCCGCCGCAGCAGCCCCAGCCCGCGGCGGCCGGCGGCTTCGGCGGCGGCGGCAACTACGCCGTGGACCAGGGCGACTTCGGCGGTCCGCGCCAGGGCGGCGGGAGCGGCGGGGGCTACAACCAGGGCGTCGGCGCGCCGGCCGACGACGACATCCCGTTCTAGGCACGAGGACCGCGGCGCCCGTACGCAGGCAGATCCCGTCCGGAGCGGCTCGCGCGGACCGCACCGCCGCTCCGCCGGGACGGGGTCGCACCGCGCGGGACCGGACCGACGTGCCATCCTCTCGTGTCCGGCCGTGCGGCGCGCGTGCTGCTGCGCCCGGTCTCCGATCCACGACTGCACGTGACACGCATGCCTGAGGCGATTCTTCTCCAGGACGTTCCGCAGCTCGGCGCCAAGGGTGCCGTGGTCGAGGTGTCCAAGGGGTACCTCCGCAACTACCTGCTCCCCCGTCAGCTCGCCGCGCCCGCGACGAAGACCGCCATCGAGCACGCCGCGCGCGTCGCCGAGGCGCAGGCCCGCCAGCGCGCCGAGGCCATCGGCCAGGCGCGCGAGCTCGCCGACCAGCTGACGAACACCGTCCTCACCATCACCCACCAGACGGGCGAGGACGGCCGCCTCTTCGGCTCGGTCACCGCGCAGGACATCGCCGACGCGATCCAGGAGGCGCGCGGCGTCGAGGTCGACCGTCGCCGCGTCCGGCTCGCCGAGCCGATCCGCGCGACCGGCACGTACGTCGTCGACGTGGAGCTCGCCGAGGGCGTCATCGCGAACGTCAAGACCATGGTGGTCACCGAGCGCTGATCCGCGCCCGCCGCTCCGCGGCGACCTGCTGCTCCGACGGCGCCCTCCGGGCGCCGTCGTGCGTTCCGGGGCCGGGTCACGCCGCGGGACGCGGGATTTCCCGCACGGAGCGGGGAGGTCGTCCCGCGCTCCGCGGCCAGCGGTCCCGCCGCTGCTAGGTTCCGACCTCCGCACGCCCCGGGCGGCTCCGCCGCACGGGTGCCTGCGTCCCGCCGCCCCGGGTGCGAAGGTCGTGAGCGACCCTCCGACGCCCGCGGCCCCGCTCGCCGTTCCCATGTCCACCGACGACCACGACCCGACCCCGTACGACGGTTCCGACGACGGCTACGCGTTCGCGGGCGACGACGACGCGGGCACGAGCATGGACCTCGGTGCCCTGGGCGGCGAGGGCGGTACCCCGGCGGCCGCCGCCCACGTGCCGCCGCACGACCTGCGGGCCGAGCAGGCGGTGCTCGGGGCGCTCATGCTCTCCGAGCAGGCGCGCTACGCGGTCACGATCGACGACGGCCTGCGCGCGGAGGACTTCTACCTCGCCCGCCACCAGGCGATCTACGAGGCGATCCGCCAGCTCTACGGCGAGAGCCAGCCCGTCGACTCGATCACCGTCGTCGACCGGCTGCGGCGCAACGCGGCGCTCGAGCAGGCCGGCGGCGAGGACGCCGTCTGGAGCCTCGCCTCCGCGGTCACCGACGTCGCGTCGCTCCCGCGCCACGCGCAGATCGTCCTCGAGCTCGGCCGCCTCCGGCGGCTGCAGCAGGCGACCTATGACATCCAGCTGGAGATCTCGCGAGGGGACCAGGACCCCGCCGACGTCCTCGAGCGCGCGCAGGCCCGGGTCTTCGAGGTCTCCCAGAGCGAGACGACGCAGGGCCTGACGGCCGTCGGCGAGCTCGTCGACGCCGCCGTCCAGCACCTCGAGGAGCTCGAGAAGGACGGTCGCGACATCACCGGCCTGGAGACGGGCTTCCGGGACCTCGACCTCGCGACCGCCGGCCTGCAGCCGGGAGCGATGATCGTCCTCGCCGCTCGGCCGGCGATGGGCAAGTCGGCGCTCGTGACGAACCTCGCCGAGAACGTCGCGCTCCAGAACAAGGGCGCCGTCGCCCTGTTCTCGCTCGAGATGCCGGAGCGCGAGCTCCTGCAGCGCGTCATCGCCTCGCAGGCCGCGATCAAGGGCGACGACGTGCGCAAGGGCCGGATCGGCGACCGCTGGCCCGACGTCCTCGAGGTCGCCGACCGGCTGTCGCAGTCGCCGCTCTACATCGACGACAGCTCGGACATCGGGATCATGGAGGTCCGCGCGAAGGCCCGCCGGCTCGCGTCCTCGCAGCCGCACGGCGTCTCGCTCGTGATCGTCGACTACCTGCAGCTCATGCGGGCCGACGGGCGCGCGGAGAACCGCGTCCAGCAGGTCGGCGAGATGTCGCGCGGGCTGAAGATCCTCGCCCAGGAGCTCCGCTGCCCGGTGATCGCCCTGTCGCAGCTCTCCCGCGCGGTGGAGAGCCGGCCCGACAAGCGGCCGATGCTCAGCGACCTGCGCGAGTCGGGGAACATCGAGCAGGACGCCGACCAGGTGATGTTCCTCTACCGCGACGACTACTACAACCCGGAGACCACGGAGGAGCCGGGCGTCGCGGAGCTCATCATCGCCAAGAACCGCTCGGGTCGCCTCGGGACCGTGAAGCTCCTGTTCCAGAGCGAGTACCCGCGCTTCCTGACCCTCGCCCACCGGCCCGACGACGGCGGCCCGCCCGCGCACTTCAGCGGCGGCCCGCCGGTCGGGGTGGGCGCCGGCGGCCCTCCGCTGCCGGGCAACGGCGGCCCGCCGCTCCCGGGGAGCCCGTAGCCCGTGCGCTGCCCGTACGACGTCTGCGACGGCTCCGGCTGGATCGTCGACGACCGGACCCGCACCGCCACCCCCTGCCGCTGCCAGGGCGAGCAGCGCGCCCGGCGCGTGGCCGGCGGCCTCCGGGCCCGGATCGCGAAGAAGTACCGCGACCTCGGGTTCGACCGGCCCCCGGTCTCGCTCATGGACCGCCGCGTCGTCGGGATCGCCCGCGACTACGTCGCCCACCTCGACGAGCGGCTCGCCGCCGGCGAGGGGCTGTGGCTCACCGGTGGGACCGGGAACGGGAAGACGTCGCTGGCGACGCTCGTGTCCAAGCACGCGATCGAGGCCGGGCGGACCGTCGCGATCTACTCGCTGCCGCGCCTGCTGGCCGAGATCCGCGACACCTTCGACAACGACAGCGGCCTGAGCATGCTGCAGCTCCACGACGCGCTGACCCGCGTCGACCTGCTGCAGATCGACGACGTCGGCGCCGAGCAGTCCACGCCGTGGGTCCTCGAGCAGCTCTACTCGATCGTCAACGCGCGCTACGAGGAGGAGCGCGCGGTGATGATCACGACGAACCTCGATCCCGACGCGCTGCGGGAGCAGGTCGGCGAGCGGACCGTCTCCCGGCTCGAGGAGATGTGCCGGATCGTGATGATCCCCGACGCCGTCGACCACCGGCACCGGCAGCCGACCGACGGCGGCCCCGGTGGGCGCCCCGCGCGCGACCGGTGGGGGGCCGAGGCCGCCGGCCTCGGCGTCGCGGGCCACGAGATCCCCGGCGGTGCCGGAGCGCTCATCCCCGGCGACCCGGGGGCCCTGCTGCCCTCCGAGGGCGAGCGCTGGGACCGCGGCTGGGACGACGACGCGCCGCCGCCGGTCATCCCGCCGACCTGGGGCACCGACCCGCAGGGCGCGCACCGCCCGGTGCGCCGCGGGCGCGACCAGGGCTGAGCTCGCGCCCCGCGTCCTGCCGTCGCCCCGGGCCGGGCGCGGGCCGCGACCGCCGCGCAGCGGCCTCCCGGGTCCGCCGCCGCCGCTCGCGACCGCGGCTCGCCGGCCTCCTGACGTCTGCCAGCCGGCGGTCGCGACCGGTCCACGAGGCAGCGGTCGATACCCTCCCTGCCGACATGCCAGGCATCGTGATCGTGGGCGCTCAGTGGGGCGACGAGGGCAAGGGGAAGCTCGTCGACCTGCTCGCGGAGCGCTCCGACGTCGTCGTCCGCTTCCAGGGCGGCAACAACGCCGGGCACACGATCGTCCACGGCGAGGTGAAGTACGCCTTCCACCTCGTGCCGTCGGGGATCCTCTACCCCGGCACGACGTGCGTCATCGGCAACGGCGTGGTCGTCGACCCGGAGGTCCTGCTGCGCGAGCTCGAGCAGCTCGCCACCCAGGACGTCGACGCCAGCGGGCTGCGGATCAGCCCCAACGCGCACGTGATCATGCCCTACCACAAGCTCCTCGACGTGGCGGGCGAGACGCGGCTGGGCAAGAACCAGATCGGCACGACGAAGCGCGGCATCGGCCCCTGCTACGCCGACAAGGCGCTGCGCCTGGGCATCCGCGTCCAGGACCTCCTCGACGAGTCGATCCTGAAGAAGAAGATCGTCGCCGCGCTGCACCCCAAGGAGCGCTCGCTGCGCCCCTGGCAGAAGGACCCGGTCCTCGACCTGCAGGCGATGACCGAGACGTACCTCGCCTACGGTCATCGGCTCGAGCGCCACATCGCCGACACCGCCGCGCTCGTCTGGGACGCGCTGGACGACGGCGGCAACGTCCTCTTCGAGGGCGCCCAGGCCGCGCTGCTGGACATCGACCACGGCACCTATCCCTTCGTCACCTCGTCGAACCCCGTCGCCGGGGCGGCGGCGGTCGGCTCCGGCGCGGGCCCGAAGGACCTCGACGAGATCTGGGGCGTCGTCAAGGCGTACTGCACCCGCGTCGGCGCCGGCCCGTTCCCGACCGAGCTCGACGGCCCGCTCGCCGACGGCCTGCGCGAGAAGGGCGCCGAGCGCGGCACGACCACCGGTCGCGACCGCCGGATCGGCTGGCTGGACCTCGTCGCGCTGCGCTACGCCGCGCGCCTCTGCACGCTCGACCAGCTCTGCATCACGAAGCTCGACGTCCTCACCGGCCAGGAGACGATCAAGGTCGCCACGCGCTACCGCAGCGCGGAGGGCGCCGAGCTCGAGCGGTTCCCGTACCACCAGTCGGTCCTGCACCACGTCGAGCCCGAGTACGACGAGCTGCCCGGCTGGGAGGAGGACCTCTCGAGCGTGGCGCGCTACGAGGACCTGCCGCAGGCCGCCCGCGACTACCTCGAGTACATCGAGGACCAGGTGAAGGTGCCGATCGGCATGATCGGCGTCGGGCCGGCGCAGCACCAGGTCATCTGGACCGCGGCCGGCCGGGCGTCGAAGGCCGCCGCCGCGGCCCTCGACGTCGCCTGATCCCGCTCAGCTCGTCGCCGGCTCGGCGTTCGTGCGGACCGTGCGCGTGTCGAGCGGGAAGTCGTGCAGCGCTCGGCGCTGGGTGTCGGCCATCGGCCAGAGGTAGTTCGCCGCGACGATGATCGGGCCGAGGCCCGGCAGCGCGGCCACGACGGCAACCCCGAGGCCCTTGACGAAGATCTCCCGCGTCGTGGCGAACCACAGCTCGATCGGCTGGCCGTCGGCGCGGACGAGCTGCGTCCTGGCCACGCGGCGACCGACGGTGAAGCCGTTCGTCCGGGCGAGCATCGGCACGACGTAGAGGAGCGTCGCCAGCAGCGTCGCGGCGACCCCGACCCCGACGTCGGACCAGATCGCGTCCAGGCCGATCGCGTTGCGGTTCTCCTCCCCGATGACGAGGACGTCCTCGCCGGTGGCGCCCTCGGCGATCGCGCCGAGCAGCAGGCTCAGCAGGCCGATGATCATCGAGTCCAGGACGAAGGCCAGGACGCGACGCCCCCACGAGGCGAGCGGACGGCCGTCGGGGCCGATCGGGTCCGGGCGGCGCATGCCGAACGGGCCGGGGTAGGGCATCTTCTCCGGCTGCTCGCCGGGCGGCGGATCCCCGGACGGGCGGCCGGTCGGGTCGTCGATCGGCGGATCCGGGCGCTCCGGGCGCCGGGCGCCGGGCGGCTGCTCCGGGACCGGGTCGTCGGGGACCGGAGGGGAAGGATCCTGGCTCATGCCACCACCCGCAGGTGCGGTGCGTCGGGGTCGGAAGGTCGGTCGTCGTCCGGGTCGGCCAGCACGGCCTGCTCGCCGCGGCGCACGACCCGGGACGCGACGAGCGCCGTCGAGAGCAGCGCGATCGAGCCGAGGGTCACGTGGACGCTCACGACGCCCTCCTCCGACCAGTACACGTCGTCGAGACGCAGCAGCAGCGCGGTCTCGTCGAGGGTCAGCGCCAGGCCGGCGCCGTACGGCACGGCGAGCCAGCCGAGCAGGCGCCGGCGACCACCGCCGCCCGCGCCCGCGAGGATCGCCGTGCCGCCCGCGGCGAACGCCATCCCGATGCCCGGGACGAAGTGGTGGACGTGCGTGTCGCCGACGACGACGTCCCGCAACGGGCCGAAGCCGCCCCGGCGGCGGATGACGCTCGTCGACAGCCGCGTCACGAGCCACGTGCCCGTGAAGGAGAGCAGGAGGTGCAGCAGCGCGTTCTCGCCGACCGATCCCTCGCGGTAGCCGGCCACCGCGACGGCGACCGTCTCGCCGACGGCCTCCGCCCCGGCGTCCAGCACGTGGTCGGCCTCCGACGGCAGCGGCGCCGAGCCGCGACGCCAGACGCGCGCGACCTCGAGCGCGACCGCCCCGACTCCGGTGACGACCGCCGCCGCGGCGAACGCGCGGGTGCGCCGCTCGGACGCCGTGCGACGGCGCGCGCCCGGGGTCTCCAGCCGGACCGGCACCGCGGCGAGGGCCCGCGCGGCGTGCCGTCGGGCGCGCCGCGCGCGACCGGGCCGGAGGACCGTCGGCGGCGAACCGATCAGCGCGGCGGGCACGCGGCGAGCGTATCCGAGCGGGGGGTCGATCGCGCCGACGCGCCAACTCGGCGGACGTCAGTCGCGCAGCCGGTCCGCGGCGGGCACCTCGCCCGCCGGTCGGGCCGGGACGCCGATGACGCGCGTCGCGGGCGGGACGTCCCGCGTGACGACCGCACCGGCGGCGACGAACGCGTCGGCGCCGATCTCGACGCCGGGGACGAGCGTCGCGCGGCCGCCGACACGGGCACCGCGGCGGATCGTCGCGCCGCGCAGCTCGATCCCGGACGGCTCGGGCTCCCCGTCCGGGCCCAGCGGCGCACGGCCCATCCGGTCGTCGTTCGTCGTCAGCACGCCGGGGCCGAGGAAGACGTCGTCCTCGACCGTGCTGCGCGCCGTCAGGTAGACGTCGGTCTGGATGCTCACGCGGTCGCCGACGGTGACGTCGCAGTCCACCGTGCTGCCGCGGCCGACGACGCCGCCCGCGCCGACGATCGCGCGCTCGCGGACGAACGCCTGGTCGCCGACGATCGTGCCGCGGCCGATCCGGGCGCCGGCGGCCACGACCGACCCCGCGCCGACGGAGGCCCCGTCGTCGATGACGAGCGGCGCGATCCCCTCGCGCGCCGACGCCGAGCCCGCGCGCAGGCGCGGCGGCTTGCCGAGCACCGCGTGGTCGCCGACGACGACCCCGTCCCCGACGGTCGTGCCGGGGTGCACGACGACGTGGCTGCCGAGCACGCAGCCCGCACCCAGGACGACGTCGCGGTGCACGACGGCGTGGGTCCCGATGATCGTCCCCTCCCCGACCCGGCACCGGGCGTCGACGACGGCGTAGGGCGCCAGCCGCACGCCTTCCCCGAGCCGGGCCTCCGGGCCGACGAGCGAGCCGGCGCCGGCTGCCGCGGTCGGGTCGGCGACGGCCGAGGGATGCATCGACGCGCGCGGCGGCTTGCGAGCCATGGGCGGGAGCGTAGTCGGCGGCGCGCAGCGCGGACCGCTCGCGGCCTCCCGCCGACGGCGCAGCGCCGCGCCCGCGGGTCGCGCGACGCGGTGAGAACTCCATGAGACGACCCCGAGCCGGCCCCGCCGGCGTCGTAGCCCGCAGCCGGTCGCGGGGTCGCCACCGTCGCGGCCCGTCCCCCCAACGCGTTCCCTGAGGAGTCCCATGCCTCGCCCCTCCCACGCGGCCGCGGCCGCCGCGGCCGCCCTCGGCCTGCTGACGCTCGCCCCCGCGGCCGGCGCCGCGCCCGGCACGGCCCGCGGTGGCGTCACGGCCACCGCCGCCAAGGGCGCCGTCCCCGTCCTCGCCAGGCCCGGCGGCAAGCGGATCGGCCGCCTCGCCAAGGGCGCCCGCGCGCCGATCGTCTGCCAGACCTCCGGCCCGCTCGTCTCCGGTCCCTACGGGCGCTCGAAGATCTGGGACAAGGTCTGCTTCCGCGGCGCGTCGGCTTCGTCTCCGACAGCCGCGTCTTCACCGGGTCCGACAGCCTCGTCACCGGCGCCTGCGGCACGAGGCCCGCCGCCGGGGCGACGAAGCCCGGCCGGATCGGGACCGAGCGACTGCCGCTCATCGTCCGCCGCGGCCCGACGACGACCGCGCGCGAGGTCACGCGCCTGCCGACCGGCACGAAGGTCCGCATCAGCTGCCAGGCGATCGGCCCGGCGGTCCAGGGCACGTACGGCACCTCGAAGCTCTGGAACCGGATCACGCAGCCGGCCGTCGGCTTCGTCCCGGACTCCTACACGTACACCGGCTCGGACGGGCGGATCGCCCCGGACTGCAAGCCGACCGAGAGCGATCCCGGCGGCGGCGACCAGGCCCCGAACCCCGGCGGCGGGCCGCAGCCCGGGCAGGCCGAGGAGGGGCGCTGCACCTCCGACGTGCCGTTCGCGCTCGAGCGGGCGCCCGGCAGTCGCGCCGAGTTCGTCGCGCGGTTCGGCCCCGGCGCCTCCACGAGCGACCGCCGTACCGGCGTGCCGGCCGCGGTGACGCTCGGTCAGGGCATCCTCGAGTCCGGCGACGGCCAGCACACCGCCGGCGCCAACAACTACTTCGGCATCAAGGCCGCGCACAAGGGCGGCCAGCGCTACCGGTGGGGCGACGAGGCCGTCGGCTGCGTCTTCCGCAAGACGAAGGAGCAGCGCCCGGACGGCTCGGAGTACACCGTGCTCGCGGCGTTCCGCCTCTACCGCAGCGCGACCGACTCGTTCGTCGACCACAGCGAGTTCCTCTCGGAGTCCTCGCGCTATCGCCCGGCGTTCGCCGTGAAGGACGACTCGCGCGCGTTCGTGCGGGCGATCTGGAAGGCCGGCTACGCGACCGACACGCAGTACCCGCAGAAGGTCATCTCGCTCATGGACGCCAACGACCTGTACCGGTTCGACGTCCGCTGAGCCCGGAGCGGTTCGCTCCCGCCCGCCGGTCGACGGATGACCGGCGCGTGACCGGCGGGCGCCCGCCGCCCGGGCGGCGGGCGGTCCCGACCGCGGGTGGGGCGGCGCCGTGCCGCGGACCGGTCACGAGCGGCGGCGACGCCGTGCCGCGCAGGACCTCCGCCCGCAGGCGAGGTCCGTAGGCTCCCCGGGGTGAGCGCGACCACCGCCGCCCCCCGGCCGCTGCGCGGCGCGATCGTCGGCCTCGGGATGATGGGCCGCCACCACGCGCGGCTCCTGCAGACGTCGGGCCTGACGACGTTCGTCGGCGCCGTCGATCCGGGCGGCGACCGGCACGGGGCGGTCGCCGATCCGGCGCTCGTCTTCCCGACCGTCCGGGCGCTCCTGGACCACGACCCGGCGAGCGCCCCGGAGCTCGCGGTCGTCGCCGTCCCGACCGAGGAGCACGTGCCCGCGGTCCTCGAGCTCGTCGCCGCCGGGGTCTCCGTCCTCGTCGAGAAGCCGCTGGCCGAGGATCCCGCGCGGGCGCGCGAGCTCATCGCCGCCGTCCGCGCGGCCGGCGTCCAGGGCGCCGTCGGGCACGTCGAGCGCTGCAACCCCGCGCTGATCGAGCTGCGCCGCCGCGCGCAGGCCGGCCAGCTGGGCCAGGTCTTCCACGTCGCGACGGAGCGGATCGGCCCGTTCCCCGACCGGATCCGCGACGTCGGGGTCGTGAAGGACCTCGCGACGCACGACCTCGACCTCGTCGGCTGGCTCGGCGGCGGCCCCGTCGTGACGCTCGCCGCGCAGACCCAGCACCGGATGGGCCGTCGGCACGAGGACCTCGTGAACGTCGTCGGGCGCCTCGCCCACGGGACGACCTTCACGACGATGGTCGACTGGCTCTCGCCGACGAAGGTCCGCCGCACGCGGGTCCTCGGCGAGCGGGGGATGCTCGTCGCCGACACGCTGACGGCCGACCTGACCTTCTACGCCAACGGCGAGGTGACGTCGGAGTGGGACGCCGCTCGGACGCTGCGCGGCGTGAGCGAGGGCGACGTCACCCGCTACGCGCTCTCGCGGCGCGAGCCGCTGCTCGTCGAGCTCAAGGGCTTCTGCGCCCTGGTCCGCGGCGACGAGCAGGCGGCGGTCGTCTCGCTCGAGGAGGGGCTGGCGGCCGTCGAGCTCGCCGACGCCGTGCTGCGCAGCGCCGCGGAGGGCGAGACGGTGCACGTCGCCCCGGGCGGCCATGCGACCGGAGCGGCGCGATGAGGGTCGTCGTCGTCGCCCTGGGGAAGATCGGCCTCCCGCTGGCCGCGTTCGCCGCCGGCCGCGGCCACGAGGTCGTCGGCTGCGACATCGACCGTGGCGTCGTCGCGCTCGTGAACGACGCGCAGGAGCCGTTCCCGGGGGAGGGCGGGCTCGCGGAGGCCCTGGCGGACGCCGTGCCGGCGGGACGCCTGTCCGCCACGACGGACACCGTCGCGGCGATCGCCGCCGGCGGTGGAGCCGACCTCGTGCTCGTCGTGCCGCCGCTGATCGTCGACGCCGACGCCCAGCCGGACTGGCGCGCGATCGACGCGGCGCTGACCGCCGTCGGCGCCGGCCTCGCGCGCGCCGCGCAGGAGGGCGGCACCGCCGCGGGGCCGGACGGGGAGCCGCCGAGCATCGTCGTCGAGACGACCCTGCCGGTCGGCTCCACGCGCGCGCGGGTCGCTCCGCTGCTCGAGCGGATCTCGGGCCTGCGGGAGGGCGTCGACTTCCACGCCGCCCACAGCCCCGAGCGCGTCTACAGCGGACGGATCTTCCGGGACCTCGAGACGTACCCGAAGCTCGTCGGCGGCCTCGACCCGGCCGGCGAGGCGCGCACCGCGCAGCGCTACCGCCGGCTGCTCAACGGCGAGGAGGCCGCAGCCCGGCCCGCGACGGAGGACCCGATCGAGGTCCGGTCGCTCGGGGGCGCGGAGGCGGCCGAGCTCACGAAGCTCGCCGAGACGACGTACCGCGACCTGAACATCGCCTTCGCCAACGAGCTCGCCCAGCACGCCGACCGGATCGGCGTCGACGTGCAGGCCGTCATCGACGCGGCGAACTCGCAGCCCTTCAGCCACATCCACCGGCCCGGCGTCGCGGTGGGCGGGCACTGCATCCCGGTCTACCCGCGCTTCTACCTCGCCGGCGACCCCGGGGCGAGCCTGCCCGCCGCCGCGCGCGCGGTGAACGAGGCGATGCCCGCCTACGCGGTCGGCCTGCTGGCCGGGCTGCTCGACGGCGACCTGCGGGGCCGGACGGTGCTCGTGCTCGGCGCCGCCTACCGCGGCGACGTGAAGGAGACGGCCTTCAGCGGCGTCTTCGGCCTGCGCGACGCGCTCGCGGCGGCAGGCGCCCGCGCCGTCGTCGCCGATCCGCTCTACGCCGACGAGGAGCTCGAGGCGCTCGACCTCGAGCCGTGGCGCGGCGGCCCGGTCGACGGCGCGATCCTCCAGGCCGACCACGCCGCCTACCGGACCCTCGTCCCGGCGGACGTGCCCGGTGCGCGCGCGGTGGTCGACGGCCGCGGCGTGCTGGACACCGATGCGTGGCACGCGGCCGGGATCCCGGTGCGGCGCATCGGCGCCGGTCGCTGAGGGTCCTCGCCGCGGTCGTGCACGTGCGATCCCGGGGCGGCGTCGCGGTCGCGGTCCTGGGTCCTGGTCCTGGTCGCGGCCCGGGGCCTCCCGGTCGAGGTCCGCGCGGGGAGCCGGGCGCCGTCGCGCGTTCGCCGTCCCGGGGAGTCGGGCGCGGCGGCACGACGTGGTCCGGGCCGACGGAAGTGACGGACGCTCGTCGGCGGGGCGGCGCCGACGGCGGTCGGTCGTGTCGTGCGTCGGTCTCGTCGCTCGGGCGATGGCGAGAGCGACGAACGACAGGACATGCGTGCGGCTCGTCCTGCTCGCCGCCGGGTAGGCGGCGAGATCGACGTCCTGCAGGTGGGACGCCGAGTCGGGTCCGCTCTGCGGCGCCGCTCTCCGTCGCGTCCTGTCGTGCGCCGCCTTCGCCCGCGCCGGGACGCCCCGCCCTGCGGGGCGGATGAGTCAGGGCGGCGGTCGGTCGTGTCGCGCGGAGATCTCCTGGCGGCCGCGACGGCGAGGATGCGCACCGCCCGGTGCCGCGCGCGTCGGGGTGCGGCGTCGCTGCGCGTCAGGCTGCGGCGTCGCGCCAGTCGCGGTGCGGCGTCGCTCCGCGTCGAGGACGCTGTGCCGCCTCGAGCCGTGCTCCACCCGCGCCGACGCCGTCGGCGCCCGGCTCAGACCTCCATCACCGACAGGACGTTCCCGGCCGGGTCCGTGAACCACGCGATGAGCGGACCGCCGCCGCGGTGGATGCCGAGGTCGTCCTGGTCCATCGCGTCGTAGCGCTCGAACGTCACGCCGCGCTCGGCGAGGCCGCGGACGGTGGCCTCGATATCGACGACCGGGAAGTTCAGGACGGTGAACGTCGCCGGGACGTGGTCGTCCTTCGCGTAGAGCAGGACGCCGCGGCCTCCCGCGTCGAGCTCGAGGATGCCGGGCATCGCGTCGTCGGGGAGGACGCGCAGGCCGAGGGCCGTGCCGTAGAAGCGGGTCGCGGCGTCGACGTCGTCGATCGAGTAGCCGCTGAACGCGGCGCTGTGACGGAGCACGGAGGACCTCCGGCGGTCGTTGGCGGACCGTCCGGGACGGGCGGCCTCGTCAGGAAGGACCGTCGCCGGCGCGGGGAATCATCGGTCGGTGCGCTCACGCGTCCCGCCCTGCGGCCTCGTCCGGCCGATGGGCGTCGCGGCGTGGCCGGGCCGGTCCTCGTCGTGCGGCGCGTCCCGGCGACCGGCCTTGCGACACCGGCGGGCCGGTCTTGGTCGTGCGTCCTCGCTCGCCGCGCGGCCTCGCGACGTCGGCGTCCCCGGTCCCGACTTCGCGGCCTCGTCCGGCAGGCACGCTGGCGTCGCCCGTCGGTCTCGAGGCCGGTGCGGCCGCGAGGACGTCGAACGGCACGGCATGCGCGCGGCTCGTCGTGGTCGCTGCCGGGTGAGCCCCGAGATCGACGTCTTGCAGGGAGGACGCCGCGTCGGGGACGCCCCGCCGCGCCGGTCCGTCGTGTCCTGTCGTGCGCCGTGCGGCGCACGACAGGATCGGACGGCCCGCGCGGCGCGGTCAGCGGCTCGCGGGCGGGAGCTCCGGCGAGACCGGGGCGGGCGTCGCGCGCAGGCGCGGGAAGTCGCCGGCGCGGTAGGGCTGGTTGTCGGCCGCGTCGCCCGGACCGGTGTAGGCGTTCGTCGCCAGGCCGTCCTTCATCCCCAGGAGCGTCGCGGGGTCGAAGAAGACGAAGAACCGCGCCCAGCGCCCCTTCGCGTCGCCGTTCGTGCCGATCGCCGCGGTGTTCGAGAACCATGCCGCGATCGTGCGCTTGCGGGGCTCGAAGTACCGGGTCATGGTGGCGGCGTTCGCGAGCACCGGCTCGGCGAGGCGGGTCACCGGACCGGCGGCGTCCAGGACGGCGGGCGCCCGGTCCAGCACCGGGTCCGCGGCGCGCCGCAGGCCGGCGGCGCCGCGCAGGACGCGGTCGGCGTCGCGGGCGACCGCCGGGACGCGGCGGGTCGCTGCGGCCAGATCGGGCGCGGCGGCGCGCGCGTCGGCCACGAGGCGCCGGGCCTCGGGGACGAGCGGATCGGCGTCGGCGAGCGTCCGGCGGACCGCGCGCAGCAGCCGGGGCGCCTCGACGACCGTCGCGCGCAGGTCCTCGTGGCCCGCGGCCGTCGCGCGCAGCGTCCGGTCCGCGCCGGCGACGAGGGACCCGAGCCGCGCGCGCCGCGCGGCGAGCTCGCCGGCCACGCGCCCTCCGGCGTCGACGATCGACGCGACGTCGTCGGCCTGCCCGCCGAGCACGTCGCCGAGCCGGTGCAGGCCCCCCACCGCGTCGCGGACGCCGGCGATCGCGCCGGCGATCTCGGCGTCGGCCTCCGGGGACGCCGTGCCCTCGCCCCACGTCCGCGTGCTCGCGGCGAGGTCGCGCCGGGCGGACGGCGAGAGCGCCTCGAGCGCCTCGTCGACCTCCACCGAGGGGCGGATCGCGCCGGCCGCCAGCGTCGCGCCGGAGCGCAGCGCAGCGGCGTCGCGGGGGCCGGGGACGACGTCGACGTAGGCCTCGCCGAGCGCGGTCTTCGTGCCGACGCGCAGCGTCGTGCCCCGCCGCGGCACGACGTCCTCGACGTCGAAGGCGACCGTCAGGGCGGCCGACCCGCCCGCGCGGCGGATCGTGCGGACGTGCCCGACGCGCACCCCGCGCAGCAGCACGTCGGAGCGCACGGTCAGGCCCTGGCCGTCGGGCAGCGACGCTCGCAGGAGGAACGGCTCGGACACCCGGATCGCCGGACCGCCGAAGCGCGCGCCGAGCACGAGGAAGATCGCCGCGGCGAGCGCGAGGAAGCCGGCGAGCAGCAGCAGGCCGCCGCGGGTGGCGCGCGGGCTCATCGGGAGCCTCCCAGGAGGGTCGAGAGGGCGCGGCGCGCGGCGGCGGCGCGGTCGCCCTGCGCGTCGCGGTCCACCGCGCCTCCGGCGGGGGAGCGGCCCGACCCCGCGGGGGGACGCACGCCGTCGGCGGCGCGCCGGGCCGGGGCGTCCGCGGCCCGACGCTCCGCCGCCCGTGCGCGACCGTCGGCCGTCGCGCGCGACGACCCGGTCGCGGTGCCGCCGGCCGCCGTCGCGGCGCCGGAGGCGCCCCGCACCGCCGCGTCCTGGAGCCCCGGGACGAGGAACGGCAGGAGGCACGCGAACGCGTTCTCGCGGCACGCGCGCAGGGAGGCCCGTACCACCTGGTCGGCTGCTCGCTGCCGCCCCGCGCCGGACCGGGCGCTCGCCCCGAAGCCGAAGTTCGCCGGGTTGAACGTCTCGAAGAACCCGAGTCCCCGCAGGAGCGTGCCGTTCGCGTCGGCCGTCGAGAAGATGCCGCTGAAGCGCTCGCCGAGCAGGCCGATGCCGTCCGCGTGGCGGTCGATCGGCGCGAGCGTGGGATCGACGCGCTCCACCGCCGGCTGCAGGGCGGGCGCCGACGTCCGCAGCACGGCCGCCGTCTGCGCGGCGCCGGCCGCGGCGCGGTCGCTGCGCGCCACCGCCTGCGCCGCGTCCCGGAGCGTCGCGTCGAGCGACGGCAGCGCGGTGCGCACGGCGCGCAGCGTGGCCGGCAGCTCGCGCGCCACCGGCCGCAGGCGCTGCAGCGCCGGGTTCAGATCGGTGCCGAGGTCGCCGAAGGCCGTCACCGCGGCGCGCGTGCTGCGCAGCGTGCCGGGCAGCGCGGCGACCGTGCGGCGCAGCGCCGCCGACTGCCGGCCGGTCACCGTCAGGGTGCTGCGCGCGGCGGCGATCGCCCGGCGCAGCTCCTGGTCGTGGCGCCCGGAGGCGGTGAAGAGGACGTCGAGGTGCCCGACGAGGCGCGTGAGCAGCGACCGGCGGCGATCGAGCGCGCCGAGCACCCCGTCGGCGTTGCGGGCGACCGGCTCCAGGTCGCGCAACGCGGCCGCGAGGGCGCTGCCGCGCCCGTTCCCGATCCCGGCGGCGAGCTCGCCGATGAGGAGCTGCAGCGAGGTGCGGGTGTCGGCGTCGAGCGTCGAGACGACGCGGCTGGCAGGGACGCTGGCCGCGGTCCGGGAGGCGGGGATCCGGTCGCCGTCGCGTAGCGGGCGCCCGGCGCGGGGGCCGGGCGAGAGCTCGACGACGAGCTGGCCGAGCTGCGAGCGCGGCCGGACGATCGCGCGAGCGCCCTCGCGGACCTTCCCCAGTGCGTCGTCGTCGAGCCGGATCCGGGCGATCGCGCGGCCCCCCTCGTGCTCGACGCCGAGCACCCGCCCGGACGCCACGCCGGCCACGGTCACGAGCGAGCCGTCCGCTCCGCGCAGGCCGCCGCCGTCGTCGAAGGCGAGCGTCAGCCGGGCGCCGTCCTGCGCGAAGGGCCAGCGCTCGTTGAGGGCGAGCGTCCAGCCGACGAGCGCGACGCCGACGAGCACGAGCACGACGAGCAGCGTGCGGCCCAGCGGCGGCAGCACGCCGCCGGCGGTGCGCGAGGCGACGCGGCCGCGCCGCGCCTCGGGGAGCGGATGGCGGTCGTCGACGCTCACGGCGTGCAGAGCTCCAGGCTCGAGAGCAGCTGGGCGATCTGGGGATTCGACGCCCGGACGTCGCCGCAGGGGGGCAACGGCGCGCCGATCCCGGTGAGGAAGCGGATGCCGAAGCGCATGAAGTGGCCGTCGCCCAGCGACGACTGACCCGGGCGCTGGAAGGCGCGCGAGGCGCCACCGCCGCCGGCGAACATGTTGAGGAACGCGAGGTACGACGGGAGCTTCAGCGTCGGGGTCGGTCGCTCGAGCGCGGGCAGCAGCGAGCCGTCCAGGCGCCGGGCCACGGGGCGCAGGGTCGCGGCGAGCCGCTGCGCGTCGCCGGCCGAGGCGGCGCCGTCGCGCAGCGCGGCGCGCAGGTCGCGGACCCACGGGTTCGCGACCGCGGCCACGCGCGCCACCCGCCGCGTCGTCGGTCGCGCCCGCTCGAGCGTCGGGGCGACGTCCGGCAGCCCGGCACGGAGGTCGCCGGTGAGCCCGTCGAGGCGCTCGAGCGTCACGTCGGCGTCCGCGGAGCCCCGTCGGACCGCGCGCAGGCTCGCGGGCAGCGCCGCGAGCGTCGCGCGCAGGGCGCCGTCGCCGCGGGCGGCGACGGCGGTGGCCGTCGCGTCGCGCAGGAGCGGCACGAGGTCGGCGGATCGCTCGGCGACGGCGTCGCCGGTGCGGGCGAGGCCGGCTACGGCGCGGCGCAGGGCGCGGCCGCCGTCCTCCGGGCCGCGGGCGGCGTCGGCGACGCGGCCCGTGCGGGCCAGCAGCGACGGCGCGCGGCCGATCGTGGTGCGGACGGCGTCGCTCGTCCGGCCGTCCGAGGCCCGCGCCAGGCCCTCGGCGTCGGCGCGGATCGCGGCGCGGGTCGGCGCGTCGGCCAGCCGCAGGACGCGGTCCATCGGCACGTAGACGGTCGTGCGCTCCACGCCGATCGGGCGGTCGCCGAGCGCCTCGCGCGACGACCCGGGGCCGAGCTCGACGTACGAGGTGCCCTCGAAGGCCAGGCGCGGCCAGACGGCGACCGTCGCGTCCGCGTGGACCGGTCCGGCGTCGCGGTCGACGCGGAGCGTCAGCTCGACCCGGCCCCGCCCGGCCCCGCCGAGCGCCCGGACGTCGGTGACCTCGCCCGCGGCGCTGCCGGCCACGCGGACCTCGCTCCCGGGGCGCAGCCCCGAGGCGTCCGTGACCTGGGCGCGGACGACGAGGTCGCGCGAGAACGGATTCGGTCGCTGCCAGCCGAGCAGCACGACCGCGGCGAGCACGAGCAGCGCCACGGCGCCTCGCACCGCCAGGCGCCGGCGGGACGGCAGGACGGTCGCGTCGGGCGCGTGCCCGGCCGCGGCCGCGCGGCGCCGCTCCGCGCGCTCGGGGTCCTCCTGCCGGGGGCGCCGACTCAGCACGGCTTGCGCTCCTTCGAGGCGGCACCGGGTGCGGGGTACGGGTCGCGTCCGTTGTGGCAGGTGAGGACCATCGAGAACCGGACGGCGCGGGCGCCCTTCGCCTGCCCGTCGTCGAAGCGGAAGTCGCCCCAGCGGGTGAAGCCGGTGACCGCCTCGACGATGTCCTCGCGGTAGGGCACGAGGAAGGACGAGAGCGGCCCGAGCGGCTCGGCGAGCGGCCGCAGCAGCGCGGCGGCCGGGCGCGCGTCGCGCAGCACCGGGGTGGCGGCGGCGAGCACCGGCGTGGCGCGATCGGCGAGCGCGGCGAACCGGCGCACGTCCTCGTCGCGCCCGAGCACCCGCTGCACCGTCGGCAGCGCGGTCCGCAGCGCCGCCGTCGCCGGGCGCAGGTCCTCGGCCGTGCGACCGGCCTCGTCGAGCAGGCGCGTCGCGCCCGGCAGCGTGCGGTCGATCCGGGCCTGGGTGCCCGGCAACGCCGAGAGGGTGGCGTCGAGCTCGGCGTCCGGCAGCGCCTCCAGCGTCGCCCGTGCGGCCGGCACGAGGGTCCGCAGCGTCGCCGGGTCGAGTGCGCCCAGCACGCCGTCGGCGTCGTCGAGCAGCCGGCGCAGGCCGCCCTCGCGGGGCACGGCGGCGGCGACGATCGGCGTCAGGGCACGCAGGGTCCCGGGCAGCTCCGCGAGCGTCGCGTTGAGCCGGGCGCCGCCCTCGCCCGACCGCAGGCCGCGCCCGAACGCGCCCACGGTGCGGCGGACGGCGCGGCGGGTCGTGGCGTCGAACGTCGCGGCGACGTCGCTGAGCTGGACGGCGGCGCGCACCGGGGTGCGCAGGGTCGCACCGTCCGCGAGCCGCGGGCCGTCGGTCGTCCCGGGGTCGAGCTCGACGTAGACGGCGCCCGCGACCCCGCGCAGGCGGACCCGGGCCGTCGCGTCGGCGCCGACCGGACCGTCGTCGAGCTCGAGCGTCGCCAGCGGCCCGCCGTCGGGGCCGCGCTCGACGCGCCGGACCGTGCCGGCCCGCTGCCCGGCGATCTTCACCTCGTCGCCGTCCTTCAGCAGGGGCGCGCCGGCGGGCACCGCGACCCGGATCGCGTAGGGATCCGAGAACGGGCCCCCGTCGATCGCGACGGTCGAGAGCCAGGCGACGATCGCGACGAGCGCCACGACGACGACGCCGAGGAGCGCGTCACGACGGCGACGGCGTGCGGGGTCCGCCGCGCGTGCCCGGCGGCTGCGACCGCTGACGGGACGGGTCGTCACTTGCGGCCTCCGGCCCGGTTGCGGGGGGCGAAGGCGTCCGCGAGGCAGTTCGGGCGGATCGGGACGCCGAACGCCTCGCACGAGAAGACCGCCGCGCCGCGCCAGTAGTTGCGGGCCGGGTCGGCGGTCGGGTCCAGCGGCTGGCGGCCGCCCTCCGCGCCCTGGTCGGCGAAGTTCACGAAGAAGCCGCGCGCCGTGGCCGGCGCGGCCTCCTCGGCGACGGCGAGGAACCGCGCGAGGTCGGGGGCGATCGCCTCACCGGCGCGCAGGCCGCTCGTGAGCGCCGCCAGCGTGGGCCCGCCCTCGGCCAGGAGCGTCCCGACCTGACGCAGCGCGGGTCGCAGGTCGCGGGTCGCGCGGGTGGTCGTCGTGAGGAACGGCCGGATCCGGCGGGCGCTCTCGGCGAGGCCGGGCGCGAGCGCGGCGAGGTCGGCGGCGACCGGGCGCAGGCGGCCGGCGGAGGTGGTCAGCGCGTCGGCGGCCCCGCGCAATCGCGCGACCGTCCCCGGCAGGCGCGCCAGCCCGGTGGCCAGCCGCCCGTCGTCGGCGGCCCGTGCGACGGTCCGCAGGCGGGCGTCGAGGGCGTCGATCGCCCGCTCGCCGTCGCCGCTCGTCGCGGCGAGGGCGCCGACGCTGCGCTCGGCGCTGGCGACGACCCGGCCGAGCGCGTCGTCCTGCGCGTCGAGCTCGCGCAGGACCCGGTCGCCGGCCCGCAGCGCGGGGCGCAGGGCCACGAGCGCCGCCGACAGGTCCGCGCCGCGGCCCGTCAGCGCGCGCCCGGCCTCGGCGAGCAGCGCCTGCAGGCCGTCGCGGGTCGGGCCGTCGAAGGTCTCCAGCAGCTCCTCGAAGCGCGGGGCGTTCACCGTCCGGGCGACGGGCAGCGGCCCGGTGAGCGGCGCGCGATCGCGGCCGGGCGAGAGGTCGAGCACGACGTCGCCGAGCAGGTCCGCGGGGCGGATCGCCGCCGTCGCGTCGCGGCGCGGGGCGGGCACGTCGTCGTGCAGCCGGACCGTCACGCGGGCGGTGCCGGCGTCGGTCAGGGCGATCCGCTCGACGCGCCCGGCCCTCGCCCCGGCGACGAGCACGTCGGCGTCGGGCACGAGGCCGCGGGCGTCGCGGAAGTCCAGCGCCACGCGCGGGCCCTCGCTGCCCCGGACGAGCCGGTCGACCGCGACGGCCGCGAGGAGCCCGATCGCGAGCGCGGCGACGAGCACGAGCGCCCCGGCGAGGCCGACGCGGCGGCGGGACGTGCCGGCGCTCACGGGCGCACCTCGCGCAGGGGCGGGCGGGTCGCGGCCGGCGTGGCCCCCGTCGGGCTGACGAACGAGGAGCGGTAGCCCGTCCACGGCTCGCCCTGCAGCGATCCGGGGACGCGCAGGAACGGCCGTTCGAGGTGCCCGGCCGCCTGCCCGTCCGGGGAGGCGACGCGGTTGGGCACCGGCGGCAGGATCAGCCCGACGCGGGCGCCGTGCCCGTTGGCGTCGTAGTTGCTCGTGAAGTCCGCCCAGTTCGAGAAGAACGAGAAGAAGTCCGGCATCCGGACGCGTGCCTCGTCGAGGATCGGCCCGCCGCGCTCCAGCGCGGGGCGCAGCTCGGCCAGCAGCGGCCGGGCCTCGTCGAGCAGCGGCACGAGAGCGCGCAGCTGCGCGGGGCCGTCGGCGGTGAGCCGCCGCGCCTGGCGCAGGACCGGCGCGGCGCCTTGGAGCGCGACGCGCGCCTCGGGGGCGATCGCGCGGGCCGCGCGGACCGCCGGACCGGCGTCCGCGACGAGCCGGCGCAGCGCGGGCAGCTGCCGGTCGAGCCGCGCGAGCGTCGCGCGGGGGGCGCGCAGGCCGCCCGGCAGCTCGCGCAGCGTCGCGCGCAGCGCCTCCTGCTCCGCCGCGGCGTCGCCGAGGGCGGCGGAGAGCGCGTCGACCGCCGTGCCGGTCGTGCCCGGCGCGGCGGCGAGGCTGCGCGTGACCTTCGCGGTGCTGACGACGACGTCGCGCAGCGCGGCGCCGTCGGCGGTCACGTCGCCGAGCACGTCGCTCGTCGCGCGCAGGCCGCGCCGGGCCCGGCGCAGCGACGCGGCGAGCGCCGGGCCGCGGTCGTCGGTGGCGCGGCGGGCGCCGCGGAGGATCCTCCGCACGTCGGCGCGGGTCGCGGGGTCGAGCGTCGCCAGGACGTCCTCGACCTCGACGGGCTGGTCGGTGCGCTCGCGGCCGAGCGTCGCCCCGTCGCGCAGCGCGGGCGCGCCGGCCGGGCCGTCCTCGATCGCCACGACCCGGTTGAGCTGGCCGCTGAGCGAGACGAGCCGGATGTCGGCGCGCGCGCCACGACGCACGACGCGCCCGTCGTCCAGGCGCAGCGTGACCCGCGGCCGCTCGGCGTCGAGCCGGATCCGCTCGACCGTGCCCACGTCGACGCCGCCGGCCTGGACCTTCGCGCCTTCGACGAGGCCGTTCGTCGACGCGAAGAGCGCGTCGAGACGGCGCCCGCCGTCGTCGCCGAGCACGCCGGTGGCGATGACGCCCACCGCGGCGCCGATCGCCACGAGGCCCCCGACGGCGACGACCCGCGCCCGTGATGGGCGCGCCGTCGCGGTGTCGACGCGGGGCGTCATCCGATCGGGATCCTGGAATTGGCTCCCCAGAACACGAGCGTGCCGAGCATCGAGATGGCGGTGACGCCGATGATCGAGACGGCCATCGACCGGGCGGTGGCCATGCCGACCTCGACCGGCCCGCCCTCCACGCGGTAGCCGTGGAAGAGCGCCACGAGCACGACCCAGACGGCGATCGCCATGCCCTTGATCACCGAGAAGAGCACGTCCCACTCGTCCTGGAAGGCGAGGAAGAAGAGCTTCCACGTGCCCGGCGAGACGTCGCCGAACCGGACGACGGACATGAGGTAGCTCGCGACGTACGCGGAGACGATCGAGAGCAGGTACGCGACCGGCAGGACGATCGCGCAGGCGACGAGCCGCGTGAGCGCGAGGTAGGCGAGCGAGCGCACGCCCATCGCCTCGAGCGCGTCGACCTCCTCGCCGACGCGCATCGCGCCGAGCTCGGCGACGATCCCGCAGCCGACCTTCGCCGCGAGGATGTAGCCGAAGACGAACGGCACGACCTCGCGCAGGCTGCACCAGGCGCTGAAGCCGCCGGAGATCGGGTCGAAGCCGAACGCCCGCGCCAGCGCGGTGGACTCCAGGCCGCACGAGCCGCCGGCGAAGAACGCGATCGCCATGATCACGAGCAGCGAGCCGGACGCGATCAGCGCGGCCTGGCGCAGCACCTCGCCGCCGAGGTGGCGCAGCCGCGGCAGCTCGCGCACGAGCTCGCCCGCGAACGTCACGAGGCTGCCGATCAGCGGCAGCAGCCCCTGCGAGCGCTCGATCGCCGGCGCGGCCGGACGTGGCTGACGGCGCGCGGTGCTCATCGCAGGACGTTCACCTGCGGGAACGCGGCGAGGAACCACTGGGTGTACGCGAGATTCACCGCGAAGACGGCGAGCAGGCTGCCGACGACCGCGCGGTTCACCGCCTGGCCGACGCCGTGGGCCCCGCCGGCCGCGTGCAGGCCGTGCCAGGCCGAGATGATGCCGATGAGGAAGCCGAACAGCCCGACCTTCACGACGCTCGCCGCGAGGTCGAGGAACGTCGCGTTGGCGACGAACGACTCGAGGAACGCGCCGGTCGTCCCGCCCATGATCCCGACGGAGGCGACGTAGCCGCCCGCGACGCCGAAGACGAGGGCGAAGACGTTCATCGCCATCATCACGACGACGATCGCGAGCGTCCGCGGGGCGACGATCGCCGCGACCGGGTCGACGCCGAGGACCTCCAGCGCGTCGAGCTCGCCGCGCACGCGGCGCGTCCCGAGCTCGGCGGTGAGCATCGTCCCGACCATCCCGGCCGCGATGCCGGCCGTCACGAACGTGCCGAACTCGCGCACGATCGAGACGACCATGAAGCCGCCCGCTCGGTCGATCGAGCCGAAGGCCTGGAGGAAGTTCCCGGCCTGCAGGCCCGGGCCCGAGAAGCCCCAGATCGCGACGGAGATCGTGATCGGCCAGAACGTCGTGCGGACGATCGTCACCGCCGACGACAGGAACTCGTGGCGCCACGCGAGGGGTGGTCGCGCGAGCTCGCGCAGCACGGCGATCGCCAGCGCGAGCATGCCGCCGAGCCGCGAGAGGTGCGAGACGCCGGCCTCGCCGACGCGGTCCGCGACGGCGGCCGGGCGCACCGCGGGCGCGGCCTCTGGGGCGGTGGTCACGGTGGCGGGCACGGGCGGGCGGGGCAGACGGTCGGCGGGTTCGCCGGTCGCCATCATGGCAAAAGACGCTAATCCGGGTCCGACTCTGCCAATATTCCGTCACAGACGTCAGGTATTCCCTGACGGCAGGCAACGATACCGCGAACATCGAACAGGCGGCCAGATTGCTTGAAATCTGATCCGTATGTACTGTTTCGCGCTCGACCGCTCGTCCGGGCGGTGCAGGACCCCCCGAAACTGGCGCGATCCCAGGGTCGCGCCACCAGGAGAGGCACACACGCAATGAACCCAATCCGAAGGGCGCTCCCCCGCAAGCGCCGCGCGGTCGCGGCGCTCGCCGCGCTCGTCGCGCTGGGCGGCGGGACGGCGCTCGCCACCTCCTCGGCCACGGCCGGGGACAACGACGCGGTGATCAGCGCCGAGTGGCTGTCGAACACGCTCAGCCGCGGCCTGAAGCTCGGCACCGTCGACAACAACACGATCCCCGGCGCGATCGAGCGGCGCGACAAGGCCAAGGCCGAGTGGACGGCCGCGGTCGCCCGCTACAAGGCCGCCTACGCCGAGGCCGAGAAGGCCTCCGGCCCCGATCGCGCGGCGAAGATCGCCGAGGCGAAGAAGCTCTACCCGGATCCCACGGCGAAGCCGGAGTACAACCTCGTCTGGTCCGGCAAGCAGAACGTCGCGGACATCAACGCCGACGTCATCTCGAAGCTCGTCCAGAACCTGACGATCAACCCGCAGGGCCTGCTCGAGATGCTCGGGCCGCAGTTCCTCCCCGGCCTCGACGGCTGGCAGGTCATCGACGTGCGCAAGCGCAACGTCGACGGCACGGAGAACCCCGACTACTCCAAGGTCGTGAACTTCGTCCAGCTGCCGCTGCCGTGGGGCGTCGAGAACGAGCCGCACCACATGCAGTACGAGTGGGAGGACGGGGACCCGGTCATCGCCGGCGCGCTCTTCGTGTCCACCACGCACGTCCTCGACGTCTCGGACATCCCGAACGTCAAGCTGAAGAACCAGATCCCGCTCACGGGCGTCGGCTACTCGATCCCGGACGCGTACGACGCGGTCGGCGACGGGCGCTTCATCGGCACCTACATGGGCGGTCCGATCGCGAACTTCGGCGGCTCGCCGGGCGCGCTCGCCGTCTTCAAGCCGAACAAGAACCTCGGCCTCACCGTCGAGAACGTCGTCCCGGGCGGATACATCCTCGCGGCCGGTGGCCTCGGCAAGAACGAGGGCGGCGTCCCGGAGCCCTGCTCGGGCGCCGAGGGCCGGCCGCTCGGCACGTGCGCCAACCCGCACGGCATCCAGGTCCGGGCCGACCTCAAGACGGTCGTGACCTCTGACTACGCCGAGCCGCGCGAGATCGTCCTCGATCCGGTCAAGACGGTCAGCAAGTACGCCTTCCGCCCGACGATCCGCACCTGGGACATCTCGAACCCGGGCGCGCCGAAGCTCAAGTCGGTCGGCCACGTCCCGAAGGGGTGGCGCGAGCCGGCCCAGCGGGCGCACGAGAACTACGGGATCATGGAGAACGCCAAGACCTGGCCCGTGACCCCCGCGTACCCCTCGACGCTCGAGTCGAAGGGCGCCTTCGCCGGCTCGATGTGCGGCGGCGGCATCTTCTTCACGCCGGACATCACGAAGCTCAAGGGCGACTCGTCCAAGCAGTGGATCCAGGTGTGGGACGACGGCCTGTCGAACCTGCTCTCCAAGAGCAGCTCCGACGGCGACGCGAGCAAGTTCCTCGACCAGCCCGGCGACTGCGCCGGTGGTGCCTGGCACCAGGTCTCGCGGAACAACAAGTGGTTCTTCCGCTCCGTCCAGGGCCGCAACCCGGGCTCGGACAACTACTTCGATCGCGGCGCGACGAAGCAGATCTACAACCTCGACATCGAGCCGCTGATCAAGTCGGCCCAGGACGGCAAGGTCGAGTGCGACCTGACGAACGGGATCGACACGAACGGCGACGGCAAGAAGGACCTGACGGCGATCCAGGCGGTGCACAAGCTCGCCAAGGGCGAGACGCTCGTGGACTGCCCGCGGTTCATCAACGCGCTCGAGGTCCACGACAACACGACCGGCGGCCCGCACTGGGCGGCGCTGGACAACCACAGCTACACCCCGGACGGCTACCCGACCCGGCTCGTGTTCTCGAACTACTTCGTGTCGCGGACCGGCGTCGACGGTGACCACCGGTACTACCTCGTCGACATCGACAAGGACGGCAAGCTGTCCTACGACGAGGACTTCCGGGACGAGAAGACCGGTGCCCTGGGCATCAACTTCAACCGGCGCAACTGGCCGGGGTCCCCGGACGCGGGCTTCTACAAGCCGCACTCCATGCTGTGGGTGACGCCGCCCGGCATCTCGAAGAAGAACGAGGCGCCGCTGCCGATCCTGCCCGACGCCGCGCCGGCCGCGGTCAAGGCGAAGATCAAGGTGACGGGGCAGAAGACGGCCCTGCGCACCCTGAAGCGCAAGCGCACCGCGAAGGTCCGCGTGAAGGTCTCCGGGGCGAACGCCACCGGCGTCCGGATCCAGGTCGTCCGCGGTGGCAAGGTCGTCGCCCGCTCGAAGGCGCGCACGATCAAGGCCGGCAAGACGGTCACGGTCACCGTGACCCGTGCCACCGGCAAGGGCTGGACGTCCCGCGCTCGCGCGACGTTCACCGCGGCCGGCAAGGGCCCCGACGGGAAGCGCGTGGCGCACCGCCTGACGGTGCGCTGAGGCCCGACGCATGAGCACGAGCCGCCCCCGGGCGCTCGGCGAGACGCGGCCGCGGTGGTCCTCCACCGCGGCCGCGGCCGTCCTGGCGCTCCTCACCCTCGCGTTGCTGCTCCCGGCAACGGCGTCGGCGCATCCGTCGCTGGTGCAGTCCGCCCCGCTGGGCGGGCTCTCCAGCGAGCGGCCGCCCGCCGCGGTGCGGCTCGCGTTCACCGAGAAGGTCATCGCCCGCGGATCCTCGATCGAGGTCCGCGGGCCCCGCGGCGCGCGCATCGCCTCCGGGCGGCCGCGGCTGGAGAAGGGCACCGTCCTCTCCGCGCCGCTGCCGGCCGGGCTGCGCTCCGCCGTCTACGACGTGCGCTGGGTCGCCCTCGGCGCCGACGGGCACACGACGAGCGGCAGCTTCCGCTTCGGCGTGTCCGGCAAGAACGGCGCCCCGCCGCCGGGGGCCGAGCGCCTCGCGGGCGGCAGCTCCACCGGCCTCGGGGCCCGCGGCTCCGAGGACGTCCAGAACGAGGGCTGGTTCGAGCTCGCGGTGCGCTGGCTCGGCCTGCTCGGCGCCGCGACGCTGCTCGGCGGCGTCCTGCTGCGCCGCCGGACCCGCCGGCTGGACCGCTCGGCCGCCGATCGCGACCGCGAGCACCGCCGCTGGCAGCGGATCGCGGTCGTCGCCCTCGCCCTCTCCCTCTTCGGGGCCGCCGAGGCCGTGGCGGTGCTCGCCACCGCCGGTGTCGGCGACCCCTCGTTCGCCCTGCTGACGGGCAACGGCAACGGCCGGGTCGCGCTCCTGCGGCTCGTCCTCACCGCGGCCCTCGGCGCGGCGGCGCTCGTCGCGCGATCCCGCTCGGGCCGCGTGGGCGGGACCGATCGCAGCGACGTCCTGCTCGGCCTGGCCGGTGCCGCCTCGCTGGCGGCCTACGGCCTCGACGGCCACGTCCAGGGCCTCGACGGCGGCGTCCTCGTGGCGGCCGTCGTCGGCGCCGCGCACGGGCTGGCCGCCGGGGTCTGGGCGGGCGGCCTGCTCGCGCTGCTCCTCCTCGGCGGCGGACGGCCCGCGATCCGCGCCTACGCCCCGCTGGCCATCGGCGCCGTCGCCGTGCTGTCGGTCTCCGGCGTCGTCGCCGCCCTGCGCGAGCTCGACGGGTGGTACGCGCTGCGCTGGAGCGACTACGGCCGGATCCTCGCGGTGAAGGTCCTCCTGGCGCTCGCCACCGTCGCCCTCGGGTGGCGCGTCACGCGGAAGCTCCGCGCCGACGCTCCGGACGCGGCGTCCGACGCGCCCCGCCGGATCCTCCGCGTCGAGGCGCTCGGGGCGGTGGCCATCCTCGCCCTCGCCGCCGTGATCGCGGGCCTCGTGCCCGGCCGCGGGCAGCCGACGGCCGCGCAGCAGGGCAACATCCTCGGCGGACCGGCGCTGGCGACCTTCGCCACCGGCGGCGCGCTCGCGCGCGTCACCGTCGCGCCGGCCGAGCCGGGCGCCAACGTCCTGGCGGTCCTGCCCGCGACCCTCAAGGAGGGCACCGCGGCCCGTGCGCCGAAGCGGATCACCGCGCGCCTGCGCTGTGCGTGCGCGAAGGGCGAGATCCGGGCGACGCTCACGCGGGGCGCGGGCGGCACGTGGTCGGCGCCCGTGCGCCTGCCCGCCTCCGGCGCGTGGTTCGCGTACCTCACCGTCGGCGACGAGGACGAGGCGACCCCGGTCGCGCTCGCGATCGGGGACGTGCGCGACGGCGGCCCGGCCCCGCGGACGGTCGTCCAGACGGCCGACCTCTCCGGCGCGGGCAACCGCACCTGCCGGGCGCACGCGCAGGGCGCGTCGCTGGCGATCGGCCGGCTGAACGCGCGCGGCGGCATCGACGGGCACCGCAAGGTCGTCCTGCGGACCGTCGACGACGGCGGCTCGCCCGAGCGCGCCGCCGAGATCGTCCGGGAGGCGCGGGACGACGGCGCGATCGCGCTGCTGTCGCCGTGCGGCGCGGGCTCCGGGGGCGCGCTGCGGGCCGCGGGCGACCTGCCGGCGGTCGTCGGCGAGCCCGGGACGCCGATCGTCGAGGGCAAGCGGATCTTCCGCACCGCGGGCGACCCGCGCAGCGAGGGCATCGGGATGGCGAAGTTCGTCGCCGAGCAGGGCCCGACGTCGCGTCCGGGCGCCCCGCTCGTGATCACGTACGTCGCCCCGGCCCGACCGACGGCGGCGAGCCGCGCGCGGCTCGCGGGCCTGCAGGAGGGCGTGCGCGGGTCCCGGATCCGCGTCCGCGTCCTGCCCGGATCGACCGTCGCCGACCAGGACGACCTGGCCCGGGCGATCGACGCCCGCAACCAGCTCGTCTCGGTCCTCGACGGCGACGCGGCCGATCTCGCCCCCGCCCTGCGACGGCTCGGGGACGACCGCCCGCAGTTCGCGAACAACCTCATCGTCGCGCCGTCGACGCTGCTCGACGAGCGGTTCATCGTCGACAGCGGGTCGCTCGGCCGGGAGGGCGCGATCGCGCCGTTCTCCGAGGTCCAGCTCGGGTCGCGCGACGCCGAGGCCTACGCGAACATCGTCGGCCTGCTGCTGCCCGGCGAGCGACCGTCGATCGCCGGCCTGCGCGGCTACGTCGCGGGCCTCGCGCTCACCGAGGGGCTCGCCGACGGCAGCGACGCCGGCGACGTCGAGGCGCGCCTGCGCCGGCCCAAGCGGTTCACCGACGCCCTCGTCGTCCCGTGGCGCGCGGACGCGCGCTCCGCGGGGGCCCCGTTGTTCCAGCTCGTCCAGGCGACGTTCCTGCCGCAGAACCTCATCCCGCAGCAGGCCGGCGGGTCGTCGTTCGCGGGGCGGTTCTTCGTCGACGGTGCCTGGTCCCCGCTGCAGGGCCGGTCCTACGGCCCGCAGATCCAGGGATTCGAGTCGAGCCCGGCGCCGGCACCGCCGGTCTCGCCCGGTCAGCAGTACCCGACCGGCTGAGGACCTCTCTCGGTTTCAGGTGGAGTCGTGGTGGTCGGCGACCGAGGAGGTCGTCCTGGACGCCCGAGAGCCAGGTCGGGACCTGACGGAGGGCGTTCGGGGCGAGATCCGATGTGTCGCCGGCCGCCACGGACCGCGTGAAACCGAGAGAGGTCCTGAGGCTCCCTGGCAGGACCGAGCCACCCGCGCGGAGCCCCACGGCCTCGCGCGGGTGGTCCGGCCCGTGCGTCCCGCGAGCCCCGTGGGGCCGTACCCTGACCGTCGTGCACGCCGTGGCCGACGCGTCCCCACCTGCGCCGCCGGCCGGACGCGGTGCGCGGCTGCGCGCATGGTGGCCCGCGATCGGCGTGGCCGTCCTGGCGCTCGCGGCGCTCGTCGCGCTCGGCACGGCGCGCGCGCGGTTCGACGGCGCGCTGCCGTGGCGCGACGGCCTGCGCACGACGGTCGCGGCGCTGCTCGTCGTCGCCCTGCCGGGCGTGCCGCTCGCTCGCCGCTGGACGCCGCCGTCGCTCGAGCGGCTCTGGCCGGTCCTCGTGCTGCCGCTGGGCCTCGTCGGCGGCACGCTCGCCCTGACCGTCCTGGCGCTCGTCGGCCTGCGGCCGCGGCCGGCGACGCTCGCGCTCGTCCTGCTGACGCTCGCGCTGCTCTGGCGCGATCGCCGCCGACCGGTGGCACCCGCCGACTGGCCGGCGTCGCTGGCGCTGCTGGCCGGCGCGGCGGCCGCCGGGGCGCTCGCGCTGCTGCCGCTGGCGTACTTCGGCGGCCTCGCGCCGTCGGGCAACAACCCCGACGCCCATCAGGTGATCGGCGTGGTCTGGTTCCTGCAGGAGTCGCACCCGCTGGCGGTGAACGCGGCCACGGCACTGGACCAGCTGCCCCCCGCCTGGGCCGGCCGGTTCCCGATCTTCCTGCCGCTCGCCGCGGCGACCGAGGCCGCGCTGACCGGCCCGATCCAGATGTTCACGCCGTTCGTGGCCGTCCTCGCCGCGACGCTCGCGCTGACCGCGGGCCTGGCGGCGACGATCGCGCTGCGACTGCCGGCCTGGGCCGGCGGCGTGGTGGCCGTCGCGGTCGGTGGCTCCGCGGCGACGCTCTACTCGCTGCTGCACCCCTACTACAACCAGGTCTGGGGCATGACGCTCCTGAGCGCCGCCGTCGCGATGACCTGGCTCTGGCTGCGCGACGACGACGACCGCGCCGCGCAGCTCGCGGTGGCCTTCACCGTCCTGGGGATGATCGCCTACCCGACGACGCTGCCCTACGTCGCGCTCGCCGGCGCGGCGATCGCCGTCGGGGCGCGGCGCCGCCCCCGCCTGCCGGAGGGCGCGCGCCGGCGGCTGCGCCGCTGGTGGTGGGTGGCGCTCGTCGTCCTCGGCCTGCCGGTGCTGTGGGCGATCGGGAAGATCGTCGGCGTCCTCGGGCAGTTCCTCGACGGGAGCCAGACGTTCTGGCAGGGGGACGTCAACACGTTCGCGCCCCACGCGGCGGCCTACGGCATCGATCGCGACTGGCTGTGGCTGCCGGTGCTCGTCGCCGTGGTCGCGGTCGGGGCGGTCTGGCGGGCCGTCGGACGCCGCCACGCGCTGGCCTGGGCCGGCGTCGCCGTCGCGCTGCTCGCCGTCGACCAGCTGCTGCGGGACCGCCCGACGGCCGCCTACGCCGACTACAAGCACGTGACGTTCACGGCCCTGCTGCTCCTGCCGCTGGCCCTCGGCGGCGCCTTGGCGGCGCTGCGGACGCGGCGTCCGGCCTGGATGGCCCTCGGGGCGGTCGTCCTCGTCGCGTGGGCGGTCCCGGCCGTGGGTGCGGCGCGCGAGCAGCTGTCGCGGTCGGAGGTCAACGCCACGGGCGACCTGCAGCAGATCGGCACCTGGAGCGACCGGCTGCCGCGCGGCGCGTCGATCCTCGTCGACCTCCCGGCCTCGGGCTTCCAGCTCTGGGCGACGCTCTTCCTCGCCGCGAACCACCCGCTCGCGGCGACCGACCCCGTCTCGAGCGACACGACGTACTCCGTGCCGCCGCGCGGGCAGCGGGCCGACTTCGTGCTCGGCCTGCGCCGGGACCTCGCGAGCGACCGGCCGCTGCCGGCTCCGCGGTGGGCCGCGGGCCGGCCGGTGGTCGCCAACCGCCGCTACGCGATCTGGCGGATGCGCCTGCCGGGCCGGGAAGCCGCGCGGATCCCGCAGCGGGCGTCGCGCACGCTCGTCCTGCCGCACCCGCTGAGCGCCTGGGGCACGCGCCGCCAGGCGATGGGCCAGCTGACGGTCACCCCGTCGCTGGTGCCGGGCGGCATGTTCTGACCGTCGCCCTGCCGCGCGTCCGCCGTCCCGCCGGGGCCGGACCCCGATCAGCGACCGGGACCCCCGTCGACGGGCAGCTCGACGGTGGCGCGGAAGCCCCCGCCGGGCCGGGCGGCGAGCACGAGCCGGCCGTCGTGCGCCTCGGTGATGCTGCGGACGATCGCCAGGCCCAGGCCGACGCCCGCGTGCGCACCGCCGCGGACCCGGCTCGTGCGCCGCACGAAGGGCTCACCGAGCGTCGCGACGAGCTCCGGCGCGAGCGGCTCGCCCGTGCTCTCGACCGTGAGCGTCGCCCGCTCCCCGGTCGCGGCGGTGGTCACCCATGCGCGACCGCCGTGGGGCAGGTTGTGGACGATCGCGTTGTGGACGAGGTTCGCGGCGACCTGCAGCAGCAGGGCGGGCGAGCCGCGGACCGGGGTCGCGTCGCCGGTGGCCTCGAGGGCGACGCCGTGGCGCTCGGCGAGCGGCAGCAGCGTCTCGACCGCCTCCTCCGCGAGCAGCGACAGGTCGACGGGCTCGCGGACGAACGACCGCTGATCGGCGCGGCTGAGCAGGAGCAGCGCCTCGGTCAGCTCGATCGCGCGGGCGTTCACGACGTGGAGCCGCTCGACGAGCTCGGCGTCGTGGAGCGCGGGATCGCTGCGCGCGACGTCGAGCAGCGTCTGCGTGATGGCCAGCGGCGTGCGCAGCTCGTGCGACGCGTTGGCGGCGAACCGCTGCTGCTCGGCGACGTGCGCCTCGAGCCGCGCGAGCATCGCGTCGAAGGCGTCGGCGAGCTCGCGGAACTCGTCCTGACGGCCCTTGAGGCGGATCCGGTGGGCGAGCGATCCACCCGCGGCGACGCGGGTGGCGCTCGTGATCCGCGCCAGCGGCCGGAGCATCTGGCCGGCGAGGATCCACCCGCCCACGAGGCCGAAGACGAGCAGCGCGCCCAGCGCGATGGCGGCCTTCGGCACGAACGCGTCGAGCAGGTCCGAACGGGTCGGTCCCGTGATGAGGACCGAGCGACCGGGGGGCATCCGCCGGTCGGCGATGTCGGGGACGTACCGCAGGAGGAAGACCCACACGACCGCCAGCAGCAGCGCCCCGGCGAGCATGAGGAAGCCCGCGTAGCTCAAGGTGAGCTTCCACCGGACGCTCAGCCCGGGCGCACGCGTCACGCGCCGGCCTCCGCGCGACGCGCGTCCGGATCGATCCGGTACCCGACGCCCGCGACGGTGGCGATGACCCACGGCTCCCCGAGCCGCTTGCGCAGCGCCGAGACGGTGATCCGCACGGCGTTCGTGAACGGGTCGGCGTGCTCGTCCCACGCGCGGTGCAGCAGCTCCTCCGCGCTCACGACGCCACCCTCCGCCGCGACGAGGACCTCGAGCACGGCGAACTGCTTGCGCGTCAGGGCGACGTAGCGGCCGTCGCGGTAGACCTCGCGCCGGAACGGGTCCAGGCGCAGGCCGGCGATCTCGCGCACCGGCGGCCGGTGGTGGGCCCGACGGCGGTCCAGCGCGCGGAGCCGCAGGACGAGCTCCTGCAGCTCGAACGGCTTGGTCAGGTAGTCGTCGGCGCCGAGCTCGAAGCCCGACGCCTTGTCGTCGAGCCGGTCGGCCGCCGTCAGCATGAGGATCGGCATCCCGCTGCCGGACGCGACGATCCGCGCGGCGATCTCGTCGCCGGTCGGCGGGGGCACGTCGCGGTCCAGGACGGCGATGTCGTAGTCGTTGACGTGCAGGAGCCGCAGCGCGGCCTCGCCGTCTCCCGCGACGTCCGCGGCGATCGCCGCGAGGCGCAGGCCGTCGCGGATCGCCTCCGCCATGTACGGCTCGTCCTCGACGACCAGCACCCGCATGCCGGCGAGGCTAGCGGCGGGGCATATCGCCGGCGTATCGGAAACGGCCTACGCCGGGGCAACGCGTCGCCGCCTTGGATGGCCGCATGCCCTCTCCCGCAGATCCCCGGTCGATCGCGCGCCGCCGTCGCGGGACCCGTCTCGCCGTCGCGGCGATCGCCGGCGCGACGGGCGTCGCGGCGCTCGGCCATCAGCTCGCGTCCTCGGCGGCGCTCCCGACCGCCACCGCCGCGCTGGCGCCCCTCGCGCGCCGCGCCGCGCCCCCCTCCGCCACGGCGGCGCCCGCGGGGACCGCCGGGCTCGCCCCCGGCCTCCGCCGGGCGCTGCGACGAGCGGCGTCCGATGCCGCGGGCGCGGGCCTCCGGCTCTCCGTCACGAGCGGACGCCGCACCCCCGAGCATCAGCGACGGCTGCTGCGCGAGGCGATCGCGCGGTACGGCTCGGCGACCGAGGCCGCGCGCTGGGTCGCGACGCCCGAGACGTCGGCGCACGTCTCCGGCGACGCGGTCGACATCGGTCCCGCCGCGGCATGGCGCTGGCTCGGCGATCACGGATCCCGCTACGGCCTGTGCCGGATCTACGACAACGAGCCCTGGCACTTCGAGCTGCGCCCGGCCGCGGCGCAGCGCGGCTGTCCGGCGACGTACGCCGATCCGACCCACGATCCGCGGATGCATCGATGAGCCCGCGCCTGCGCGACCGCCGGGCCCGCGGACGCCTCGCGCGTCGGCTGCTCGCCGCGGCCGCCCTCGCGGCGGTCGGCGTCGCGGGCAGCGGCTGCGCGTCGTCGGAGCCCGGTGCGGCCGGCGACGGCCCGAGCGGCGGGCGGTCGGCGACCAGCGCCACCCGCGATCAGGCCGTCCGCTTCGCGCAGTGCATGCGCGAGCACGGCGTCCGCGCCTTCCCGGACCCGGACGCGTCGGGCGAGCTGACCGTCGACGGCGTCGTCAACGGGACCGCGATCGACACGAGCGGACCGCCGTGGACGTCGGCCCTCGCCAGCTGCGAGGACCTGCAGCCGGCGGGGTTCACCGGGCACGAGCGCAGCGCCGCGCAGCAGCGGGGCGCGCTGGCGTTCGCCCGGTGCATCCGCGTGCACGGCGTCGCGGACTTCCCGGACCCCACGCCGGACGCGCCGCTCGTCGACACGCGCCGGATCCCGTCCGCCGCCACGGACGCCGGCATGCGCGCGCTGAACGCCGCGATGGGCGCGTGCGGGCGGCAGGCCGGGGACGCGGGGGTGAGCGCGCCGTGAGCCGCCGGACCCGGGTCCCGATCGGCGCCGCCGTCCTGACGACCGCGGTCGCGGCGCTCGGCGTCGTCCGGGCGACCGGATCGGACGACGCGACCGCGGCCGGCGGCGCGCCGCCACCGGCGACGGCGGCCGTCGAGCGGGGACCGCTCTCGGCGACGGTCTCCCTGAACGGGACCCTCGCCCACCGCGGCGACGAGGACGGCGCGGCCTCCCCGGTGATCAACCACGCGGCCGGCACGTACACCCGGCTGCCGGCGATCGGCGACCGGATCGGGTGCGGCGAGGTCCTCTACCGCGTCGACGACGAGCCGGTGCTGCTGCTCTGCGGCGCGCTGCCGGCCTACCGCGACCTGGCGATCGGCGACCGCGGCCGCGACGTGCGGCAGCTCAACCGCGAGCTCCACCGGCTCGGCGACGACCGCGCCGCGGGCGTCGCCGTCGATCCGGACGACCACGACTTCACCTGGAGCACCCGAGCGGCGCTCGTGCATCGCCAGCACCGCGTCGGGGCCGAGGCGACCGGGAGGGTGGACCGCGCCGCGGCGGTCGTCCTGCCGCGGGCGGCGCGGATCGCCGGCACCGTCGGCACGCTCGGCGGCGCCGCCCGGCCCGGGGCCACCGTCGCGCGGGCCACGAGCGACGAGCTCGAGGTGCAGGTCGACCTCGAGCCGTCCCAGCAGGGGCAGGTGCGCCGCGGCGACCGCGTCCGCATCACGTTGCCGGGCAACCGGTCGACGACCGGCCGGGTGGCCCGGATCGGGAGCGTCGCGCGGACCGCGGACGAGGACGGCGACGTCGGCACCGCGACGATCCCGGCCGCGATCCGGCTCGACGACCGGCGGGCGGCGCACGGGCTCGACCAGGCCCCGGTCCGGGCGGAGATCGTCACCGCCGGCGTCGCGCGAGCGCTGAGCGTCCCGGTCACGGCGCTCGTCGGACGGACCGGCGGCGGGCTCGCCGTCGAGGTCGTGCGCGCGGACGGCGGCCGCGGGCTCGTCGCGGTGCGGATCGGGCTGGTCGACGCCACCGCCGGCCGGGTCCAGGTCGAGGGCGCCGTGCGCGCGGGCGATCGCGTCGTGGTGCCGTCGTCATGACCGGTTCCGCCGTCCTCGAGCTGGAGGAGGTCACGAAGGTCTACGGCGAGCGGTCCGACCGGTCGCCGGTCCCGGCGCTCCGCGGGGTCTCCTTCGCCGTGCGCGCCGGCGAGCTCGTGGCGATCGTCGGACCGTCGGGATCCGGCAAGTCGACCCTGCTGCACGTGATGGGCACGCTGGAGCGACCGAGCAGCGGCGTCGTGCGGATCGACGGCGTCGACGCGGCCGGACTCGACGACCGGGCGCTGTCGCAGCTGCGCGCGCTCCGGATCGGGTTCGTCTTCCAGCGGTTCTTCCTGTCCGAGCACGCCACGGTGCGGGAGAACGTCGCCGACGGGCTGCTCTACGCCGGGGTGCCGGCCGTCGAGCGCCGGCGCCGCGCGGAGGAGGCGCTCGACCGGGTGGGCCTCGCCGACCGCGCGGGCTCGACGCCGCCGCAGCTCTCCGGCGGGCAGCGGCAGCGCGTGGCCATCGCGCGGGCCCTCGTCGGCCGGCCCGCGGTCGTGCTCGCCGACGAGCCGACCGGCAACCTCGACAGCGCCACCGGGGCCGCGATCATGGCGCTCCTGCACGAGCTCCACGCCGACGGCGCGACGATCCTCGTGATCACCCACGACCCGGCGCTCGCCGAGCGACTGCCGCGCCGGATCCGGATGCTCGACGGCCGGGTCGCGGCCGACAGCGGCGACCCTCGCGCGCCCCGGGACCCGGAGGGGCGGCGCGGCCGCGAGGGGCGGCCGAGCGACGACCCGGGCGGGACGGGAGCGGCGACGTGAGCGCGCCGGTGCGACTGCGGCCCGCGGATGCGCTGCGCGTGATGAGCGTCGGCCTCCGCTCCCGGCCGCTCCGCGCAGCGCTCTCGGGGCTCGGGATCGCGATCGGCACGGCGGCGATCGTGGCCATCCTCGGGCTGTCGGCCTCCTCGCAGGCCGGGCTGCTCGCCGAGATCGACCGGCTCGGCACGAACCTCCTGACCGTCGAGGCCGGACAGCGCCTGACCGGCGGGCCGGCGGAGCTGCCGCCGGAGGCGCCGGCGCGGATCGCGCACCTCGACGACGTCCAGCGCGTGGCGCACGCCGCCCTGCTGCCGGATGCGCGGGTCTACCGGAGCCCGATGATCCCCGCGAGCGCCACCGGGGGCCTGCAGGTGCGCGCCGCCAGCCTGGACCTCCCCGCGGTGCTGGGCACCGGCCTGGCCCGCGGCCTCTGGCTCGACGCCGCCACGGCCCGCGTGCCGGTCGCCGTGCTCGGCGCCGACGCGGCGACGCGCCTGGGCATCGAGCGCATCGACCAGCGCCAGCGGATCTGGCTGGGCGACCAGTGGTTCGCCGTCGTGGGGGTGCTGCGTCCCTCGCCGCTGGCGCCCGAGATCGACGTCAGCGCGCTCGTCGGCTACCCGACCGCGGAGCGGCGGCTCGGCTACGTGCGCGTCGTCCGCGGCACCGCGCAGGCCGGCCCGGCCAGCTCGATCTACGCGCGCACCGCCACCGGCCGGGAGGCGACCGTCCAGGCGCGGCTCGCGCGGACGGCGAACCCCGAGGTCCCCAGCGAGACGAACGTCAGCCAGCCCTCCGACGTGCTGACGGCCCGGGCCGCGGCGGCGGGGGCCTTCGACGGCCTGCTCCTGGGACTCGGGGCCGTCGCGCTGGTCGTCGGCGCCGTCGGGGTCGCCAACACGATGATCGTCTCGGTCCTCGAGCGTCGCTCGGAGATCGGCCTGCGCCGGGCGCTCGGCGCGACGAGGCGGCAGGTCCGCGCCCAGTTCCTCGGCGAGGCGGTGCTGCTCGCCGTCCTCGGCGGCGTCGCCGGCGTGCTCGCGGGAACGGCCGCGACGGTCGCCTACGCCGCCGCGAGGGGCTGGTCGGTCGTCCTCCCCGTCGAGGCGTGGGCCGGCGGGATCGGCGCGGCGATCGCGATCGGCGCCGTCGCCGGCCTCGTGCCGGCCGTTCGCGCGGCGCGGCTGCCCCCGGCCGCGGCGCTGCGGACGGCGTGACGGCCGGTGCGGGCCCCTGCGGGTCGGGGCTCAGCGGGACGGCGCGGCGACCGGCGGATCGCCCCGGCGGTGCTGCGCCTCGTCGACGATCCGGGCGAGGAACGCCGGGTTGCCGAGCAGGTAGCGCTTCCACATCCGGCCGGGCTCGATCGCGAGGCGGAAGATCCACTCCCAGCCGTTGTCGGCGAGCCACGAGGGCGCGCGCGGCACGAGGCCGGAGACGTAGTCGAAGAGGGCCCCGACGGTCCAGAGCACCGGCGTGGAGACGCGGGCGGCGACCGCGTCGACCCACAGCTCCTGCTTCGGGCTGCCCATGCCGACGAGGACGATGTCGGGCTGGCACGCCTCGATGTCCTCGAGGACCCGCTCGCCGTGCGGCTCGTCGGGGGCGAAGAAGCCGTGGTGCGTGCCCGCGATCCGCAGCCGCGGGTGCCGGGCGACGAGGTTCGCGGCGGCGCGGCGGGCGATGTCGGGCTCCGAGCCCAGCAGGTAGAGCGACAGCTCGCGGCGCTCGCAGAGCTCGGCGAGGTCCCAGATCCAGTCGGCGCCGGTCATCCGGTGCGGCGAGTCCAGGTGCATCATCCGCGCGGCGAGCCGCACGCCGTAGCCGTCGCAGTAGACGAGGTCGGCGGAGCGCAGCGTGTCGCGCAGGGCCGGGATCGCGTGGCTCTGGTTCAGGACGTGGGCGTTGGCGTACATGACCCGTCGCGCCGGGCGCCCGGGCTCGGCACGACCCTCGGCGACCCACGACGTGATCCGGTCGAGCATGACCGAGGGCGGGTCGAGCTCGATCGCGATGTCGAACAGCCGGACGGTGCCGGAGGAGGGCGTGGACGTCGCGGTCGACATGGGCACGGACGGCGATCCCGGGACGGAGCCCGAGACCGGCGAGCGCCCATGGTAGAGCCCCGCCCGGTCGCGCGGGGGCGGCACGCGCCACCGCCCCGACGGCCCGCGGGAGGCGTCGCCGCCGCCCGCGACCCCCGTAGGATCGCTCGCCGTGGTTCTGCGGGTGGCCTTCGACGCGCGCGACGCCCGCGACGTCCGTCGGCGGGGCTGGGGCCGCCATGCCGCCGACCTCCTCGCGGCGCTGCGACGGCGGGACGACGTCGCCGTCCGCGCCTGCGGGCCCGCGGCCGGGGGCCGGCTGCCGGAGATCGCCTGGGAGCAGGTCGGCTGGCCGGCGCGGATCGCCGGCGACGGCGCCGACCTCCTGCACCAGCCGAACTGCTTCCTGCCGCGGCACCGACCATGTCCGGGGGTCGTCACCGTCCACGACCTGGCCTTCGAGGTGCACCCGGACGACTTCGCGCCGCGGACCGGCTGGAAGTACCGAACGTTCACCCGCCGGGCGGTCGCCGACGCCGAGGCGGTGATCTGCGTCTCGCGCGCGACCGCGGACGACGTCCTGGAGCGCTACGACGCGGACCCCGCGCGCCTGCACGTCGTGCCGAACGGCCCGTCGCTGGGCCACGGGACCCGTCCACCCGGGATCGCGCCGGGCACGACGCCGGGCGGCCCGCACGACGGCCGGCCCTACGTCGTGGCGATCGGGGACCTGCGGGCGAAGAAGAACCTCGAGCGGCTCGTGGCGGCCTGGCGGCGCAGCGGCGTCGAGCATCGCCTGCTGCTCGTCGGCACGGCCGGCGGCGCGCCGGGCGCCGAGCAGGAGCTCGCCGCCCGCCTGCGCGCCGGGGGCGCCGAGCTCTGCGGCTGGCTCGCCGACGACGAGCTCGACGCGCTGCTGCGCGGCGCGGACCTGCTCGTGCACCCCTCGCTCTTCGAGGGCTTCGGGCTCGTGCTGCTGGAGGCGATGGCCCGCGGCGTGCCGGTGGCCTGCAGCGACATCCCCTCCCTGCGCGAGACGGCCGGCGGCGCGGCCGAGCTCTTCGACCCGCGGGACGTCGACGACCTCGCGCGCGCGATCGTCGACGCGCTCGCCCGTGCGGACGCGCTGGCCCGGGCCGGCGTCGCCCGCGCGGCGGCGTTCAGCTGGGAGCGGGCCGCCGAGGAGACCGTGGCCGTCTACCGTTCCGTGGCTCCGTGAGTCGGATCACGATCCTCATCCTGTCGGTGAACGAGGCGCCCCTGCTGCGCCATTCCCTGCCCGCGGCCTGCGCGCAGGGCGCCGACGAGGTCGTCGTCATCGACAACGCGTGCACCGACGCGACGCCCGAGCTGTGCGAGCGCTACGGCGCGCGGCGGCTGCGCCTGACGCGGCGCCGCGGCTACGCCGCCGCGATGAACGCCGGGATCGCGGCCTGCGGCGGCGACTGGCTGCTCTGGTGCAACGCCGACTGCGTGCTCGCGGACGGGTTCCTCGACGCCCTGCGCCCGCACCTCCACAACCCGGCGATCGGGATCGTCGTCCCGCGGCTGCTGCGCGCGACGGGCATGACGCCGGAGAAGCGGCTCGAGGAGCTCGATGCCGCCGGCATGACGATCGACCGTCGCCGCAAGAACTCGCTCGTCGGCCACGGCGAGCCGCTGGACCGCTACCCGCGGACGGGTCCGGTCTTCGGCGGCGACGGGGCGTGCGTCCTCTACCGGCGCGAGACGCTGGAGGACTGCGCCTTCGGGCTCGAGGTCCTCGACGAGGACATGCTCCTCTGGGCGACGGACGCCGACCTCGCCTGGCGGGCCCGGCTGTTCGGCTGGGACGCGCGCTACGAGCCGCGCGCGGTCGCCTGGCACAAGCGGTTCTACAGCCCGACGAACCGCCACCGCGTCGACCGCGCGCACCGTCGCCTGCAGTTCACGAACCGGCTGCTGATGGTCGTGAAGAACGAGACCTGCGGCGGCTTCCTGCGCCACGCGCCGTGGATCGTCGGCTACGAGATCGCCGCGTTCGGCTGGATGGTCCTGCGCGAGCAGTTCCTCTGGCGGGCGTACGTCGACTTCCTGCGCAAGCTGCCCGGCGCCCGCCGTCGCCGGCGGTGGGTCCAGCGGCGCCGTCGCGAGCTGCGGCGTGCGCGGCCCGACGCCGGAGCGCCGCCGTTCGGCCTCGTGCCGCCGGGCCCCGTGGCGCCCGAGGCGCCGACCGCGTCCCGCTGACGCATCGCCGGCCGCCGTCTCCGGCCGCCCGTTCCTGCCCGATTCGCCCCGTTCTCCTCCGTCGATCGGGGGAGGGCGCGCGTCGGGCCCTTCCGATTGCCCGTTTCTGTGCTTGACAGCACACGGTCGCCCGCTATACAAATGCAAACACAGTCAAACGGGCTCAAACGGGCATGTACGCAGAAGAACGACAGCAGCGCATCATCGAGCGCACCCGGGCGGAGGGTCGGGCCGAGGTCACCGCGCTCGCCGACCTCCTCGGCGTCACGGCGGAGACGATCCGCCGCGACCTGACCGTCCTCGAGCGCCACGGCGTCCTGCGGCGCGTGCACGGCGGCGCGATCCCGGTCGACCGCCTGCGGTTCGAGACCGCGCTCGACACCCGCGACGCGCTGCGCCGCGGGGAGAAGGAGCGGATCGCGGCCGCCGCGCTGGAGGAGCTCGGCGACGCGTCGTCGATCCTCCTGGACGCCGGCAGCACCACCGCGCGCCTCGCCGCGCTCCTGCCGCGCGATCGCGAGCTGACCGTCGTCACCGACTCGCTCTCGATCGCCAGCGAGCTCGCGCCGCGCACGAACGTCACGCTCATGATGCTCGGGGGTCGCGTCCGCGGCCGGACGCTCGCCGCCGTCGGCGACTGGACGGTGCGGGCGCTGCGCGAGCTCGTCGTCGACGTCGCGGTCCTCGGCACGAACGGCGTCTCCGTCGCCCGGGGCCTGACGACGCCCGATCCGGAGGAGGCCGCGGTGAAGCGCGCGATGCTCGCCGCCGGGCGCCACGTCGTCGCCGTCGCCGACCACACGAAGCTCGGCGACGACCAGTTCGCGCGCTTCGGCGGCCTCGACGAGCTCGACGTGCTCGTCACCGACACCGGCGTCGACGAGGACACCGCGCGCGAGATCGCCGCCGCCGGCCCGCGGGTGGTGCGCGCGTGATCGTCACCGTCACCCCGAACCCGAGCCTCGATGTCACGCTCGCCGTCGAGCGGCTCGAGCGCGGTGCCGTCCACCGCGCCACGACCCGCCAGGTCGACGCAGGGGGCAAGGGCATCAACGTCGCCCGCGCGCTGGCCGCCAACGGCGTCGAGGTCCGCGCCGTCGTGCCGGTCGCCGGCAACGCCGGACGCCACCTGGAGTCGCTGCTCACGGGCAGCCCCCGCCTGCAGGTCCGGCCGCTGCCGGTCTCCGGGGAGACCCGCTCGAACATCGCGATCAACGAGCCCGACGGCACGACGACGAAGGTCAACGAGCCCGGGCCGCGGATGAGCGCCCGGGACGCCGACCGCCTCGTCGACGCGGTGATCGCCGCCACCGTCGGCGCGCGCTGGGCGGTCCTGGCCGGCAGCCTGCCGCCCGGGCCCGGGGACGACCTCTACGGGCGCCTCGTCGACGCGCTGCACGAGGTCCGCGTCCGCGTCGCGGTCGATACGAGCGGTCCGGCGCTGCAGCGCGTGCTCGCGCACCGCCCCGACCTCGTGAAGCCGAACGTCTCCGAGCTGGCGGAGGCCGTGGGTCGCGACCTGCGGACCGTCGGCGACCTCGTCGCCGCGGCGACCGAGCTGCGCGACGGCGGCATCGACGGCGTCCTCGCCAGCGCGGGACCGGACGGCGCGGTGATCGTCAACGGGGCCGGCGCCTGGCACGGCGCCCCGCCGTCGATCACCCCCCGCTCGACCGTCGGCGCCGGCGACGCGATGCTCGCCGGCTACCTCGCCGGCGGCGCGCACGGCCCGCGCGCCCTGGCGGAGGCCCTCGCCTGGGGCGCCGCCGCCACCGCCCTGCCCGGGAGCCGGATGCCCGGCCCCGACGACCTCGATCGTGCCGGCGTCCGCCTGCACGAGCACCCCGACCTCGATCACGTGCTGGAGGAGGCACGATCCCTGTGACCACCACCATCACCACCCCCGACCTCGTCGTCCTCGACCTGCCCGCCGGCCTCGACCGGGCCGCGGCCACCGCGCTGCTCGCCGAGCGGCTCGTCTCGGCCGGGCGCGTCACCGACCGCGACCAGTTCCTCGCCGCGGTCGCCGCGCGCGAGGAGCAGATGCCGACCGGCCTGGAGGGCGGCATCGGCATCCCGCACGCCCGCTCGGCGGCCGTGACCACCGCGAGCGTCGCGTTCGGCCGCAGCGCCTCCGGCGTCGACTTCGGCGCCGAGGACGGCCCGGCCGACCTCATCTTCCTCATCGCCGCGCCGGACGGCGCGGGCGACGAGCACATGACCATCCTCGCCGGCCTGGCTCGTCGCCTGGTCCGCGCGGAGTTCAAGGACGGCCTGCGCCAGGCCGCCGACCCCGCGGCCGTGGCCGCGCTGATCAACGAGGTCCAGGGCTGATGCGCCTGATCGCCGTCACCGCGTGCCCCACCGGCATCGCGCACACGTACATGGCCGCGGAGGCCCTGGAGCAGGCGGCGAAGGCCGCCGGCCACGAGATCGTGGTCGAGACCCAGGGCTCCGCCGGCTCCACGCCGTTCACCGACGAGCAGCTCCAGCAGGCCGACGCGGTGATCCTCGCCGCCGACGTCGCCGTGCGCGGCCGCGAGCGGTTCGACCACCTGCCGATCGTCGAGGGCGGCGTGAAGCAGGCCATCAACCACGCCGCCGGGATGGTCGGCGACGCCCAGGCCGCCGCCGAGGCGCGCGCCGCGTCCGGGGTGGCCGCCCCGGCCGCCGCGCGACCGGCCACGCCGCCGAAGGAGACCGGCTTCGGCTCGCTCCTGCGCCAGTGGCTCATGACGGGCGTGAGCTACATGATCCCGTTCGTCGCCGCGGGCGGCCTGCTGATCGCGATCGCGTTCCTCGTCGGCGGTCCGGAGATCGCCACGAAGGTCAACGGCGGCACGTTCGACGGCACGACCTACAAGGCGATCGAGGACATCACCCAGATCTGGTCCCAGGTCGGGATCGCGGGCGTTTTGTTCAAGATCGGCGCCACGGCGTTCTCGATGCTCGTGCCGATCCTGGCCGGCTACATCGCCTACGGCATGGCCGACCGACCGGGCCTCGTCCCCGGCATCGTCGGCGGCCTGCTCGCGAACGCCGTGAACGCCGGCTTCCTCGGCGGTCTCGTCGCGGGCCTCCTCGCCGGCGCCGTCGTCCTCGCGATCAACCGGATCCCGGTCCACAGGAACGTCCGCGGGATCATGCCGGTGGTCGTCGTCCCGCTCGCGGCCACGACGATCGTCGGCCTGCTCATGATCTCCGTCGTCGGTCCGCCGGTCGCCGACCTCATGGACGCCGTCACCGACTGGCTCGAGGGCCTCGGCGGCTCGAACGCCATCCTCCTCGGCGGCCTGCTCGGCCTGATGATGGCCTTCGACATGGGCGGCCCGATCAACAAGGTCGCCTACACCTTCGGGGTCGCGAGCATCACCGCGAATCCGGACATCATGGCCGCGGTGATCGTCGCCGGCATGACCCCGCCGCTGGGCATCGCGCTGGCGACCGTCGTGCGGCGGCAGCTCTGGACGGAGGACGAGCGCGAGGCCGGCAAGGCGAACTGGCTGCTCGGCGCGTCGTTCATCACCGAGGGCGCGATCCCGTTCGCGGCGGCCGATCCGCTGCGCGTCATCCCCTCGCTGATGGCCGGCTCGGCGGTCGGCGGGGCGCTGTCGATGGGCCTGGGCGCCTCGTCGCCGGCGCCGCACGGCGGGCTCTGGATCGTGCCGCTGATCGGCTCCCCGGGCCTCTGGGTCCTGTCGATCGTCGCCGGCACCGCCGTCACCTGCGCCTGCCTGATCGGCGCGAAGTCGCTCGGCCGGCGCCCGGTCGGCGCCACCGACGCGGCGTCCGACGACGGTCCCGTGCTCGTCGCCACCGCGACGAGCGCCGCGCCGGTGGCCCGACCCGCCGCGCACGCCTGAGCCACCACGTCCGGTCCGGCGTCGCACGGCGCCGGACCTCCCGCTCCCGGAGGAACCAGCTCCCATGACCACCACCACGCAGACCGCCACCGCCGTCGTCGGCTCGTCCGTCGGCCTCCACGCCCGTCCCGCGTCGCTGCTCGTCAAGGCCGCGACGAAGGCCGGTCGCCGCGGCGTCGACGTGACGATCAGCGTCGCCGGCAGCGAGGCCGTCGACGCCCGCAGCCTGCTCTCGGTGATCGCGCTCGGCGCGCGCCACGGCGACGAGGTGACCCTCAGCGCCGCCGGCGACGACGCCCCGGCGACGCTCGAGGAGCTCGTCGCGATCGTCGAGCGCGAGGAGGACTGAGCGGTGGACGCCCGGCGCACGACGACCCTGCGCGCGACGGAGGCCCCCGGCGGTCCCGGTGCGGCGCCCGTGGGCCCGCTGGCCGGGGTCGGCGTCTGCCCGGGCGTCGCCGTCGGCCCGGTCGCCCGGATCGGGCGCCCGGCCGAGGTGCCGCGCGACCTCCCGGCCCCCGCGGACCCCGCGGCGGAGGTCGAGCGGGTCCAGGCGGCGCTCGACGCCGCCGCCGACGCGCTCGACGAGGCCGCCGAGGCGGCCCGCGAGCGCGGGCGCGAGGAGGCCGCGGAGATCCTCGATGCCCAGTCGATGATGGCCGCCGACCCGGTGCTCGCCGATCGCGCCGCCGCGCTGGTCACCGAGGGCCGGCCGGGAGCCGTCGCGGTGACCGTCGCGCTCGACGCGTTCCGCGAGCAGCTCGTCGCCCAGGGCGGCTACATGGCCGAGCGGGCGGCGGACCTCGACGGCCTGCGCCACCGCGTCGTGGCGACGCTGCTCGGCGTGCCGCTTCCGGGGCTGCCGGAGCCGGGACACCCGCACGTGCTCGTCGCCGACGACCTGACGCCGGCCGACACCGCGACGCTCGACGTCGCGCAGGTCGTCGGGATCGTCACCGCGCTCGGCGGCGCGACGAGCCACACGGCGATCATCGCCCGCTCGCTCGGGATCCCGGCCGTCGTCGGCTGCCGGGGGGCGATGGACCTGCCGGACGAGACCCCGGTCCTCGTCGACGGACGCGACGGCGCCGTGCTGCCCGCGCCGGACGGCGACGAGGTCGCGCGGCGTCGCGCCGAGCAGGAGGCGCGCGCGGCGCGGGCCGCCGCCCACCACGGACCGGGGCGCACCGCCGACGGCCACGCGGTGAAGCTCCTCGTGAACCTCGGCGCGGGCCAGGCGCCGGAGGACGCCGCCGCGGTCGACGCCGAGGGCGTCGGGCTGCTGCGGACCGAGCTGCTGTACCTCGACCGGCCCGACGCGCCCACCGTCGACGAGCAGCGCGCCGCCTACCGTCGGATCTTCGCCGCGTTCGCGGGGCGCAAGGTCGTCGTGCGGACGCTCGACGCCGGCGCGGACAAGCCGCTGCCGTTCCTCACCGACCCCGACGAGCCGAACCCCGCGCTCGGCGTGCGCGGCTACCGCACGGGCCGCCGCCACCCCGAGCTGCTCGACGAGCAGCTGCGCGCGATCGCCGACGCGGCGGAGGGCTCGGGCGCCGAGGTCTGGGTGATGGCCCCGATGGTCTCGCTGCCCGGGGAGGCGGCGGCGTTCGCCGCCCAGGTGCGCGGCCACGGACTGCCGGTCGCGGGCACGATGGTCGAGGTGCCCGCCGCCGCGCTCGACGCCGGCCGGATCCTCGACGCGTGCGACTTCGTCTCGCTCGGGACGAACGACCTGGCCCAGTACGCCTTCGCCGCCGACCGCCTCGACCACGAGCTCGCCGACCTGCTCGACGTCTGGCAGCCGGTGCTCCTGCGGCTCGTGGCGACGACCGCCACCGCCGGGCGGGCGCGCGCGAAGCCCGTCGGCGTCTGCGGCGAGGCCGCCGGCGACCCGCTCCTGGCCCCGGTGCTCGTCGGCCTCGGCGTCACGAGCCTCTCGATGGCCGCCGCGAGCGTCCCCGACGTCCGCGCGGCGCTCGCGGAGCGCACGCTCGAGGAGTGCCGCGCGCTCGCCGACGCCGTCCTCGCGGCGCCGGACGCCGCGGCGGCGCGGCAGATCGCCCTCGGCGGCTGAGACCGCGCCGCCCGTCGCGTGGCGGCCTCGCGTCGCGGGGCGAGGCGCACCCGCCACGCGACGACCGCGAGCCCGGCGGGCCCGCCTCGCGTCAGGCGCCCGCGTCGCCCTCGACGAGGATCGCCACGCCGAGGGCGACGAGGACCACCGGCAGCAGCACGTGGCCCCACCGGGCGAGGAGGCGGGCGACGGGCGGGTGACGCGCGAGCCGCCGCCCGGCCCAGCACCAGGCGACGACGAGGACGAGGAACGCCGCGATGGTCGTGGCCACGGCGCCTGCGTCGGCGCGAGCGAAGACTGGGACGTAGACGCCGACGTTGTCGCCGCCGTTGGCGAGCGTCAGCGCCGCGACGGCCCCGACGCCGAGCGCGGGCGGCGCTCCCTCCTCGTCCTCGCCGCCGCGCAGGGCCCACGCCGCGCGGACCCCGAGGGCGAGGGGCAGGAGCCCGAGGTACGGGATCGCGTCGTCGGGGAGGAGCGTCGCGCCCGCCGTCGCCACGAGCGCCAGCACGACGATCGCGCCGAACCCGGCGAGCTGGCCGGCGAGGATCGCCCGCTCGGCGCGCCGGTCGCCCGCGGCCCGGCCGAAGAGCAGGGCGAGGATCACGAGGTCGTCGATGTTCGTGACGGCGAAGAGCCCGATCGCCGCGGCGATCGTCTCGGCGCGCACGGCGGGGACCCTAGCCGGGCGCCGCGCGGCCTCCGCGCCGGGCGGCGGTAGCCTGGCCGCGTGCCCGGCCCCTTGCTCCTGCTCGACGTCCCCTGGCTCCTCTACCGCGCGCACTTCGCGCTGCCGTCGAGCATCGCGGGCGCCGACGGCGAGCCGATCGGCGCGCTTCTCGGCACCGTCCGCACGATCCTGCTCGAGGTCCAGGAGCTCGATCCGGTGGCGGTCGTCTGCGCGACGGGGGCGGAGGAGGCCGTCCACCGCACGGCCCTCCTGCCCGCGTACCACGCGCACCGCGAGCCGATGCCCGACGCGCTGCGGCGTCGCTGGGAGCAGGCCCCGGACCTCCTGCGCGCCTTCGGATGGAGCGTCCGGGACGGCGGCGACCTGGAGGCCGACGACGTCATGGCGACGCTCGCGCGGCGCCACGTCGAGGAGGACCCGGACGCGACGGCGGCGATCGCGACCGCCGACCGCGATCTGCTGGCCTGCGTCGGCGAGCGCGTCGTCGCGCGGCGCCCGCCGGCCAAGGGCCAGGGCCCGGGCTTCGTCACCGTCGACGTCGACGGGGTCCGGGAGCTGCTCGGCGTCGAGCCCGGCCAGGTGACCGACCTCATCGCCCTGCGCGGCGACCCGTCCGACGGCATCCCCGGAGCGCCCGGGATCGGCGCGAAGACGGCGGCGCGGCTGCTCGCGGCCCACGGCGACCTCGAGGGCGTGCTGCGCGCCGCGGGCGCCCCGGGCCCCGACGGCGAGCCGGGCGGCGCCCCGGTCCACGGCGACGGCCTGACGCCGCGACTGGCCGCCGTCCTGCGCGAGCACGCCGCCGAGGTCCGCCGCGACCGCGAGGTCGCCCGCCTCGTCGAGGCCGACGTGGAGCCGGTGGCCCCAGGGACGACCGATCGCGAGGGCGGCGCCGCGGCGGCCGAGGCCCTCGGCATGACCCGCCTCGCCGCCGAGCTGCGCGGCGAGGGCTGACCGGCTCGGCGTCGGTCGCCGCACGCGCTCGGTCGTGCCGGGCGCGGGACCTCCGCGCCGGCCGCGGGCGGGGCGCTGGGTCGCGGGTCGGTGGCGGGGTTCGGGTCGTGCGGGTGGTCAGGCGACGCGCGGGCTGGGGCCCGCCAACTCCCGATACACGTCCCAGGTGGCGCGGGCGGCGTCGGCCCAGGTCCACGCGGGCGGGGCGGGAGCCGGACGCTCGAGCGTCTCGGCGAGCGCCACGAGGGCGTCGACGTCCTCCCGCGGCGCGAACGCCGCGCGACCGTCGAGCACCTCGCGGACGGCCGGGACGTCGCTGCAGGCGACGGGGCAGCCGCAGGCGAGCGCCTCGATCGGGGTCAGGCCGAAGCCCTCGTCGTCGGAGGGCAGGACGAGGGCGTGGGCGGCGCTGTAGAGCGTCGCGAGGTCCTCGTCGGTGAGCTCGCCCGTCAGCTGGACGTCGGGCAGCGACGCGGTCCACTCGCCGGCCGGTCCGGCGAGGACGAGCGGGAGGGTCCGCGGGGCGGCGGTGAGCTCGGTGAGGCGCTTGCGGGGGTCCCGGTGGCGCATGCCGCCGACCCAGAGCAGGAACCGCTCCGGCAGGCCGAGTCGCGAGCGCAGCTCCGCGACGGCGTCGCCCTTCGCCGGCCGGAACACCGGGGCGGGCGCCTCGTGGATGACGCGCAGGCGGGCGGGGGACACCTCGAGGTGCTCGGTGACGTCGCGCCCGACCGCGGCGGTCGGGACGATCACCCGGTCGGCGCGCTGCACCGCGAGGTACCGCAGGCGGAAGCGGATGCCGGTCCGCAGGTACTCGCTGCGGCGCTTGAGCGGCACGAGGTCGTGCAGCGTGACGACCTGCGGCCGGCCGGGCCGCAGCAGGACGCCGTCGAGCCACGGGCTGTGGAACGCGTCGCACCCGGTCGGCCGGCGCCGCTCCACGAGCTCGTCGCCCTCTCCGGCGGTCGCCAGCAGCGCGTCGTGCAGGCAGCGGACGTAGCGCCCGATGCCGCGCAGGTCCGCGCCGCCCCGCGTGTCGAGCGCGACGCGCACGGTCAGGCGTCCTCGGGGGTCCCGGCGCCCGCGTGCCCGGTGGCCGCGCGCGACAGCGCGTCGGCGGGGCTCTCGGGCTCGGGGACCGGCGCCCCGCGCAGGGCGGCGTCGATCCGCTCGGCGACCGCCTCGCGACTCCAGCGCTGCGCCGACGCGCGGCAGGCGTCGCCGAGCAGCAGGCGCTCGCGCAGCGCCCACACGACGCCGTGGGCGAGCGAGACGGGATCACCGGGCGGGACGAGCCGCCCGGTCCGGCCGTCCTCGACGACCTCGACCAGGCCGTCGACGGCGGAGGCGACGACGGGGACGCCGGCGGCGAGCGCCTCGGCCGCGACGGTCCCGAACGGCTCGCGACGGGACGGGACGACGAGCACGTCGACGTGGCGCAGCAACGACGGGCCGGCGGCCTGCCACGGCCAGCGCTCCACGCCGGCGGCACCGGCCTGGCGCTCGACGGCGCGGACGTACGCCGGATCGCTGCCGTAGGGGTCGTCGCCGACGACGACGATCCGCGTGCGGGGCGCCGCGCCGGTGATCGCGTCCGCCGCGCGCAGCAGGTCCAGCGGGCCCTTGCGCGGCTCGATCCGGCCGACGAAGGCGACGATCGGTCGCCCGTCGGGCGTCCACGGCGGCGGGATCGCCGGCGGGTCGAGGTCGACGGGGCAGCCGGTGACGGCGATCTCGCGGCCGAGGCGCTGCGCGACCGGTCGCGCGCAGGCGCGGGAGTCGGCGAGCAGGACGTCGGCGGCGTCCCAGAAGCGCGGCACCCGCTCGACCATGTCGTGCAGGTGGACGGCGACGCGGGTGGCGATCCGCGCGGCGGGGCGGCCCGGCGGGCGCAGCGCCGGCAGGAGCCGGGCCGGGACCGTGCCGTTGAGCAGCGTCACGTCGTGCTCGGCGGCGAGGGCGCGGAAGCGCCGGTAGGCGAGCAGCGCGGCGAGGCCCTGGCCGCGGCCCATGCCGCCGACCGGCTGCTGACGCCAGGTGACGGACTCCGGGGCGTCGGCGGGCCGGCGGCCGCTCGGGCTCGTCATCGTGATCCGCCATCCGCGCTCGGCCAGCAGGGGCGCGGCGCGCAGCAGCGCCATCTCGGCGCCTCCGGGCCGGTCCACCGCGTGCACCACGAGGAGCGAGCGCATCGGACCGGAACGTTAGTGCCCCGGCCGGGCGGCCGGGCCCGGCGGCGTCCGTCGCGGACGGACGACCGACGCGCGGCGACGGTCCGGCGGACGCCGCGACCGATCATCTAGGGTCCGGACCGGATGGCCTGGCCGCGACCAGCGGAGCGCTCGTGAAGGTCCTGCTCGACACGAGCTACGCCCTGCGCGGCGCGACCGGCACCGGGGTCTACCTCGAGCGGCTGGCCGCCGCGCTGCGGGACGAGGGCGTCGACGTGCGCACCGTCGCCGACGTCACGCGCGGCGCCCCGGGCGGAGGCCGCGTGCGCTCGGCGCGCAACCTCGTCCACGACCTCCGCTGGCTCCACGAGGAGCTGCCGCGGCACGCGCGTCGACAGGGCGTGGACGTCCTGCACCACCCGCTGCCGGCGCACGCGCGGCGCCTGGGCGACGTGGCGCAGGTGCTGACGGTCCACGACCTGGCCTTCGAGGTCCTGCCCGAGTGCTTCGACCCGCGCTTCGCCCGCTGGGCGTCGCGCACGCACCGGACCGCCGCGCTGCGCACCGGCGCGGTCGTCGCCGTGTCCCGCACGACGGCGCGCGACGTCCGCGAGCGGTGGGGGGTCCCCGCCGACCGGATCGTCGTCGCCCCCCATGGCCCCGGGCAGTGGCGGGCCCGCGACGTGCGCGCGGGGCGCACGGTCCGCGACGCGCCGGCGCCCGGGCGCCCGTACCTGCTCTACGTCGGCGACGCCGAGCCCCGCAAGGACCTGCCGACGCTGCGCGCCGGCTACGCGCTCCTGCGCGACGCGCTGGGGGACGGGACGCCCGACCTCGTCCTCGCCGGTCGGCTCGACCTGCCGCCGGCCCCGGGGGAGCGGCTCGTGCAGGAGCCCGATGCGGAGGCGCTCCTGACGCTCATGGACGGCGCGCTGGCGCTCGTGCACCCCGCGCTGCACGAGGGGGTCGGGCTGACGCCGCTGGAGGCGATGGCACGGGGCGTGCCGGTCGTCGCCGCGCGCGCGCCCGGCGTCACCGAGACCGTCGAGGACGCCGCCGCGCTCTTCCCGCCCCGTGACGCGGACGCCCTCGCCGGCGTCCTGGCGCGGGTGGCGACCGAGCCGCGGATGCGCGAGCGCCTCGTCCAGGCGGGGCGGCGCGTGGCCGGCGCGCGCAGCTGGACCCAGGCGGCGCAGGCGCACGTCGCGGCCTACGAGCTGGCGCTGCGACGCACGCGCGACGGCGACTGAGTCGGGAGGCACCGACGATCGGCCGCGAGGCCCCGAGGATCGGTGGATCCTGGCGGAGCGCGGATGCTCCGACCGGCGACCGCGAGCATCGGTCGCGCCGCGTGAGGGGCGTCGCACCCGCGGGGCACCGCACCACCGGCTGGCGGACCGGCGGGGAGGAGGGTCGCTCAGGTACCCTCGCGTGCTCCGGTGCGTGGCTCGGGCGCGCCCCGAGCGGGTGCCGGAGCCCACCCCATGAAGATCGCGATCCTCGGCACCCGCGGCATCCCGGCCGCCTACAGCGGCTTCGAGACGGCCGCGGAGCACCTCGCCGAGCGGCTCGTGCAGCGGGGGCACGAGGTCCACGTCTACTGCCGGCCCCACGTCGTCGACGCGGACCTCAAGGAGCACCTCGGCGCGCGGCTCATCCACCTGCCGACGATCCGCAACAAGTACCTGGACACCTTCGTCCACACGTACCTCTCGGCCGAGCACTGCGTCCGCCGGCTGCGGCCCGACGTCGCGCTCTTCTTCATCGCCGGCAACAGCCCGCTCACGCGCCTGACGCGCAAGGCCGGGCTGCCGACGGTCATCAACGTCGACGGCCTGGACTCGGACCGCTCGAAGTGGCCGGCCGCCGCGAAGGCGTACCTCCGCTTCGCCGAGCGCCATGCGCCCCGCTGGGCCGACGTCGCCCTGACCGACAGCGACGCCGTCGCCGAGATCTTCGCGCAGCGCTACGGGCAGCGGATCGACGTCATCCCCTACGGCGTGCAGGACCCCGACTACGGCACGACCGATGCGCTGCAGGCGCTCGGCCTGGAGCCGCGCGAGTACGTGCTCTTCGTCGGGCGCCTCGAGCCGGAGAACAACCCCCATATGCTCGTGGACGCGTTCAGCCGGATCCCGTACGAGGCGACGAAGGGCAAGAAGCTCGTCATCGTCGGCGGCGCGCCGTACGCCCACGAGTTCATCCGCAACGTCCGCCGCGGCGCGGATCCGCGGGTCGTCTTCCCCGGCTACGTCTTCGGCCGCGGCTACTGGGAGCTGCAGAAGCACAGCTACCTCTCGGTCGTGCCGACCGAGGTCGGCGGCACGCACCCGGTGATCCTCGAGGCGATGGCGGCGGGGGCGGCGGTGCTCGTGAACGACCACGCCCCGAACGTCGAGACGATCGGCGGCGCCGGCGCGACGTTCTCCGGGTCCGAGGGCGCCCCGGCGCTCGCCCGCGAGCTCGAGGCGCTGCTGCGCGACCCCGAGCGGGTCGCCGGCCTGCGCGACGCGGCGCTCGAGCGCGCGAAGGCCTACTCCTGGGACGTCGTCACCGACCGCTACGAGGCGCTGCTGCAGCGCGTCGTCGAGGGCCGCGGCGCCGGGCGCCTGGACGCCTCGCTCGTCGACCACGACGCCCCGGCGCCGTCGCTCGCCGGGCTCGTCCCCTAGCGCGGGAGCGCCGGGCCCGGGGCGGGGCTCAGCGGGCTCCGCCGATCATCGGCGGAGCCAGCGTCAGCGGCGCGCGCGGAACGAGACGCCGCGGCTGTAGTACGTCTTCGTCCCGCTCTTCCAGGCCAGGCGCACCGCGCCGGTGCGGCGCACGCGGATCGTGCGGTTCACGAAGCCGTACTTGCTCGTCCGGTACCGCGCGAGGCGCCGGTAGGAGCCCTTCGCGCCGCGGACCTGGACCTCGACGGTCCGCGCGCCGCTGCCGGCCCCGGGCCGCACGCGACCCCACAGCGGCAGGCGGCCCTTGCTGTCGGCGTTGCGCCGCGGCAGGTAGATCGGCAGGCGGTACGCGTCGTAGCTCGGCTTCGCGCGGCCCTCGCGCCCCGAGCCCTCGCCGAAGCGCAGGCCGGTCTGGAAGCTCGAGTTCCAGCGGGTGTTCTCGTTGCTGTCGCCGGCCGTCGGGGCGTCGTCGTAGAGGAGGAACTGCGCGAGCGTCTTGACGTAGCGGTTCTTGTAGGCGATGTACTCGGCCTGGTTGATGTACGCCGCCTGCTTGGCCAGCGACACGCCGAGCGGGTCGGGCGCGAAGGACTGGTAGCCGAACTCGGTCAGGTAGAGGGGGATCGCCTTGCGGTTGACCTTGTAGCGCGCCATCGCGCGCTCGAGCTGGTCGGTGAGCGTCCCGAGGTTCGCCGTCGTGACCCAGTCGTCGGGGTACGTCGGGCGCCGGTCGGGGGCGAGGGTCAGCTCGTAGGGGTGGTGCGCGTAGCCCGTCATCTGGAAGAGCCCCGGGTGCGCGGCGACGAACTCCGCCGCGGTCGGCGTCTCCGGGCACTCGACGGCCTTCGCGTCGGCGCCGGTGAGGAAGCCCATCCGGTCGTTCAGGCAGTACAGGCGACGGAAGAACCGCATGGCGTCCATCGCGGAGGCCCGGGTGCGCCGGTCCTTCGCGGCGTGCGTGCCCTTCGGGGCCGTCTCGCCGACGAGGATCGTGTCGGACTGCGGCGTGTGGCCCGTGGCCTGCAGCGCCGCCCAGGAGGCGTCGACGAGGCGGCGGTACTGCTGCGGCGACTGCTCGACGCCGGAGGTCCCCACGGCCGTCCACTGCGGCGACAGCCAGCCGCCCTGGTTCGGCTCGTTCCAGATCGACCAGTAGTCGATCCGGGGCCGGGGCGCGGTCGCGCCGGAGGGCACGAAGTCGCCGGCGTAGCGGCGGCCGAGCGCGACCATGAACGCCCCGAACTCCTCCGGGCTGGGGTTCGTGCGGTCCGCGATCCGGGCGTCGAACGCGCCCGACATCGCCCACAGCGGCCCCGGGGCGGTCGGGTTGAGGTTCACCTTCATGCCGCGCGCGTGGATCGCGTCGATGAGGTCGTCGTAGCGCGCCCACGCCGACGCGGCGTAGGCGTTCGGGTCGCTGCCGTCGAAGCCCTCGGGCTTCGTGCCGGACGTCGGCTGCGGCGCGAGGAGGTTCCAGAAGACGCTGACGCGGATGCGGTCCACGCCGAGGGCCTTGACCTCGTCGAGCGTCGCGTTGCGGACCTTCGGCGTGCCGTAGACGAGGCGCGGATCGTCCTGGAACGTCGACTCCATCCGGGAGTACGCGCTGGCGCCGGCGGTCGGCAGCAGGACGAGGAGGGTGGCGGTCAGGAGCAGCAGTCGGCGCATGGGGGCACGGGTTGGAACCCAGGAGGGGGGCGAAGGTCGCGGTCCGGCCGGCGTCATCCGCGCGCGGCGCGCCGCTCGGCCGCCTGCTGCTCGCGGGCGGCGCGCTTCTCCGTCGCGCGCCGCGTCGCCGCGATCGCGACGAGCTGCGCGGCGCGGCTCGTCGGGGCCAGGCGCAGCGCGACGCCGGCGGCGCGCTGGGCGTTGTACGGGCGATCGGCGACGTCGAGCTCGAAGCGGGCCAGGCGCTGCCACGTGTCCGGGACGGCCGGCTGGCGCTCCACGGCGTGCTCGTAGACGGCGCGGGCGCCGTCGACGTCGCCCTTGCGGGCGAGCACCGTGCCGAGCACGTAGTCGGCGTCGGCGGACAGCGGGTTCCGTCGCCGCGCGTCGCGCGCGTCGCGCTCGGCGGCCGCGACGTCGCCGCGCTCGAGGGCCGCGAACGCGGATTCCTGCGCGCGCTGCGAGCGCCACGGCGCGGCGACCGACAGGCCCGCCAGCACCACCGCGACGGCGACGCCGGCCGCGGCCGCGCCCCGCGGTCCGGCGATCCGCAGCGCGGGCCGGGGCCGCGGGACGAACGCGCCCTCCGCGCCGCGGCCGACGACCCAGCCGGCGAGGAGCATCATCGGCAGCGTCACGCCGGGCACGAACCACGCCCAGTCCGCGACGGAGGTCACCGCGAAGGTCGCGACGATCGCCGTGGCCGCGACGAGCCCGTCGCGCTCGGGGCGCAGGCCGCCACGCGGCCGGGCGGGCACGCCGGGCGTGCGCAGGTAGCCGAGGGCGCGGGCGGCCGCGGCGACGAACGCCAGCCCGAAGGCCAGCGAGACGAGCATGCCGATCCAGCCGAGGTCGGCGAGCGTCTGGGGCACCCAGCCGTGCGCGTGCTTGGCGACCGCGACGTCGGTCCGCACGCGCGGCTGCACGGCGCCGAACCCGTCGGCGCCGACGCCGCGCAGCGGCTGCGCCTCGAAGACGTCGAAGGCCTGGCGCCAGTAGCGCGAGCGGAACGAGCCGACGGCCCCCAGGCGCGACGGGTCGCCCTTCGGCACCGCGGCGTCGGGGTCGGTGAGCTGGGTCCAGGCGTGGGAGACCGAGCCCGTGAGGCCGCGCTCGCTCGACGCGACGACCGCGACCCCGCCGATCGGCACGACCGCGACGGCGCAGGCGACGATCAGCCCGAGCCGGCGGCGCTCTGCGGCGCCCACGCCGGCGAAGAGCATCGCGAACTCGATCGCGAGGCCGACGACGAGCAGGACGACGAGCGTCGCGACGAGCAGCACGCCGAGCTCCGCCCCCGCCGACTCGCGGGCGGCGAGCGCCACGTTGTCGGTCGAGAGCGCGTCGTTCGCGAAGGTCCAGATCCCGACGAACCCGCCCCCGGCGACGCCGACGGCGAGCACGAGCAGGCTGTGCAGGCGACGCGGCGCGAGGGCGATCCAGAGCGCGACGCCGATCGCCGCGGCGGCCAGGCCGCCGCGGGAGTAGGACTGCAGCAGGCCGAGGACGGCGATCGCCGCGATCGGGTAGGCGAGCGCGTTCAGCGGCTGGTAGCCGGTGCGGCGGCTGCCGAGCCAGAGCGAGAGGACGAGCGCGAACGCCGCGATCGCGCCGAGGCCGTTCCAGTAGCCGATCGGGTCCTGCAGCCGGGCGTAGACCTGGGCGGGATCGATCGCCTCGGGGAAGACCTTGTGCCCGAGCCCGAGCAGGACGACGATCGTCGACCCGAGCAGCACGCCGCCGAGCGGGGCCTGCCAGCGGCCCGGCGCCAGGCGGGCGCCCGCGACGCCGGCCGCCATGACGGCGAGGTACGTGAGGATCCGGTTGGCGTCCTGCCACGAGGCGTCGGGCGCCACCGACCACGAGATCGACGCGCCCGTCAGCACGACGAGCGCGCCGCCGAGGGCGAGCGTCCCGGCGCCCCAGGGCCGCGCGGTGCCCGGCGCGGCCAGCAGGGACGCGACGCAGACGAGCCCCGAGACGAGCAGCAGTCCGAGCAGCACCGGGGCCGTGCGCCCGACGTCGGCGCCGATCTGGGCCTCGGTGACCGTCCAGACGAAGAGCGCGGCGATGAGCAGCGTCCACGGCAGGTCGCCGCGCAGCAGCCCGGTCAGGCGGGCGCGGCCGGTGACCGGCGCGCGGGCCGGAGCCGGGGCCGTCCCGACGACCGGCAGCGTGCGGGTGCGCTGCGCGTCCGCCGTCGGGTCGCCCTGGGGCGACGGTGCCTCAGTGGCCACGGTGGCGTCGCAGGCTCCGGATCGCGACGGCCCCGCCGGCGAGGCAGGCGGCGGCGCCGCAGCCGATGAGGGCCAGCAGCAGCGAGGTCGGCAGCGACGCGCCGGCCTCGCCGAGGTCGGCCGAGGCGGGCACGCGGACGTTGCGCAGCGCGACCTCGTCGGCCTTCGTCGCCTCCGTGGCGACGTCGGTCGCGGCCTTCGTGGCGTTCACCTGCTCCTCGGGGGTCGCGGTGCGCGACGCGCCGACCGCGCCCGAGGTGTCGGCGCCCTGTCCGGCGTCGCCGCCGCTGCTGCTCGAGCTGCCGCCCCCGGACGAGCCGCCCGACCCGCCGGAGCCGGATCCCGAGCCCGACGAGCCCGAGCCGCCGGAGCCCTTCGAGCCGGCGGTGGACATCGCCGTGGCGATGACGTCGGCGCAGTCGCCGTAGTCGGCCTCGCCGGCGGCCATGTTGCGCAGCGCGAGCTCGAGGTCGCGCTGCGAGTAGCGCCCCTCGAGCGACCCGTCGGTGCAGTCCTTCAGCACGGCGCGGTAGTCCGCGCTCGCGGGGGCCGCGCCGCCGGCCGCGAAGGCCAGGAGGACGATCGGGAGGGGCAGGAGGCGGAGGAGGGAGCGCACGGGGAGTTCGCGTTCGTATCGGGTTCGCGAGCAGCCGGACGATCGTCGCGGGCGCCGCGCGGGTGACCTGGGGAGCGCGGCGGCGACGAACGCTGGCCGTCAACGCTAGCAACCGTCGCCGAGGCGGGAAGTTGCGCACGCGCGCGCCCAGGGACGCCGTACGCGCCCCGCGGCTCAGCGTGCCTCGGCCGCCTCGACGGCGGCGAGCATCCCCGAGGCCCAGGCGGCGAACGAGAACGCCCCGACGTCGCGGCGCCCGGCCTCCCCGAGCGCCCGCGCGGCCGGCGGGTCGACCGCCAGCGCGGTGAGCGCGCGGGCGAGCTCGATCGGCTGGCCGGCCGGGACGATCCGTCCGTTGCGCCCGTCCCGCACGAGCCCGCCGGCGGCGGCGCCGACGGCGTCCGTGGCGAGCACCGGCACGCCGCGGTGCATCGCCTCGTTGCAGACGAGGCCCCACGGCTCGACGAATCCGGGCGTGCGCTCGGACGGCACGCACAGGACGTCGCTGCGGTCCAGCCAGCCGCGGACCTCGTCGGGCGGCACCGACCCGAGCGCGCGCGCTCCCGGCAGCCCGGCGTCGGCGGCCGGCTGCGGGCCGAGCAGCACGAGCTCGGCGCCGATCGCCTCGTGGAGCTTCGCCTGGCGCCAGGCGACGAGCAGGCTCTCGACGCCCTTGCCCGGCGCGTCGCGTCCGACGTAGAGGACCCGGAACGGGTCGTCGGCCGGGCGCGGCGCCGGTGCGGGCACGACCCACGTGGCGGGGTCGACGGCCTGCGGGGCGACGAGCACGCGACGAGCGCCGAGTCCCGAGACGTGGGCGGCGACGTGCGAGCCGTAGGCCGCCACGGCATCGGCGTCGCGCACGATCCGCCGCAGCAGCGGCCGGGCGAGGAGGAACGCCGGGGTGCCGGGCTCGTGCCACAGCGCGCTCCAGAGCACGAACGGCCGGCGCGCGCGGCGCGTCGCCCGCCAGGCGGTCGGCAGCGCGATCCGCCCGGCGGTCCCGACGACGACCGCGCGCCAGTCGCCCCGGCGCACGACGCGGGCGATCCGGTGCTCGGGGACGCGGTGCTCCGGGACGCCCGCGTCCGGGGCCGCGCCGGCGAAGTGATGGTCGCGGCCGCCGAACGTCGCGACCTCGACCGGCGCGCGCTCGGCCAGCGCCTGCAGCGCGCCGACGCGCTCGGCGGGGATCCGCGGGGTGACGATGAGGATCGGGCGCGTACCCACGCCGCGCATCATCCTCGATCGGTGGCGGGGCGCTCCGCGAGCTCCCGGTAGATCCGGGCGGTCTGGCGCCCGCAGCGCTCCCACGTGAAGCCCCCGGCCACGGTCCGCTGGGCCTGCGCCCCGAGCGCGCGGCGGTGGGCGGGGTCGGCGAGCAGGTCGTCGAGCGCCTCGGCGAGCGCGGCGACGTCGCCGGGCGGCACGAGCACGAGCCCGTCGCCGGCCGCGGCGATCTCCTGCGGGCCGGGCTCGCCGAGCGCCGCGACCGCCGGCATCCCGGCGGCCATCGCCTCGACGTACGCCACGCCGAACGCCTCGTCGACGGACGGCATGACGAACACGTCGGCGCGCCGCGCGGCCGCGAGCGCCTCGGCGTGCGGCAGCTGCCCGACGAGCTCCACGCGGTCGTCGACGTCGAGCTCGGTGGCCAGGGCCGCGAGCCGCTCGCGCTCGGGGCCGTCGCCGATGATCCGGTAGCGGACCCCGGGGTGGCGGTCGCCCAGCCACGCGAGCGCCCGGATGACGTCGGCGTGGCGCTTGCGGGCCACGAGGTGGGCGACGGTCACGAGCACCGGCTCCGGCGCGGCGGCGGCGATCGTCGTGGCCCGCAGCGGTCCGCTGCCCCAGCGCCCGGGCGCCCGCGCCGGGGCGCGCCGGTCGGTCGAGGCCGCCGGCGGCTCCCAGGAGCGCCCCTCGCGCCACGCGTCGAGCGCGTCGGCGTCCGGCAGGTCGGTGCCGAGGCGCACGACCCGGGTGCGCTCGGCGCCGAGCGCCGCGCAGCGCTCCGCGGTGCCGGCGCTGTTGGCCAGGACGAGCTCGGCACGGGCGAACGTCGCGCGCACGGCCCGCTCGCCCTCGGCCGAGCGGCGCGCGGTGTAGAGGACGTCGCCGCCGTGGACGGAGACGGCGAGCGGCACGCGCGGGACGCCGCGCCGGCCCTCGGCGCGTCGCAGCGCGTCGCCGGCCGGGACCGCGTTGTGGGCGTGGACGACCTCGTAGGGGAAGCGCCGGCGCAGGCGCCGCAGCGCGCGGGCCAGCGGTCGCGCCGCCGACGCGCCCCAGCGCCCGTAGCTGCGGTCGCGCGGCGGCGCGAGGAACCGCACGTAGCGCACCGGGATGCCGTCGATCCGGGCCTCGGCCGGCTGCGCGAGCATCGTGCGCAGGGTCCGCGGCACGTCCCGCAGGCGCGTGGCCCGGGGCGGGACGGGGCGGTAGAGGACGAGCACCTGGACCTCGGCGCCGGCGTCGCGGGCGGCGACCGCCTGGCGGTGCGCCCAGATCCCGAGGACCGGGTCCTCGGCCCGCGGGTAGAACTCCGCGACGACGCAGACCTTCGGGCCGGCGCCCTCGATGGCGGGGGATCGACGCACGGGCGGGGTAGGCTGCAACGCGCCGGACTCTACGGCGTCGCGTGGCCTCCGTCGTGGACCACCGGTGACCGGCGGCGCTCCCGCTGACCCGATGGATCCCGAGCTCGTCGTCCAGATCGTGAACTTCCGGACGCGGGACGTCCTCGGTCCGTGCCTCGACGGCGTCCTGGCGGACCTCGACGACGTGGGGATCCCGCACCGGGTGCTCGTGCTGGAGAACGGCTCCGGCGACGACCTCTCCGACCTCGTCGCGGCACGCGGCGACCGCGTCGAGCTGCTCGTCGGCGCGCGGAACCTCGGCTTCGGCGGCGGGCACAACCGCCTGGCGGCCGCCGCCCGGTCGCCGTGGCTCTGCTGCGTGAACCCCGACGTGACGATCCCGCGACCCGGCGTCCTGCGCGGGCTGCTGCGCCACGGCGCCGACCCGCGCGTGGTGGCCGTCGGGCCGCTGCTGCGGACGGAGGACGGCGCGCCGCAGCGGTGGGACCACGGCGAGCTGCGCGGCGTGCGCGCCGCCGTCGCGCGCGGCGCCGGGCACAGCCACTGGCGGACGCGCTCCCGGCCCGTCCCGGCGGCGTGGGTCTCCGGCGCGTTCCTGCTCCTTCGCCGGTCGGCGTTCGACGCGGTCGGCGGCTTCGACGAGGGGTTCTTCCTCTACAAGGAGGAGGAGGACCTCTGCCTGCGGCTGCGCGGGCGCGGCGGTCGGATCGTCTACGACCCGACCGTCTCGGCGGGCCACGTCGGCGGCGTCGTGGCGCGGCGGGACGAGCACCTCGACGCGTCGCTGGCGCGCTTCCGGGCCAAGCACGTCCCGCCGCTGCGGGGCGCCGCGTGCGACTGGCTCTTCCGCAACGTCACGCGACGGATCTGACGGCGATGGGCGCCCCGGACCGGACCGCCGTGCGGTCGCGTGGCGGATCGTCCTCGACGGGCGAGGCGGATCCGCCACGCGAGCCGGGGCCCGCGACGGGGCGGCGTACGCTGGACGGCGCCATGGACGCCGCCCACGGCCTGCTCGCGGTTCCCGACCTGCCCGCCTTCCTCCTCGGGGCGTGGACGATCGAGCGCGAGATCGACGACCGCCTCGCCGGCCGGCGAGGCACGCTGCGCGGCACCGCGACGTTCCGCCCCCGGGGCGCGCGGCTCGAGTGGCTCGAGCGCGGCACGCTGCGGATCGGCGACCTCGAGACGGCGGCGACGCGACGGCTGTGGATCGTGCCCGCCGACGAGGACGTGGGCCGGCCGAGCCCGGCGGGGGCGCCGCCATCGCGTGCGGTCGGTCGCTGGGAGGTCCGCTTCGAGGACGGCCGGCCGTTCCATCCGCTCGACCTTCGCGACGGCGGCTGCGCGGTCGACCACCCGTGCCGCGCCGACCACTACGCCGGCAGCTACGCGGTCCTCGACCGCGACGCGTTCCGCGCGCGCTGGCGCGTCGTCGGGCCGCGCAAGGACCAGCTGATCTCGTCGCTCTACCGCCGGTGATCCTCCACCTCCACCACCGGTACCGGACGCTCGGCGGCGAGGAGGCGGCCGTCGCGGCCCTGCGCGCGCTGACCGAGGAGCGGCTCGGCGAGGGCACGGCGCTGCTCGAGCGCGACTCCGCCGCCGTCCCGTCGTCGCGGGCCGCGCTGGGCCTGCTGCGCGGTGGGCTGGATCCCGACGAGGTCGCCGCGGCGGTGCGGCGGACCGGCGCGCGGATCGTCCACGCGCACAACGTGCATCCGACGTTCGGCGTGCGGGCGCTGCGCGCCGCCCGCGCGGCCGGGGCGCGCGTGGTCCTGCAGCTGCACAACTACCGGCTCGTGTGCGCCATCGGGACCTGCGTGCGCGACGGCCGCGACTGCACGTCCTGCCACGGGCGCGACGTCCGGCCGGGGGTGCGCCACGTCTGCCGCGGCGGGCGGGTCGAGGCGCTCGCGTACGCGGGCGGCCTCGTGCGCCAGCAGCGAGCGCTGCTCGCCGCCGCCGACGCGATCGTCGTGCCGAGCGTCGCCGCGCGCGACCGCCTGCGCGCGCTCGGGATCGTCGTGGACGGTCGCTGGCACGTCGTCCCGCACCCCGTCGTCCCCGGCGCGCCGATCGCGCCCGACCCCGAGGGCGCGGCGATCGTCGCCGGTCGCCTGGCGCCGGAGAAGGGCACCGACGTGGCGATCGCGGCGGCGCGGATCACCGGTCGGCCGCTCGTCGTGGCCAACGGCGGCCCCCAGGAGGAGGCGCTGCGCGCCGCCGCGGCCGACCTGCCCGGCGTCCGCTTCGTCGGCCGGCTGCCGCGACCGGCGCTCGACGCGCTGCGGTCGTCCGCCGCGGTGGAGCTCGTCCCGTCGCTGGCCCACGAGACGTTCGGCCTCGCCGCGGCGGAGTCGATGCTGCGCGGGCTGCCGGTCGTCGCCAGCGACGTGGGGGCGCTGCGCGAGCTCGTCCCCGACGACGCCCGGGTGGCGCCGGGCGACCCCGGGGCGCTGGCCGCCGCCTGGCTGCGCGTGGCCGGCGACGCCGCCGTCGGGGCGCGTCAGCGCGACGCGGCCGCGCGGCTCACGGATCCGGCGGCGGTCGTCGGGCGGCTCGCGGACGCCTACGGCGCGGCGACCGCGGACTGAGCGGCTCCCCGCCCCGCCGCCGGGGCACCTCGTCGCCGGCGCTCGCCAGGAGCCGGTCGGGCCGGCGAGTGCCCGCCCGTTCGCCGGAGCGTCGGCCGCGGCGCCCTACACTGCCGTCGCATGGCGTGGCTCTTGACCGGCGGTGCGGGCTACATCGGCTCGCACATCGTCCAGGCGTTCCTGGCCCAGGGGCGGGAGGTCGTCGTGCTCGACGACCTGTCGTCGGGGTTCCGGGAGTTCGTCCCGGGGAGCGTGACGCTGCACGAGGGGCGGGTCGAGGACGAGGCCGCCGTCGCCGCCGCGCTCGACGCGCAGCCGGTCGAGGGCGTGGTGCACCTCGCGGGCCTGAAGTACGCGGGCGAGTCGGTGAACGTCCCGCTGGACTTCTACCGCGCGAACGTCGAGGGGACCCGCGTCCTGCTCGAGCAGCTCGCGCAGCGCGGGATCGACCGGCTCGTGTTCTCGTCGAGCTCGGCGACCTACGGCACGATCGAGGGCGAGATCGTCGACGAGGACGGCGCGCAGCGGCCCGAGAGCCCGTACGGCGAGTCGAAGCTCATCGGCGAGTGGCTCATCCGCGACCAGGCGCGGGCCCGGCCGTCGCTGCGCCACACCTCGCTGCGGTACTTCAACGTCGTCGGCTCCGGCCCCGCGACCGCCGACGGCGTCTCGCTCGTCGACCACTCGCCGTACAACCTCTTCCCGCTCGTGTTCCGGGCGCTGTCGGCGGACCGCCGGCCGAAGGTCTTCGGCGACGACTACCCGACCGAGGACGGGTCGTGCATCCGCGACTACGTCGACGTCGTCGACCTCGCCGAGGCCCACGTCCGCGCGGCGCTGCTGCTCGAGGAGGGCCGCGAGCTCGCGCCGGCGTACAACGTCGGTCGGGGCGAGGGCGTGTCGGTGCGCGGCATCGTCGAGACGATCCTCGCGGTCGTCGAGCGGGAGGACCTCGGCTACGACGTGGTGGCGCGGCGGCCCGGCGACCCCGCGCGCGTCGTCGGCGACGCGACCCGGATCGAGCGGGACTTCGGCTGGAAGCCGGGCCGCGACCTCGAGCAGATGGTCCGCGGCGCGTGGACGGCGTGGACCGCGCCGGGCGCGGCCGAGCGCGAGGCGGCGCAGGACGCCGCCCGCCGCGCGGGCTAGGCTGCCGCCCGTGCCCCGGCCGGCCCGCCTCCCGCCCCTCGTCGCGGGGGCGCTCCTCGGGCTCGTCGCGCTCGTCGTCGTGCGCCTCCTGCAGGACGGGGCGCACTGGAACTTCAGCGAGGGCGTCTACGCGCTGACCGCCCGACTGCTCCTCGACGGACAGCCGGTCTACGGCGAGGTCGTCGCGGCGCAGCCCCCGGTGCTCTTCGTCGTCGGCGCGGGCATCCTCGCCGTCTCGGACACGATCGAGTGGCTGCGGCTCGCCGTGGCGGCCCTCCAGCTCGGCGGCGGGGTCCTGGCCGCCGTCGCGCTGCGCCGGCTCGGGGCCCCGCGCGCGTCGGTCGCGGCCGCCCCGGCGCTGACGCTCCTGCTGCCGTGGGCGGTGCACGAGCACGGCGCCCTGACGCCCGAGACGGTCGGGCTGCCGCTGCTGCTCGGGGCGTCGCTGCTCGTGGCCCGCCGGGGCGGCGCGCCGTGGGCCGCGCTGCTGCTGTCGCTCGCGGTCTTCACGAAGGTGACGTTCCTGCTGCCGGCGCTCGCCCTGACGCTCGTCGCCGTCGAGCGCCGCCGGCTGGCGGCGTGGCTCGTCGGCGCCCTGATCCTGCAGGCAGGGCTCTGGACGGCGATCTTCGGCGGCGGGCTGTGGGACGACGCGGTCGTGGCGCAGAGCGACAGCGCGACGCGCTCCGTGCGCTACCTCGCCGAGGTCCTCGTGCAGGCCGGATGGAACCTCGCGGGCCCGCTCGCCGGCGCGGCGGCGCTCGCCGTCCTCTGGTGGCGCGCCCGGGGCGCGGGCGCCGACGGAGCCGCGGCCGGCGGGGTCCTGCGGCGGGACCCCGCGCAGCTGCGCGCGAGCGCGGCGCTCGCCGCCGCGATGCTCCTGACGACCGGGACGATGCTGAAGGACGGCACGGCCCTGAACGTCCTGGTGCCGATCGAGGCGGCCCTCCTGCCGGTCGCCCTCCTGGGCCTCGCGCTCGCGTGGCGCGCGTGGCCGGCGCCCGGGGCGCGAGCCGTGCTCGTCGTGCTGGCGGCCTTCCCGCTCGTGCAGTCCGCCGCCCTCCTCGCCCGCCCCGACGATCCCGTCGTCTTCCTGCGACCGCTGTCGGCGGTCGCCTGGAACCGGGCGCTGTCCGGCCAGGAGGTCGACCGCGAGGTGGCGCGGGCTCGGGCCTGCCCCGCGGGCGTCCCCTACAGCGGGGCGCCGTACCTCGCGTTCGTCGCGGTCCGTCGGATGCCGGCCGACCAGCCCGACCTCTTCCTCACCTCGCGCTCGTCGCACCTGCGCGGGACGCTCGCGCGGATGAACGCCGACGTCCCGCGCTGCCCCTGAGCGGGATCAGGCGACGGCGCGCAGCCACCGCACGGTGTCGGCGATGCCGCGATCCAGCGGGATCCGCGCCTCCCAGTCGAGCAGGCGCTTGGCCTTCTCGACGCTCGGCCAGCGGCGCTGCACGTCGACCTGGAACGTCGGCAGGTGCTCGAAGGTCAGCTCGTCGGTGCGCCCGCACTGCTCCCAGATGACGCGGCAGACCTCGGCGATCGTGCGCTCGTCCCCGGCGGAGACGTTGAAGTCCTCGTTGACGCCCGCCTCGTGGCCGGTCGCGGTGACGATGCCGTCGGCGATGTCGTCGACGTGGGTGAGCGTCCGGGTCTGCTCGCCGGTGCCGAAGATCGGCAGCGGGGCGCCCTGGGGCAGGGCGAGGACCTTCTTGATGACGTCGGGGACCATGTGGGCGATCCCGGGCTCGTCCTCGGGCATCTCCCCCGGGCCGTAGGCGTTGAACGGGCGGCAGATCGTGTACGGCAGGCCGTGCTCGTCGTGGGCGGCCTTCACCTGGATCTCGCCCGTGAGCTTCGAGAAGCCGTAGGCGGAGGTCGGCGTCGGCACCTTGTCGACGTGTGCCTCCTCCGTCGGGAAGGTCGTGGCGTTCTCGAACACCATCGAGCTGGAGACGTACGTGAAGCGCTCGAGGTCGTCGGAGGCGATCGCCGCGCCCATGACGCTGTTGTAGAGCGACGAGTTCATGTCGGTCAGCGTGTACGGCAGCTTGTGGAAGTTGCCGATCCCGCCGACGATCGCCGCGAGGTGGATCACGTGGCTGCAGCCCTTCGTGGCGCGCCGGGCCTCGTCGCGATCGCGCAGGTCGCCCTGGTGGATCTCGCACCCCTCGCGCATCCAGTCCGGCGCCTCGCGCTGGTCCGAGACGCGGACCTCGAAGCGCGGGTCGGCGAGGAGACGGCGGACGACGGCCGCACCGATGGTGCCGGCACCGCCGGTGACGAGAACGCGGGGCATCGCGCCGCAGGCTAGCGGGCGGTCCCGCTCAGGCGGCCGGCCGCCGCGCGAGCAGCGTCATGAGCAGCGGCAGCGGCGGGGCGCCGGGGTGCAGGCGGGCGCGGCAGCGGCCGTCGGCCTCCGGCTCCAGCAGGCCGCGCGGGTCGTGCTCGGTCTCGGTGTCCTCGGCGAGGTGCTCGACGACGAGGCCTGCGGCGATCGCGGCCTCGACGTGCTCGCCGACGCTCCACGCCACGCACGCCGCGTCCGTGGCCGCCACGTCGGCGTCCGGGTCGTCGTAGCTGCCCGGCTCGTCGAAGGCCAGGACGGTCCCGCCGCCGTGGGGGAAGTCCAGGAGCAGCGGATCGAGACCGCCGAGCATGCCGTAGACCGGGTGCACGTCGATCAGGACGAGTCGGCCGCCGGGCCGCAGCATCCGCGCGACGGCGGCGAACCAGGCGCGCAGGTCGGTGGCCCACCCCGTGATGCCGATGGTGGCCCACACGAGGTCGAACGACGCGTCGAGCTCGGCAGGCGGCGCCGCGGCGTCGGCGGCCACGAACCGGACGTCCACGCCGCACGCGGCGGCGCGGCGAGCGGCGTGCGCGAGCGCCCGCTGCGAGCGGTCCAGCGCCGTGACGCGGGCGCCCTCGCGGGCGAAGTGGATCGCGTCGCCGGCGAGGTGGCACTGCAGGTGCAGCAGGTCGATCCCGGCGACCCCGTCGGGGAGGACGCGGGCCAGGGCGGCGCGCTCGCAGTCCCAGAGCGGGCTCTCGCCCCGCACCAGCGCGTCCGTGTCGTAGAAGCGCCCCGTCCCGGCGGCGTGCACGTCGGCGAGCGCGTCCCAGCGCGCGGCGTTCAGGCGGTCGGCGGTGACGGCGTCGACGGGACGACCGGGGAGCGGTGGCACGCGCCCATCGTCGCAGGGCGCCGGGCGGCCGGCTGCCTCAGGCGAGCGGCTGCGCCGCGACGTGCCCGTCGCGGTCGGCCACGTCGGCGGCGAGCTCGGACGCCGGGCCGAAGACGGCGCGCTGACCGAAGCAGTCCCACGGGTCGGCGAGCACCGCGCCCGGGGCGGCGAGCGCGGCGATCCGCTCGAGCGTCGCCGCGTCCTGCCAGTCGCTGTGGTTCGTCGCCAGCACGACGGCGTCCGCCCCGGAGACCGCCTCCTCGAGCGTCAGCGTCGACGACGGGCTGAGCGGGTCGTGGGCGGCCACGAGCGCGAGCTCCCGCTCGAGCAGCCGGATGAGCTTGAAGCTCAGCGAGTCGCGCTCGTCGTCGGTGTCGGACTTGAACGCCAGCCCGAGCACGGCGACCTTGCGGGCCCGCAGCGTCTCGCCCGGCAGGCGCCGCTTCAGCCCGTCGACGAGGAACAGCGGCACGGACTCGTTGACGCGACTGACGGCGAGCAGCATGCCCGGGGCGGGCGAGCGCTCCTCGCTGAAGGTGAAGTCCTTGCGCAGGCAGGTGCCGGCGGTCATCCCCGGCAGCTTCATGCCACCCCGGGGGTAGTCCCGGTTGATGAGGTCGATGACCTCGAAGACGTTCGCGCCGTACTGCTCGCACTCCATCATCAGCCGGTTCGGGAGCGCGAAGAGCGTGTAGCGGAGGATGTTCGTCCAGATCTTCGCCAGCTCGGCCTCGACCGGGGTGGTCTGCACGATCGGCGCGCCGAGCGCGGCGAAGACGGACGCGGCCTCTTCGCCCGAGCGCTCGCCGACGCCCCCGACGATGCAGGGCAGGGTCGAGATCTCGTCGAAGAACCGCGAGGCCGCGATCCGCTCGGGGACGTGGGCGACGAAGACGTCGCGGCCCACGACGAGCCCGCGGTGCAGCTCGAGGTAGCCGGCGACGAACTCCGTCGTGCCGGGGGCGATCGTCGAGCGCAGCACGAGGCAGTGGCCCTCGCGCAGGTGCGGGAGCAGGTCGTCCAGGACGCTGCGGATCTGCGAGACGTCGATCTCGATGTGGCTGAACGACGGGGTCCCGAGGGTCAGCACGACGTGCTTGGCGCGCGCGGCCTGGGCGACGTCGCGCGAGACCTCGAGCGTCGCGTCGGCGCGGCCCTGGACGCGGGCGAGCACCTCGTCGGCGCCCGGCTCGAAGAACGGCATGCGCCCGGCGGCGACGGCGTCCGTCCGCGAGGCGTCGACGTCGATCCCGATCGTGCGCAGGCCACGGTCGGCGAAGGCGAGGGCGAGCGGCAGGCCTACGCGGCCCAGACCGACGACGGCGACGTCGAGATCCACGTCAGGGAGGCTAGATGATCGGCCCGGCGACCCGACGGCGCGGGGAGCGGCGAGGTCCGGCGACGCGGGACCACCGGCCGACGCGGCCACGCTCAGCGCCCGGCGGCGGGCGCCGACCGCCGCCGCAGCGCGCCCTGGCGTTGCCGGCGAGCGGGCGGACCGCTGCGCAGGACCGGTGCCGTCGGCTGGCCCGAGAGGCGCTGGCGCAGCAGCTGCAGGCTGAAGCGGGCGACGAAGAGCGGGTTGTAGCGGGCGTAGCGCCGCCAGAGCCGGCGCGGCTCCTGCGACAGGCGGAACGCCCACTCCAGGCCCATCGACTGGATCCAGCGCGGCGCCTGCGGCACGAGGCCGGCGTGGAAGTCGAACGCCGCGCCGACGCCGAGCAGCACCGGGGCGTCCAGCCGCGAGCGCATCGCGGCCATCCACTTCTCCTGCTTCGGCACGCCGATGCCGACCCACACGACGTCCGCACCGGAGCCGTTGATGTCGTCGACGACGCCCTGCTGCTCCTCGTCGGTCAGCTCGCGGTACGGCGGCGACCAGCCGCCGACGATCCGCAGGCCCGGGAAGCGGTCCCGGAGGCGACGGGCGAGGCGGTCCAGCGCCAGGCGGTCGCGACCGCCGTAGAGGTACACGCGGGTGCCGTTCTGGGCGGCGCGCTCGCAGTGCTTCGCCATGAGGTCCGGGCCGTAGACGCGGCTCGGCTGCTCGTGCCCGAGCAGGTTCAGCGCCCAGACGAGGGGCTGCCCGTCGGGGACGGTCAGCGAGCTGCCGAGGACCGCGGCGCGCGTCTCCTCGTCCTCCTGGCAGACCATGACGGTGTGGGTCGCCGCGACGCAGACGTAGCCCTGACGGCGCGAGGCGACCATCGCGTCGATCCACGAGAGCGTGCGCTCGTACGTCGTGAGCGCCAGGGGGACGCCGAGCACCTCGACCTGGGGCGGAGGCGTTGCGAGCGCGCTGAGCACGTTCGCGTTGGTGACCGTGGGGCCGTCGTGGTGCATAGGGGATCCGTCCGAGCGGGCCGCGGGGGGAGCGGTCGTGGGCGCGTTCCCCGATCTCAACCCGGGGAAACGCCGGAAGTTGCGAGCATCGCGGGCACGTGGCGCGTTGACGCTCGTCTGGTGGCGGGGGTGCAGGACGACCCTATCGGGCGTCGAGCGGCGGCGACGGGCGGCCGGGACGGTCGTCCGGCGCGCGCGCCCGCCCGATCGGCGCGGTCGTCGGCGGCCGCCGCGCCCCGGGACGACGGGGCGGCGTGCCTCGATAGCCTGCGGCCGATGGCGAGCACCGGTGGCCGGGCGTGACCCGACGAGCGCTCATCACCGGGATCACCGGCCAGGACGGCGGGTACCTCGCGGAACGGCTGCTGGCCGACGGCACCGAGGTCGTGGGCACCGTCCGTCGCGCCGACGGCGCGCTCGAGCGGGGGGGGCTGGCGCAGCTCGCGGGGCGCGTCGCGCTGCTGGAGGCCGAGCTCGGGGACGCCGACGCGCTGCGCCGCGCGGTGGACGAGGCGCAGCCCGACGAGATCTACCACCTCGCCGCCCCGACCTTCGTGCCCGACTCGTGGCGCGATCCGCGCTCCGTCGTCGAGGCGATCGCCGGCGCGACCGGCACGATCCTCGGCGCGGCGCTCGAGCGCGACGGCACGCGGGTGCTCGTCGTGACGTCGAGCGAGATCTTCGGCGACGCGGGCGTCTCGCCGCAGGCCGAGGGCGCCCCGATGCGCCCGCGCAGCCCGTACGGCGTGGCGAAGCTCGCCGCCCACGGGCTCGTCGGCACGCTCCGCTCCCACCACGATCGCTTCTTCGTCTCGGCGATCACCTTCAACCACGAGTCGCCGCGGCGGCCCGAGCGGTTCCTGCCGCGGAAGGTCAGCCGCGGGGTCGCGCGGATCGCGCGTGGCCTCGAGGACGAGCTGACCCTCGGCGATCAGCGGGCGGTGCGCGACTGGTCGCACGCCGCGGACGTCGTCGACGGCATGGTCCTCGCCCTGCGGCACGACGAGCCCGGCGACTACGTCCTGGCCTCGGGCGAGCCGCGAACGGTCGGCGACCTCGTCGACGCGGCGTTCGCGGCGGCCGGCGTCGACCGCCACGTGGCCGCCGCCGACGGCAGCACCCGCGACCGGGTGCGCGTCGACCCGCGCTTCGTGCGCCCGCCGGAGCAGTGGCCGCCGGTCGGCGACCCGTCGCGAGCCCGCGAGGTCCTGGGCTGGCGGCCGCGCGTGACCTTCGAGGAGCTCGTGGCCGAGATGGTCCGGGCGGACCTCGCGCTGCTCGACGCCGCGAGCTGACCCGGGCCGGGGGTGCGCCGGCCCGGCTTCGGCGTCGCGCGGGACGCGGCCTGCGGCCTGCGGGGCCGCAGCGCGTCCCGGGGCCTGCCGCGGCGCGGCGGCCTGGCGCGGCGAGCGCTGGGCGTCGCCGCCGGCGGCGTTCCTGCGACGATCCCGAGCCGTGCCCGGGTCGTTGCGCGTCGCCCTGAACCTCGTGTACCTGACCCCCGGCGAGACCGGCGGGATGGAGGTCTACGCCCGCGAGCTGCTGCCGCGGCTGGCGGCGATCGACGGCATCGAGCCGGTCGCGATCGTCAACCGGGTGGCGGCGCAGGACGCGGGGGCGCCGTGGAGCGACGGCACCGTGCCGTCGCTCGTGGCGGACGTCGACGCGCGCGACCGGCGCCAGTGGGTCTGGGGGGAGCAGCGCCACGTGCCCCGGCTCGCCGAGCAGGCGGGGGCCGTCCTCGTGCACTCCCTCGCCTCGACCGGCCCCGGGCGCTGGGCGGGCGGCCCGCCGCGCGTGACGACCGTCCACGACCTGCACTACGCCGTGGCGCCGGAGGCGCACTTCGGCCTGCGCGGGCTCGGCATGCGGGTCCTCGTCCCGGCCGCCGTGCGCGCGTCGCGGAGGGTTATCGCGGTGTCAGAGGCGACTGCTAAAGACCTCGTACGGATCCTAAAGCTGGAGCCTGCGAGGCTCGATGTAGTGCCGGAGGCCGCCGTCGTTCTGCAGGTGTCGCCGACTCCCGAGCCGGACCTGCGCGCCCGGCTCGGCCTGGGAGACCGCCAGGTGCTGCTGAGCATGGCGGCCAAGCGCCCGCACAAGAACGTCGAGGGCCTGATCGACGCGCTCGCCGCGCTCGCGCCGGATCGCCGGCCGCTGCTCGTCGTCCCCGGGTACGCGACCGAGCACGAGGCGGTGCTGCGTCGCCGCGCCGCGGCCCGGCACGTGGCCGAGGACGTGCGGTTCCCCGGCTGGCTGTCCTCCGCCGACGTCGAGGGACTGTGGCGGATCGCCGTCGCGCACGTGTTCCCGTCCTTCTACGAGGGCTTCGGCCTGCCGGTGCTCGAGGCGATGGCCCGTGGGGTGCCGGGCGCGTGCAGCGACCGGGCGTCGCTGCCGGAGATCGCCGGCGACGCGGCGCTGACCTTCGACCCCGCCGACGGCCGCGCCGTCCGCGACGCGATCGCACGTCTGCTCGACGAGCCGGCGCTGCGCGAGGACCTCGCGCGGCGGGGCCGGGCGCGGGCGGCGACGTTCTCGTGGGAGCGCACCGCGGCGCAGACGGCCGACGCGTACCACCGCGCGCTCGACCGCGGCTGAGCCCTCGGGGCTACGCCGCTCGACGCCGGCGGCGCCGCCCCGCCGGGGCCGCGTACGCCGCGGCGACGGTGCGCAGCGACCCGGCCAGCGAGAGCCGGTCCGCGTTCTCGGCGAACCACGCACGCGTGCCGGCCCGCAGGGTCTCGCCGTCCTCGTGGCAGCGCACGATCGCGTCGGCGATCGACGCGCCCGTCGCCGCGGCGGCGACGTAGCCGTTGCGGCCGGCGTCGACGAGCTCGACGGCGGCGTTGTCCTCCCCGTCCACGACGATCGCCGGCACGCCGTGGGCGGACGCCTCGACGACGACCATCCCGTAGCCCTCGCGCGACGAGGGCTGCACGACGCAGAGCGCGCCACGCATCGCCGCGTCGACCTCCGCCGCGTCGACGAACCCGGGCGCCTCGACGACGTCCTCGAGCCCCAGCTCGGCGATCCGCGCCCGCACGAGCTCGTGCTCCGGCCCGGCCCCGAAGATCCGTCCGCGCAGGCCCGGCACCCGCTCCCGCGCCGCAGCGATCGCGTCGACCACGAGCGGGACCCGCTTCTCGGGGATCATCCGCCCGGCGTACACGACCGTCGGCGGATCCGCCGGAGGCGTCGCCGCCGGTGTCTCGAGGGACCCCGCGTACTCGCCGGTGAGCACCGTGATCTCACCCCGCAGGCCAACCTCGCGAAGACGTCGCTCGTAGAGCCGACTGAACGTGTACGCACGTTGAGGGACCGCGGCGCACAACCGCTGCACCGCCCAGCCCACGCGTCCTCCGAGGCCGCCGAGGTAGCCCAGCCAGTACTCGCGGCTCCATACCTCGTGCCAGTCGCAGCTGATGCGGAAACGTCCGAGCGGACGAGTCACAGCGGCGGCCAGGAGGGAGAAGTAGGGAAACGAGGCGGTGTGCACGACGTCGTACCGGCGACCACGACGCAGGAGGTGCAACCCGACACCGAGTCCGAACCGCAGCGGAGGACCGATCTTCCGCCGGTCGCCGACGTAGAGGTCCAAGCGCGGTCCGACCGCGATGACGTCGACTCCGGAGATCCGCGGAGCATCTCCCTCGTCCCACTGCGTGAGGGTCAGGTAGGTGACCTCGTGCCCCTCCGCCGCGAGCCGCTCGGCGAGGTTCCGGTACCAGCGCTCGGCACCCCCGACGGTCCAGGGGAAGAGGCAGTCGTAGACGACGCAGATCCGCACGGCTCCATCGTGACGAAGCGTCGATACGCTCGTCCCGTGCCAGCCATGGACCGCATCCGCAAGCTGTACGCCACGGCGGCGGAGGTGAACAACGAGACGATCCTCGAGCACGTCGAGTCGGTGCGGGGCGGGCTCTTGGTGGACCTCGGTTGCGGGGACGGCGCCTTCACCGTCGAGGCGGCGCGGCGCGCCGGCGCCGGCCGCACCGTCGGGATCGAGACCGATCCCGCCTATGTGGCGGCCGCCGCTGAGCGCGGCATCGAGGTCCGTGAGACAGACCTCGGGCAGCGTCTGCCCTTCGAGGACGGCAGCGTCGATGGGCTCATCAGCAACCAGGTGATCGAGCACCTCTGGGACACCGACCTGTTCCTGCGCGAGATCCGTCGCGTGCTCGCGCCCGGCGGCTACGTCGTGCTCTCGACGAACAACCTTGCGAGCTGGCACAACGTCGCGTCGCTAGTGCTCGGCTGGCAGCCGATGCCGAACCACGTCTCCGATGAGGTGATTGTCGGCAACCCGCTGAACGTCGACGACCACGCCCCGGGATCGAGCTACCCGATGCACCGTCGGATCTTCACGAACCGAGCGCTTCGAGAGCTTGCCGAGCATCACGGGTTGCGAAACGAAGTCGACGTGACGGCGGGCTACTACCCGCTGGGTCGCCGGTGCTCTCGCGTCGCGACGCGCCTGGACCGCCGGCACGGCGCGTTCCTCGTCCAGCGCTACAGGCGCCGCTGACCGTCCCGCGCGCCGCGGCGTGCGAGACCGCTACTTCGAGAGGAGCTCCAGGTCCGCGCGGACCATGAGGCGGATGAGCTCCTCGAAGCTCGTCGCGGGCGTCCAGCCGAGCTTCTCCTTCGCCTTCGTCGGGTCGCCGATCAGCAGGTCGACCTCGGCGGGGCGGACGAACTGCGGATCGATCTCGACGTACTGCTCCCAGTCGCCCAGGCCGGCCTCGTCGAAGGCCACCTGCACGCACTCGCGCACCGTGTGGGTCTCGCCGGTCGCGATGACGAAGTCGTCGGCGTCGTCCTGCTGCAGCATGAGCCACATCGCCTCGACGTAGTCCTTCGCGTAGCCCCAGTCGCGCTTGGCGTCGAGGTTGCCGAGGGCGAGCTTGTCGCGCAGGCCGTGCTTGATCGCCGCCGCGTGCCAGGTCACCTTGCGCGTGACGAACTCGAGGCCGCGGCGCGGCGACTCGTGGTTGAAGAGGATGCCGCTCGTCGCGTGCAGGTCGTAGGACTCGCGGTAGTTCACCGTGATGAAGTGGCCGTAGACCTTGGCGACGCCGTACGGCGAGCGCGGGTAGAGCGGCGTGTCCTCGTTCTGCGGCACCTCGCGCACCTTGCCGAACATCTCCGACGAGGACGCCTGGTAGAAGCGGGCCTCCGGTGCGACCTCGCGCATCGCCTCGAGGATGCGGGTGACGCCGACCCCGGTGAAGTCGGCCGTCAGGGTCGGCTGCTGCCAGGAGAGGCCGACGAAGCTCATCGCGGCGAGGTTGTAGATCTCGTCGGGCTTCGACGCGCGCAGCGTGTCGACGAGCGAGCGCTGGTCCAGCAGGTCCCCCTGGTGCAGGGTGATCGTGTCCCGCAGGTGCTCGATCCGGTCGAACTTCTCCGTCGACGCACGGCGGACCATGCCGTGGACCTCATACCCCTTCTCGAGCAGCAGCTCGGCGAGGTAGGAACCGTCCTGACCCGTGATCCCGGTGACGAGGGCGCGCTTCGACATGGCGGAGAGCCTAGGGAACGACGCGCGTCGTAGTGCTGGCGGTGCCGGCGTCACTACGCTGCGCCGCGTGAGGTTCGTCCTGGACGCGCGAGTCGCCGCCGAGGTGCCCGCCGGCCGCGGCCGCTACATGCGCGAGCTGCTCAACGGGCTGGCGCGGCGCGACGACGACCACGACTACCTCCTCGTCGGGCGCGCGCCGTGGCGCGACCGGCCCGCCGACCCGCGCTTCACGTGGCGCACCGTGCCGGGACCGGACCCGTGGTGGGCGCTTCGGGCCGCGCGCTCGGGGGCGGCCGGCGACGCGCTGCTGTCGTCCGCGTCCTACCTGCTGGCGGCGGCGAGCCCCGTGCCGACGGTGGCCACCGTGTTCGACCTCGTGGCGTTCGACCCGGAGACCCGGCCGCCGCGGGGCGCGCTGGCGGAGCGGGCGACGCTGCCGCTGGCGCTCCGCCGGCGGCGCACGACGTTCGCCTGCATCTCCGACGCCACGCGCCAAGAGCTCCTGAACCGCTTCCCCTCCGCGGCGGGGCGGGCGGAGGTCACCTTGCTGGGCGTCGACCAGGATCTGCGGTCGCGGGCCGCCGCGCGGCCGGACTGCGCCGAGCGCCTCGGCCTGCCGGACGGGTACGTCCTGAGCGTCGGCACGCGCGAGCCGCGGAAGAACCTCGTCCGGACGATCGCGGCGTTCCGCGGTCTCGGCGACGAGGTCCGGGCCGGTCGCCGGCTCGTGCTCGTCGGGCACCGGGGATGGGCCGACGACGAGCTCGACGCCGCGATCCGCGACGCCGGAGAGCTCGTGCACGTCGCCGGCTACGTCGACGACGCGGACCTCCCAGCGGTGTACGCCGGGGCGGACGCGTTCGTCTACGCGTCGTTCCACGAGGGGTTCGGCCTGCCGGTGCTCGAGGCGATGGCGGTCGGGACACCGGTGATCACGTCGGACGTCTCGAGTCTCCCCGAGGTCGCCGGCGACGCGGCGCTGACCGTGGACCCGCGATCGGTCACCGCGATCGGCGCCGCGCTCGCGAGGGTCCTCGCGGAGCCGGACCTGGCGTCCGACCTGCGCCGACGGGGCGCGGAGCGGGCGGCGGCGCTCACGTGGGACGCGACGGCGGCGGCGACGCTCGCGATGCTCGAGCGAGCGGCGACGGCGCGATGAGGATCGCCGCCAACCTCCTCGCCCTCGGCCCGGCCGCCGGCGGCGTCGGACGGTATGCGCGCGAGCTCTACGCGGAGATGCTCTCCGTCGACCCGGGGGTCGAGCTCGAGCTGTTCGCTCCCGCCGATGCGCCCGAGTGGGTGCGCGAGCTCGCCGGCGCCGACCGCGCCCGGCTGACCCGGTTGCGCGTGCGCAGCAACCGCCCGCAGGAGCTCTACCCGGCGCAGCTGCTGGCGCTCGGGGACCTCGCCGAGCGGCGCCGGTGCGATCTGGTGCACGGTCCCGCGACGTTCGTCCCGTGGACTGGCCGTACCCCGGCAGTGTCGACGATCCACGACGTCATGTGGATCGAGCATCCGGCGCTCAGCGGCTTCGGCCGTGGCTCCGCGGCCGTCTGGTGGGCGCTCACGATCGACGCCGCGCGCCGCGCGAGGACCGTCCTCGCGGTTTCGCACGCGGCGGCCGACGAGATCCACCGCCTCGTCCGTGTGCCGCACCACAAGCTCCATGTCGTGTTGAACGGCGCCGGGACGTCGTCGCGCATTCTCCCGACCTCGCCGTCCGAGATCCGTCGCCGGTTCGACCTCGGCGACGCGCGCGTCGTCCTGAGCGTCGGCCAGAAGCGACCGCACAAGAACCTGGAGACGGTGATCCGGGCGCTCGCGCGGCTGGACGACGACGTGCTGCTCGTCGCGCCCGGCGCGGACTACGGGCACGGCGATCACCTGCTCGACCTCGCAGGAGAGCTCGGCGTGCGCGAGCGCGTGCGCCTGCCGGCCTGGGTGTCCGACGCCGACCTGGAGGGGCTCTACGCCGTCGCGTCGGTCGCGGCGCAGCTGTCGCTGCTGGAGGGCTTCGGCCTGCCGGCGATCGAGGCGATGCAGCGAGGCATCCCGGCCGTCGTGTCCGACACGCCGGCGCTCGTCGAGGCCGCGGGCGGCGCGGCCGCGGTCGTCCCGGCCACCGACCACGTCGCGGCGGCGGTCGCCCTGCGCCGTGTGCTGGAGGACGACCGCGAGGCCGCCGCGCTGCGCGAGCGCGGGGGCCGGCGCGTCGGTGAGCTGACCTGGCGCCGCACGGCCGATGAGACGCTCGCCGTGTTCCGGCGGACGCTCAGCGCGACCCGCTGAGCAGCGACCGGTACGCCGAGGCGAGGCGCTCGGCGGCGGCCTCGGTCGAGAACCGCTGGACGCGCTCCGGGTCGCGGATCCGGTGGGGCTCGCGCGGGCCGGTCAGCTCCCGGAGCCGCTCGGCGAGCCCGACCCAGTCACCGGGGGCGACGTACGAGGCCTGCGGCCCGGCGACCTCGGGAATCGCTCCGGAGGTCGTCGTGATGATGGGCAGCCCGGAGGCGTGCGCCTCGGCGAGGACCATGCCGAACTGCTCCTCCCACGACCAGATCGGCATCGACCCGAGCCACAGCGCGGAGGCGCTCGCGTACAGCGCGGGCATCTCGTCGTACGGGACGAACGACCGCAGCTCGACGAGGTCGCCGATGCCGAGCTCGTCGGCGTACGCGCGCAGCCGCTGCTCCTCGGGCCCGCGGCCAACGAGCACCGCCCGGGGCAGCGTGGCGTCGCCGCGGCGACGCAGCAGCGCGATCGCCCGGAGCAGGTCCTGGTGGCCCTTCTCCCACACGAGTCGGCCGGCCGACACCACGACGACGTCTGCGGCGGTGGGGCCGACCGGACGGAACCGCCCGACGTCGATGCCCGGCTCGCAGACGCGCATCCGCCCGGGGTCCGCGCCCTCGACGAGGAGCGACTCGCGGGCACGCTCCGTGGCGGGGAGGAAGAGGTCCGTCTCGCGCAGCACCCGCTCGCGGTACGGCCGCGTGCGGACGTTCCGGTACGCCTCGGCGAACGGCAGCGTCTCCCAGACGTTCGCGACGAGCCGGAACCCCATCCGCGGCCGCAACCGAGCAGCCTGTGCGGTGTACCAGTAGCCCAGCTCCTGGGCGTGGACGATGTCGGCGCCCTGCAGCGCGTCCGCGAGCCCGAGGTACCGGTCGCCCGGGACCCGGGTCAGCAGGTCGCCGACGCGGCCGGCGGGCAGCAGGTCGCGGACGGTCCGCACCGGGACGCGTCGCAGCGGCAGAGTCGTGGTGTCGAATCCATCGCCCCGCAGCGGGCGCGGCACGACGACGTCGAACTCCTCCTCCAGCAGGGTCCAGGGGCGGAGCTCCCAGGGGTTCGCCTGGTGGCCCCGCAGGACGACGACGCGCGGACGACGGGTCATGGTTCCTCCGGGTGGGTGGCCGGTGCGGGCGGCGGCAGCTCGGCCCGGATCTCCGAGAGCCGGATCGGGCCGCCGTACCGCAGCCGGCGCTCGACCCGATAGGTCCGTCGCTCGACGGGGTGGCGGTGCCGGAGCAGCTCGGACGGCGCGCGGCCCAGGCCGCTGGCCAGGCCGGTGACGGTCGCGCGCAGCTGTCCCTCGCGACGACCCGCGAGGAGACCGGCCACCACGATCTTCGCGACGCGCCCGGGGAGCCACGGGAGCGGCACGAGGCTCCAGGCCCGCACGAGGTTGTTGCGCCAGATCCGGTGCTGGTTGCGCGCGGGCGATCGTCGCGGGCTGTCGTAGTGCCGGATCGGCGTGGCGCTGCCCAGCCGGACGACGAAGCCCGCGTCGAGCAGGCGCAGGCAATACTCGGGCTCCTCGACGTGGCTCTCGAGGTCCTCGCGGAACCCGCCGAGGCGCAGGAAGACGTCCCGCCGCAGCGCGTGGGCCGTCCCGCGAAACGTGTCGACGGCCCAGACCCCGGGCGCGGGCGCCCGCTGGTGGACCCGTGGCCCGTGGAGCACGTCGACGTACGGGATCGCGACGGCGCCGACCTGCGGGTCGTCGAACTCCGCCACCGTCACGCGGACGGTGTCCTCGGAGGACAAGACGGCGTCGTCGTCGACGTGCACGACGATCGCGCCACGAGCGAGCGCCGTGGCCTCGTTGCGCCGGCCGATGAGGCCGCGGCTGGCGCCGTGCGAGACCAGGCGCACGCGCGGGAACTCCTCCGCGACCATCGCAGCGGTGCCGTCGGAGGAGCCGTCGTCGACGACGAGCACCTCGACCGCCGCTCCGCGTTGGGCGACCGCGCTCTCGAGAGCACGGCGGAGCTCGTCGCGGCGGTCCTTCGTCGTGATGACGACGGTCGCGTCGAAGGCGGCCATTCCTCAGGCGCTCGCGATCGCTCCGGCGGCGACGTCCTCGAAGAACGCCGCCCAGCGAGGAGCGAGGGCCGCGGGTCGATGCGCGTCGGCGATCGCGGGTCCCGGGCCGGCCAGCCGCGCGCGGAGGTCAGCGTCCTCCAGCAGGGACTCGATCGCGCGGGCCAGTGCCGGAGGATCGCGCCGCGGCACGAGCAGCGCCGACTGGCCGTCCACGGCGTACTCGTCGAAGCCGTGCCCCGCCGTGGCGACGAGCGGCCGTCCGAGGGCGAGGGCCTCGACCGCCGCCAGGCAGTAGGACTCCCAGCGGGACGGGATCGCCACGACGGTGGCGGCCTGGACGCACGCGAAGTAGTCGGCCGGCTCGAGGAAGCCCGTGATGTGCACCGAGGAGGCCCGGTCGCCGGCGACCTCGTAGAGGTGCTCGCTCGTCGGACGGCCCTGGAACTGGGCGTCCCGCCCGACGAAGACGAGCTGGGCATCCGGGTGGCGGCCCCACACCACGCGCATGGCCCGGACGAGCTCGTCGATGCCCTTGTGGGCGTCGAGACGGCTCGGCAGCACGACCGTCGGCTCGGGGCCGGTCGGGAAGCTGGCGGGCAGGGCCCCGGCGTCGGCGAGCGCGCGCACCTGCTCGCTGTCGACGGCGAGCGGCAGCGTCCGCGTAGGGATCTCGGCGGTCGCCGGCCAGAGCTCCCGCGCCCAGGTGACCACGGCCGCGCCCGCGCCCAGCAGGACGTCCGAGGCCTGGGTCTGCCGGCGCTCGAGCAGCAGATCGACCTGGGCCCGCGGGCCCGAGCGCTGGAGGCGGGTGAGGTCCTCGCGCACCGACAGCAGCTGGCGCAGCGAGGTGACGAGATGCGTCACCACCGGCGGGCGGGCACGGCGCCGGGCGTACGTGGCGAGCTCGCCACCGAACTCGGGAGCGATGACCACGTCGAGGTCCGGCAGACCGTCGAGCGCACCGGCGACGCGTCGGGCCCAGAGGGCCGGAGCGATGGGGAGCCGGCGATCCACGTCATCGACGGCGACGATCCGCACGCCGTCGAGCACGTCGGGTGGGACGTGGCCGTCGTGGCGCTTCGTCACGAGCGTCACGTCGTGGCCGAGCCGGACCAGCTCGGGCATGACGTGCGCGTACTGCGCGCCGAGGCCACCCCAGTACGGGGTGGCGCCCGCGTACTCCTGGCTGACGACGCAGATCCGCATCGGCGGGATCCTATGCGGGTGCTCGCGGCGACCGCCGCAGGGCCGCGCCGACCTCTCCGGGCAGCGTCCGCGTCGCCGCGAGGAGGAGCACGAAGAGCGCCACGGCGACCGCCGTGCCCGCGATCGCCGCCGGGTCGAGGGCGCCGCTGGGCAGGAGGGGGCCGGTGAGCTCGGTCGCGGCGAGGCCGGCGAGAAACGCGACGGTCGCGGCCAGCAGGACCGTCACGACATCGGTGCCTGGGCGCACCGCGAGCGGCAGGCCGGCGGCCCGGCGCAGCGCCACGTAGCCGCCGACCACGAGGATGAGGTCGCCGAGCGTCGCGGCCACCGCCGCGCCGGTGCTGTCGGCGAGGGGGACGAGGACGGCCCCGAGCGGCACGATCCCGAGGAGCCCTGCGCCGTTGACCCGGGTCAGCCGCCGCTGCGCCCCGAGCGCGACGATGCCGGCGACCGCCGCCTGCGAGAGGAAGACGAAGAGGATCGACGGCGCCTGCGCCTGGACCGAGGCGAACGACGGCTCGAAGTCCGCGCCGCCGAGGATGAACACGAGCGGGCGCGCGGCGAGCGCGAAGACGATCGTCCCCAGGCAGCCTGCGATGAGCGTCACGACGGTCAGCCGGCCGAGCATGAGCACGAAGCGCTCGCGACGCTCGGCGGCGGCGACGGTCAGCACCGGGAGCACCACGGCGGTCACGAGCATCGGCAGCCCGCCGGCCAGCTCGTAGAGCCGCGAGGTCAGGCCGTAGTACCCGGTCTCGTCCGACGCCGAGATGATCGACATGAGGATGACCAGGAACTTCATCTGGACCATCCCGATGATCGACGCGATCGCGATCGGCGCCGCCTCTCGCACGATCGACGACGCCTCGGCGCGCGAGAGACGCGGGCGGACGATCTGCCCGCGTCCGAGGAGCCAGCGGCTGAAGAGCAGCATCAGGGCGCTCGCCAGGGGTAGCGCCGCGACGAGGCCCACGAGGCCGGCGTCGGTCTTCACCGCGATGACGATGCCGAGCACCGTCAGCGACTGACGCACGAGCTCGGTGACCGCGACGCGCCCCTGACGCAGCTCGACCTGGAGGCTCGTCGTGTACGCGGCGAAGATGCCCTGCAGCGCGACCCCGAGCGCCGCGAGCGCGACGCCGGCGATCATCCGGCTCGGGTAGCCGGCCAGTAGGGCGAACGCGAGCATCGCGGGTGCGACCGCGATCGACAGCGAGAGGCGCACCCCGGCCACCGCGCTGACCATCCGCTGGCGCTCCGCCCCGGGGCGGCGCAGCGAGAGCATCCGTGCCGCGGCGACGCTCAGCCCGACGTCGGTCAGGGCGTTGAAGACCGTCGCGAGCGCGATCACCGCGGCGTAGCGGCCGTTCTCGTCCGCGCCGAGGTACCGCAGCGTGACGATGGCACCCGCCAGACCCAGCAGCTGGACCGCGAGGAAGCTCCCGCCGCGGGCAGCCGTCCCGAGCACGACGCGGCTCGCGACCTTGTCGTCGCGCAGCCGGGCTTCCGCCTCCGCTTCCCGCGCGTTGCTCGCTCCGTCACTCATCGGCGCCGCAACGGTACGCGGAGTTGCCAGCTCCCGTGCACGACGTCGGGTAGGAGGCGCGCCAACGATGCCGTCGCCCCTCGGCATCGGCCGGTCCGCCGCCCAGTCGGAGGCCACGCCCCGTCGGCGAGGAGCTGGTCGCCACGTCAGGGGGGAGAATCCAGGGCCCCGCTCAGGTCACCGAGACATGGATCGCTTGTTCTTCACCCACACCGCACGGCCGAGATGGCTTCTCGGCGCGACGGCAGCCGCCGCGACGCTGGTGACGTTGCTCGGGCCCGGAGCCGCGCCGGGGGCCGCGGCGTCGTACGAAGTCTGGTCCTGCCGGGATCCTGCTGGCGCGCCGATCCGAGCCGGGGATGACGCTGGCGGATGGCGACTGGGAAGCTCCGGCGTTGAGCCGTCTGGCGGCTTCAGGCTCGAGAACCGATGCGTAGACGGAGGCCACCTCGCCGCGCAAGTCACGGCGACGAATACGCAGCCGGCACAGGCAACGCTCGAATGGCGTTTCGCCGCGCCGGCTTCGACCCAGTTGACCAGCTACGAAGTCGACATGGATGGGGCCGTCCGAGGCGTGACCGATGCGGACGGCGACTTCGGAGATCTGGTGCTGCTCCGCCACGGTCGCGTCGACCCGGACTACGACTTCCGGTGGCACGGATTCGCGGGCGCCGGCCTCGTACCCCGGGGAGTTCGGCGATGGGCGGGTGAACCTACGAGCGGATTCTCGATCTACGCGGTCTGCTCGGGGCAGGGCGCGATGACGTGGTCGTGCGCGCCCGATGGCGGGCCGGGAGTGGCCGCCTTCTCTGTGTACCGCTCGACGGTGACGCTTGAGGACCGCGACTCTCCTGCCGTCGTGGCCCCTGCCACCGGTGACGCCGTGACCAACACCACCTGGGCAGGGCCGACGGGCATCTCGTTCGGGGCGACCGATCAAGGTGGCGGCGTCTATCGGATGGGGATCGAGGTGGACGGGCAGGTCCTGAGCACCGTGAACCTCGCCGGGGACCCCTGCCGGGCGTGGCCGGGGACCGAGCGCACCTTCCTCGCGCCGAAGCCGTGCCCGTCGAGCGTCGGCGGCGTGAGCACGTTCGACACGAAGGACCTCCCCGAGGGCGTCCACACGGTTCGGGTGCTCGTCGAGGACGCGGCCGGCAACCAGGCCACCGTCTACGGGCCGACCACGAAGCGCCTGCGCAAGACCGATCCGGGGCCGAACAACGGGACGCCCGCGGTCGACCAGGCGATCATCAAGGCCGCGTGGGAGGGACGCGAGTCCGACCTGCGGTCGATCAAGTACAACCAGCAGCCGGTCCTTCGCGGCCAGCTGCTCACCGCCGCGGGGCAGCCGATCCGGGACGCGTTCGTGCGCGTCACGATCACCCGCGACGCGCGGAACTCGCCGCCGTTCGAGCGGGAGTCCCTGACGACGAACTCCGAGGGACGCTTCCGCTGGCGGATGCCGAAGGGCAGCAGCTCGCGGCGGATCCAGCTCGCCTACTACCAGCGGGTGCGCGACGACCAGCCCGTCGTCGTCAAGACCCTGCGGCTGCAGGTCGCCGCCGGCGTGACGCTCCGGCTCAGTCGCACGACGGCGCGGCGCGGGCAGTCGGTCCGCCTGCGCGGGACGCTGCGTGGTCGCCCCCTGCCGAAGGGCGGCAAGGTCGTCGAGCTGCAGGCCCGCGACCCCGGCGGTCGCTGGATCACGTTCCGGACGGTCCGCGCGAACGGCAAGGGCGCGTTCTCGAGCAGGTACCGCTTCCGCAACCCCGGCCCGGCGCGGTTCCAGATGCGGGCCCGCGTCCGCCGCAGCGGCGACTACCCGTACGCCACGGGCACCTCGCCGATCCGGTCGATCCGCATCCGCTGATCGCTCATTGCGCCGACGTGGGGCGCCCTGCCCCACGTCGGTCCGCCGGGCCGGCCACCGCGGAGGCCCGGGAACCTCGTCGCCCCAGGGGGCCGGCACCACCGTCCTCCCTCACGCGGCGGTCGGCGGGCAACCGTCCGATCGGCCGATCCGCCATCCTTGCCGGGCGATGGCGACGAGCACCCCGAACGCGCCGGGCGACGGCGCGCCCGCCCGGCTCCAGCGGCTCCGCGGGCGGTTCCGCAGCAGCCCCGAGCGGATGCTCCTGGCGGCCCGCCTGGCGCTGCTGGCGAACATCGGGATCATGCTCACCGGCGCGCTCGTGCGCGTGACCGGCTCGGGCCTCGGGTGCTCGAACTGGCCGAAGTGCGACACCGAGGTCTTCCCGACCGAGACGCACTCCCACACGTTCATCGAGTTCGGCAACCGGCTGCTGACCATCGGCGTCACGGCCACCGCCCTCTTCGCGATCTTCTGCGCCCTCACCCGCGTGCCGTGGCGCAAGGACCTGCTCGTGCTCTCCTGCTGGCTGCTCGTCGGGATCTTCGCCCAGGGCGTCATCGGCGGCCTGAGCGTCCTCTACGACCTCGACTGGATCTGGATCAGCGCGCACTACCTCGTGTCGATCGTCCTGCTGCTCGTCCCCGCCGCGCTGCTCGTGTGGCGCGCCGGGCACGACACCGCCGCCCCGCGCGACCACCAGGCGACCGACCGCCTCACCGCCCGCGTCGTGCAGGCGCTGCTGCCGATCGGCGTGCTCGCGCTCGCCGCCGGCACGCTCGCCACGGCCGCCGGGCCGAACAGCGGCGGCGAGGGCACCGGCGACGTCGTCAAGCGCTTCGACGTCCACGGCACCGCGACGCTCGAGTGGATCGTGCAGCGCCACGGCGTGGTCGCCGGCCTCTTCGCCGTCATGATCGTCGCCGCCTGGGGCGTCGCTCAGTGGCGCGGGGCCGGTCGGCGGCTCGTGCTCGTCCTGACGCTCGCCGCGATGCTCGTCGCGCTGCAGGGCGTGCTCGGCCTCGTCCAGTACGGCCTCGAGCTCCCCGGCGAGCTCGTCTGGGTCCACGTGACGCTCGCGACGATCACGTGGGTCACCGTCGTGTGGGCGTGGCAGGTCGCCGGTCCGGGGAAGCCGGGCGCGTCGCCGGCAGGCTGAACGCCGCGTCGACGAGCAGCACCACCGTCCAGCCCTGCGCGATCGCGCGCAGCGCCGCGGTGCGGTCGGCGTCGCCGACGACGACGATCGCCACGACGAGCAGGCCGACGCCGATCGACCACGCCAGCAGGTGCCGCAGCCATCCCTCGCGGGCGGCCCGCGTGCGCGCCGCCCCGGTCGGCTTGGGCGCCGGCGGCGGGCCGCCCGCGAACCGGTGAGCGAACCGCACGTCCGCCCAGCGCACCATCCGGTGCCCGAACGCGACGCTCACGCCGATGTACACGGCGCTCAGCGCGTGGAACGACGTCGCGGTGGCGCCGTGTGCCAGGTCCCAGGTGACGAACCCGAGCAGCAGCGCGTCGACGACCGGCGCGCTTGCGAGCAGGACGAGCCCCGCCCGCGGCCGTCGCAGGGGATAGCGCAGGAGCAATCCCGCGGCGATGAGGAACCAGAAGCCGACCTCGGCGAGGACGATGGCGAGCGCGATCACGGCGACCTCCCGGTCGTTGTAGCTCGACTGTGCGGAAAAGAATGTAGCACGGCCGTGCTATAAAGGCAACGTGCCGAAGGTCGTCGACCACGAGGAGCGGCGCCGCGCCGTCGCGGAAGCGCTCTGGCGGGTCGTGCGCCGGGAGGGCATCGAGCACGCCTCGGTGCGCAACGTCGCAACCGAGGCCGGGCTGTCGCCCGGGGCGATGCGGCACTACTTCGCCGGACAGCTCGACCTGCAGCGCGCGGCCATGCGCGCGCTCATGGAGCGGATCGCGGAGCGCCTGCGGGCGATCCCGTCGACCGGCGAGCCGGTCGAGCGCTGCCGGGCCGCGCTCGCGCAGCTTCTGCCGCTGGACGACGAGCGGCAGGCCGAGGCGGAGATCTGGTTCGCCTTCGCCGCGCAGGCGCGCACGCAGCCGGCCTTCGAGCCGCTGGTGGTCGAGACGTACGACGCCATCTGGTCGATCGCGGCGGAGGTCGTCTCGCTCGTCGCCCCGGGACTTCCGCCGGCCCGGCACGCGGCCGAGGCGGAGGCGCTGTTCGCGCTGGTCGACGGGCTCGTGCTCCACGCGGTCCAGCGGCCGGGCCTCGTGGACGCGGACGCGATGCTCGCGGTCGTCGACGCGCAGCTCGCGCACCTGCGGCGGGCCGTGCGCTGAGGACGCCGGACGTGGCGCGCGGCGCGCCGCCGGGTGCGGGCGTCAACGGCACCTCGCCGCCGGGGACGCGGATCGGACGGGCGGGCGTGCGCCGCGCACGGCTCCGGGTGGCGGCGGCCGCTACCGTTCGGCGTCGCATGCAGGTGCTCGAGACGACGCTGCCCGACGCGAAGCTGGTCGTTCCCCGGGTCTTCCCGGACGACCGCGGCTTCTTCTGCGAGACCTTCCGCGAGTCGGTGCTCGCCGAGCACGGGATCCACGACGCGTGGGTCCAGGACAACCACTCCCGCTCGGCGCGCGGCGTTGTGCGCGGCCTGCACTTCCAGATCGGCGACGGCTGCGCGAAGCTCGTGCGCTGCGGCCGCGGCCACATCTGGGACGTCATCGTCGACCTCCGCGAGGGCTCGCCGACCTACGGGAAGTGGGAGGGCTTCGACCTCACCGACGAGAACATGCACGCCCTCTACGTGCCCGTCGGCTTCGCCCACGGCTTCGCGGTGATCAGCGAGGTCGCCGACGTCCTCTACAAGCAGACGGCGTACTACTCGGGCGAGGTCGAGCGCGGGATCGCCTACGACGATCCCGAGGTCGGCGTGCGGTGGCCGCTGGAGCCCGGCGACATCCAGGTCTCCGAGCGCGACGCGACCGGGCCGACGCTGGCCGAGTTCCGCGACGAGCTGCCGTTCCGCTACGCCGGCTGACCGCCGCCCCCGGACCCCGGGGCGCGAACCGCCCCCGGCGCCGGCGGAGCGCGGCTACTCGACGGTGACGCTCTTGGCGAGGTTGCGCGGCTTGTCGATGTCGCGCCCGAGCGCCCGAGCGGCGTGGTAGGCCAGGAGCTGGAGCGGGATGTTCATGAGGATCGGGTCGAGCTCGGGCTCGGTCCGGGGCACGACGATCGTGCGCTCGGCCAGCTCGGTCGGCAGCGTCTCGTGGGCGATCGCGAGGATCGGGCCCTGGCGCGCCTTGATCTCGTGGAGGGTCGAGCGCTGCTTCTCGGCGAGCTCGTCGTCGGCCACGACCGCGACGACGGGCATCTCCGGGCAGATGAGGGCGAGCGGCCCGTGCTTCAGCTCGGCCGCCTGGTACGCCTCGGCGTGGAGGTAGGCGACCTCCTTGATCTTCTGCGCGCCCTCGCGGGCGATCGGGTAGCCGCGGACGCGGCCGATGAACATCGCGTTCTCGAAGCCGGCCAGCCAGCCGGCGGCCTCCTCGATCTGGTCCTCCTGCTCGAGGATCGCGGCGATCTTCGCCGGCAGCTCGCGCAGGGCCGTGATCATGCGGTCGCCGTCGGCGGGCGAGAGGTCGCGGATGCGACCGAGGTGGATGGCGAGCATCGCGAACGCGACGCAGGTCGACGTGAAGGACTTCGACGAGGCGACGGAGACCTCGGGCCCGGCGTGGATGTAGATGCCGCCGTTGTTCGAGCGGGCGATCGCCGAGCCGACCTGGTTGATGACGCCGAGCACGCGCGCGCCCTTGCGGGTGAGCTCCTCCACGGCAGCGAGCGTGTCGGCGGTCTCGCCGGACTGGCTCACGGCGATGTAGAGGCCGTTCGGGTCGATCACCGGGTTGCGGTAGCGGTACTCGGAGGCCGCCTCCGCCGTCGCCGGGATGCGGGCGAGGCTCTCGATGAGGTGCGCCCCGACCTCGCCGGAGTAGTACGCCGAGCCGCAGCCGAGGATGTGGACGCGCTTGATCGCGCGCAGGTCGTGCGGCTCGAGGTTCAGTCCGCCGAGCTTCACCGTCGAGAACCGCTCGTCGATCCGGCCGCTGATGCAGCGCTCGACCGCCTCGGGCTGCTCGCCGATCTCCTTGCGCAGGAAGTGCTCGTAGCCGCCGAGGTCGTAGTCGGCGGCGTCGAGGTCGACGAGCTCGGAGACCTTCTGGACCGGTCGCGCGTCGAGCGTCTGGGTCGTGAACCCGTCGGGCTCGAGCTGCGCGATCTCGCCGTCCTCGAGGTGGACGACCTGCTTCGTGTGGCGGACGATCGCGCCGACGTCGGAGGCGACGTACATCTCGCGGTCGCCGAGCCCGAGGACGATCGGGCTGCCGAGACGGGCGACGATCACGCGGTCGGGGTGCTCGGCGTCGACGATCGCCAGCCCGTAGGCACCCTCGACGCGGCGCAGCGCGGCCCGGACGGCGGCCATCGGGTCGTCGTGCTCGCGGGCGGCCAGGCCGATGAGGTGCGCGACGAGCTCCGTGTCGGTCTCGGACGTCGTCTCGATGCCCTCGGCCGCGAGGCGCTCCTTGATCTGGGGAGCGTTCTCGATGATGCCGTTGTGGACGATCGCGAACCGGCCGCTGAAGTCGACGTGCGGGTGGGCGTTGACGTCGTTCGGGGCGCCGTGGGTCGCCCAGCGCGTGTGGCCGATCGTCGGCGCGCCCTTCAGCCGCTTGGGCAGCGAGGACTGCAGGTCCCGGATCCGGCCCTTCGCCTTGTGGAGTTTGAGCCCGTTGCTCTTCCCGCCGCCGACGACGGCGATGCCCGCCGAGTCGTAGCCGCGGTACTCGAGGCGCTGGAGGCCCTCGAGCACGATGGGCACCCCGTCGCGGGTGCCGACGTATCCCACGATGCCGCACATGACTTGGGGATTCCTCCTACGTGTAGACGATCCTGCGCAGCTGCCGGAGCGAGAGCGCGGGGGGGCTGAACCGGCGGTGGGGGAGCTCCTCGGCGATCCGCGCGAAGGCCTGCTCGTTGCGCAGGCCGCGCGCCTGGAGCTCCCGGTGCCGACGCCGCACGAAGCCCGGGACGTCCTCGTCGAAGTACCGCAGCACCTCGGCGATGACGCGGTCCGCCTCGTTCGGCGTCAGCGAGGTGGTGCGCGCCAGGTGGCTGCGCAGCTCCCCGAACGTCGGAGACGGCCCGGTCGTGGCGGTCACGGCGCCGGATGGTGCACGACCGGGCCGCTGAACGCAAGTGATCTGCCCGATTCCGGGCAGGATGAGCCTGAATGCGCCGAAATCGCGCGTCCTTCGTGCCGGTTCCGCGGCAACGGCTGGCATACCCGAGCGGCGTTGCGATGGTCGGGCCATGCGCCCCCGCCCCGTCGCTCCCTCCGCCGCCGGTTGGCGGATCGCCGCGGCGGCGACGCGCGCCGCTCGGACCCGCGGGCTGCTCGGCCGCACGGGCCTCGGCCCGCGCGACGCGCTCTGGCTGCCGGTCCGCTCCGTCCACACGATCGGCATGCGGTTCGCGCTGGACCTCGTCTGGCTGCGCGCCGACGGCGGGGTGGCGCGGCTGGACCCGGGGGTGCGTGCCGGGCGGGTGCGGACGTGCGTGGCGGCGCGCGGCGGCGTGCTCGAGGTCGCCGCGGGACGAGGCCCGGCGCTCGTCGCGGCGCTCGCCGCCCGGTCCGGGTCCGCCGAGGTCCAGCGGCGGGCTCAGTCGTCCGCGTCCCCGGGATCCTCGTCCTCGGCGCGCGTCCGCGACCCGCGGTAGAGCAGCAGCGACGCCATCGCGAGGACGACGACCATCCCGGCCGCACCGACGAGGGTCGAGCCCAGCGAAGCGAGCGCCATGCCGGGGATCGTACGGCTCGCCCGGTGACGGGCGCGGGTGCCTGGCACGCCGGTCCACTACCCTTGACGGCGGTCTCCCGACGTGCGTGCGCGACTTTCCGCCCGCTCGCGTGTTCCTCCGCCGTAGGTGCCCTCCATGAGCACGACGATCACTCCCCGGCCCGCGGACGACGCCGGTCCTCCCGTCGGCGACCTCGTCGTCTCCGTGGTGATCCCCTGCCTCAACGAGGAGGAGAACATCGTCGCGGTGGTCACCCAGGCGCGCGAGGCGCTCGTCGACGCGCGGATCCGTGGCGAGGTGATCGTCGCCGACAACAACAGCGAGGACCGCTCGGCCGAGCTCGCCACGCAGGCCGGCGCGCGGGTCGTCCACGTGCCCCGGCGCGGGTACGGCTCGGCGTACCTCGGGGGCTTCGAGGCCGCCCAGGGGCGCTACATCGTCATGGGCGACGCGGACCTCACCTACGACTTCCACGAGATCCCGAACTTCGTCCGCGAGCTCGACGACGGGGCCGACCTCGTCATGGGCAACCGGATGAACAACATCCAGCCCGGCGCGATGCCGTGGCTGCACCGGTACGTCGGCAACCCGCTGCTCTCCGGGTTCCTCAACGCCCTCTTCCGCACCGGCGTACGCGACGCGCACTGCGGCATGCGCGCGGTGCGCCGCAGCGCCCTGCCGGCGATGGACCTCCGCACGCCGGGCATGGAGTTCGCGTCGGAGATGGTCATCCGGGCGAGCAAGGCGAACCTCGACATCCGCGAGTTCGACATCCAGTACCACCCCCGCGGTGGCGAGTCGAAGCTCTCGACCTGGCGCGACGGGTGGCGGCACCTCCGCTTCCTGCTCGTCCACAGCCCGACGCACCTCTTCCTCGTCCCGGGCCTGCTCCTGCTGGCCCTCGGCGTGGCGATCATGGGGACGGTCCTCCTCGGGATCGACGTCTTCGGCCGCGACTGGAGCATCCACTCGCTCATCGCCGGGTCGCTCGCGACGATCGTCGGGGTCCAGGTGATCTCGCTCGGCCTCTGCGCGCACGCGTACGGCATGTACTTCATGAGCGACGTCGATCCGTGGTTCGACCGGATGCGGGCGCGGTACCGGCTCGAGCACGGCCTGGCGATCGGCGGCGCGCTGACCTTCGTCGGCCTGATCGTCGCCGGGGTGATCGTCGTGCGCTGGGCGGCCGACGACTTCGGCGCGCTCGCCCAGACCGACCTGGCGATCGCGGCGGTGACCCTCATGGTCATCGGCCTGCAGATCGTCTTCTCCTCCTTCCTGCTCTCCATCATCGGACTGCGGCGGGGCCAGACCCGGTGACGGGCCCAGGCGCGAACCGGCGCCCCCGCCGCGCGGCGGGGGCGGGGCACGCCGCGGCTCGGCGACGCGCCGCGACGTCCCCGGCGGAACGGGGCTGCTGAGTGCCGCCGGTCCCCCACCGCCGCGCCCTCCTCCTCGTCGCCCTCCTGTCCGTGCTCCTCGTGGGGCTCGGCACGGCGCTGATCCTCTCCGCGAGCGGCCCCGAGCGCCTCGGCGACAACGGCCGGGTCGGCTCCGCCGTCGGGGGCTTCCTCGATCCGGGGCACCGCCGCAGCTGCACGACGCTGCGCGACGTGCCGAAGCGCGCGCAGGTCGCGCGGCTGATCGCGGTGGCGGTCGACAGCCAGGGCGAGCCGCTGCGCGACGCGGCCCTGCGCGCCGGGACGCGGGCGACCCTCCGCGCTCCCGGCGACGAGACCCGCCAGGTGCGCTACGACCGACGCGGGGAGGACCTGCGGATCGCGCTGGACCGAACGGCCGTGCCGGACGGCACGCGGCTCTGCCTGCGCTACCGCACGACCGGCACCCGGTTCGCGATCTCCCTCCGCGGCGTCGGGCCCGACCCGCTCGCGCGCGACGCCGCGTTCGGCGTGATCTACGAGCGGGCGGGCTCCGCGAGCTGGTTCAGCCGCGCGGGCGGCGTGCTGGACCGCGTCGCGCCCGGGCGGCCGGCCCACCAGGGCGAGTGGACCGCCTGGCTCGGGCTCCTGCTCATCGCCCTCGCCGCGCTCGGCGGGATCGCCGTCGCCTGGGCGGCGGTCGCCGGGCGGCTCGGGCACGGTCGCCGCGCGCTCGTGGCGGTCGCCCTGGTGGCGGTCGCCAGCGCGTCGAGCTGGGCCCTCGTCGTGCCGCCGCTGCAGACGCCCGACTCCGAGTCGCACCTCTCCTACGTCGCGCACGTCGCCCACCACGGCGGGCCGGTCGAGGACGGGGACGCCCGGGTCTCCTCGGCCCTCGCGGCGACGCAGCGGTACACGCGCGAGCACGGGATCCGCTTCGTCCAGTTCGCCACGCCGCCCCTGCGGCAGGTCGACGCCGGGCCACGCCCGTCCAGCGCGCTCTCGGACGCCGACGGCGGCGTCGTCGCCAACGCCCAGGGCAACCCGCTGCTGTACTACGCGGCCGCCGCGGTGCCCTACCGGGTCACCGGAGCGGGCCCGTTCGGCGGCGAGCTGTGGGTGCGGCTGCTCTCCGCCCTGCTCTTCGGCGTCACCGCCGTGGGCGTCGTGCTCTTCCTGCGCGAGGCGCTGCCCGGCACGCCGCGGCTGGCGGCCGTCGGAGGCCTGCTCGTCGCCCTCCTGCCGCAGGTCGCGTTCATCTCCGGCAGCGTGAACCCCGACGCGATGCTCTTCGCGTTCGGCAGCCTCGTCCTCTGGCGGATCGCGCACGCGTTCCGCCACGGGCTGGACGTCCGCGGCGGACTGCTGCTCGGCGGGCTCCTGGCCGCCGCGTCGCTCAGCAAGCTCGCGGGCCTCATGCTCGTGCCCAGCGCGGCGATCGCGCTGCTCGCGTTGCTGTGGCGCGCCCGCGGGACGTCGGCCCGCGCGATGCTGCCCGCGGTGGTCGCGGCGGGCGGCCTCTTCGCGGCCCTCTTCCTCGTCTACCAGGGCCTGAGCTCGGCGCTGTGGAGCCAGGGAACGACCGGGGGTGGCCAGGCCGGGACGATCGGCACGGGGTCCCTGCGCGAGGAGCTGAGCTACGTCTGGCAGTTCTTCCTGCCGCGGCTCCCGTCGATGACGCCCCTGTTCGACGGATCGCCGCTGCAGTTCGTCTACGTGCGGGAGATGGTCGGGGTCTACGGCTGGAAGGACGTCGTGCTGCCGAGCTGGGCCTACGAGCTCGGGCGCACGGCCTTCTGGGTGATCGTCGCCGCCGCGGGCGCGTTCCTCGTGCGCCGGCGCGACGCGCTGCGCGGACGCGTCCTCGAGCTGCTCGCCTATGCGGCGTCGCTCGGCGCGTTCCTCCTGCTCATCGCGCATCTGGGCTACCGGTACCGGGTCGACCTCGACCTCCAGCGGGGCCGCGAGGTCTTCGAGCAGGTGCGCTACCTCTTCCCGCTGCTCGCCCTCTGGGCGGCGGTGCTCGTCGCCGCGCTGCGGCTCACCGGGCGGCGCGTCGCGCCGTATCTCGCGATCGTCGTCGTCGGCCTCGCAGGCCTGCACTCGATCGCGTCGATCCTCGCGACCGTGGGCAGGTACTACGGCTAGTGGGGCGCGGGCGCGCAACGCCGGAGGCGGGCCGCTAGGTGGTCTTCGCCTCGCCGATCTTCCTGTGGGCGTTCCTGCCCGCGGTGCTCCTCGTCCTCTGGTCCGCGCCGAAGCGCGCGCGGAACCTCGTCGTCAGCGCGGCGAGCCTCGTCTTCTACGCGTGGGGCGCGCACGAGTTCGTCCTCCTGCTGCTCGCCTGCATGGCGGTGAACTTCGCCGCCGGTCAGGCCATCGACTCCGACGGGCTTCGCGCGCGGCCGGGCCGTCGCAAGGCGGTGCTCGCGGCGACGATCGCGTTCGACCTCTCGATCCTCGTCGTCTGGAAGTACGGGACGTTCGCGCTCGAGCAGATCGCCGACGTCCGGCGGGCGCTCGGCGACGACGTCGGGGACGTGATCCAGATCGCGCTGCCGATCGGCATCTCGTTCTTCACGTTCCACCACATCAGCTACATCGTCGACGTCTACCGCGGCGTGCGCGGGGCGCAGAAGAAGCCGCTGGAGTTCATCACCTACATCTCGATGTTCCCGCAGCTCGTCGCGGGGCCGATCGTCCGCTACAACGAGATCGCCGACCAGCTGCCCAACGACGCGCCGCGCGACCGCTGGGACGACTTCACCGCCGGCGTGCCGCGGTTCATGCTCGGCCTGTTCAAGAAGGTCGTCATCGCCGACGCCCTCGCGCCGATCGCCGACGCGTCGTTCGCGCTCGACGGCGGCGAGATGACGACGACCGCCGCGTGGGTCGGCGCGATCGCCTACACGCTGCAGATCTACTTCGACTTCTCCGGCTACAGCGACATGGCCATCGGCCTGGGGCGGATGCTGGGCTTCCGCCTGCCGGAGAACTTCCGCCGCCCGTATTCGGCGGTGTCGATCACCGACTTCTGGCGCCGGTGGCACATCTCGCTGTCCAACTGGTTCCGGGACTACCTCTACGTCCCGCTCGGCGGCAACCGCAAGGGCCCGTCGCGCACGTACGTGAACCTCTCGATCGTCTTCCTCCTCACCGGGCTGTGGCACGGCGCGAACTGGACCTTCATCGTCTGGGGCGTCTACCACGGCACGTGGATGCTCATCGAGCGCGCGACCGGCCTGCGGACGCTGCCCGACGCGACGTGGCACTGGCCGCGACGGATCCTGACGTTCCTCATCGTCGTGGTGGGCTGGGTCTTCTTCCGGGCACCGGACCTCGGCACGGCGTTCGACGTGTTCGGCGCGATGTTCTGGCCGACCGGCGGGGTGCTGCCGCCCGAGGTCGGCGTGGCGCTCGGCAACCAGGCGACGGCGACGCTCGTCGTCGGCCTGCTCGTGCTGCTGCTGCCGGGGAGCTTCGTCACCGGCCGCTGGATCGAGTTCGGACGCGGCCGGCTCGCGGACGCCGGGCGCGCGGTCACCACGGCCGTCGCCGGACCGTACGCGGCGCTCATGGTGGCCGCCGGGACGTTCTCCCCCTTCCTCTACTTCCAGTTCTGACCCATGGCCCGCGTCCCGCTCCCCCGCCGGATCACCGACAGCCTGCGCCGCGTGGGCGTGCTGCGGACCCTCACGGGCGTCGTGGGCCTCGTCGTCCTCCTCGCGCCCGTGATCCTCTGGGCCGCCGGCGAGCGCGCGACGGCGGTCGAGAACCGGCCGTTCGCGGCGCGTCCCGCGCTCGACCAGGGCTGGGAGGCGACCGACCAGGCGACGGCGTTCTTCACCGACCGCGTGCCGGTGCGCAACGCCGCCATCGACCTACGGCGCACCGTCTCGGACCGCCTCTTCGGCGAGCCGCCCCCGCCCGCCGCGCGGTCCGGGCCGGTCGGTGCCGGCGGCGCGGCGTCGGGCGGCACCCGCTACGTCCAGGATCGATCGCTGCAGGTGCTCGAGGGACGCGAGGGCACGCTGTTCTTCGGCGAGGAGTTCGCCCGCGCCTGCCGCCCGGACGCGCCGACGTCGGAGACGCTCGAGCAGGTCCGGCGCCTCGCGCTCGGCCTGCGCGCCGCGGGCAAGCGCGCGGCGATCGTCATCGTGCCGGACAAGAGCGGGATCGAGACCGAGCTGCTGCCGAAGGACCTGCCGGAGCGCGGCTGCGCGGCGAAGGCCCGGCAGGAGCGGTTCGATGGGCTGCGGCGCCTCGGCCTGCCGGAGGTCGTCGACGTGCAGTCCGACCTGCTGCGGCTGCGACGCTCCGGCGTGCGGCCCTACCTGCGGCTGGACACGCACGTCAGCTCCCGCGGCTCGGCGACCTTCCTGGCCTCGGTCGTGCGTCGGCTCGACCCCCGGGTCGCGCGGTCCGCGCCCCTGGAGCGGACGGGGACGGAGCGCGCGCAGGGCGACCTGACCGTCATCCAGGGGCAGCCGGCCGAGGGCCCCGACGAGATCTACCGCTTCGCGCGGCCGGGGGTCACCGTCCTGCCGGGCGGTCAGCTCGACCCGCTCGGCGGCTTCCCCCTCTTCCACCTCGCCGCCACGGGGACGCGCGCGCACCCCGTCGTCCCCGGCCGCACGGCGTGGTTCGGCGACTCGTTCACCGAGCGCGCGCTGCCGCAGATGGAGCCGCTCTTCGCCGACCTCTGGCGCGTCCCGGAGCTCACGCGCGGCCCCGCGCGCGAGCGTCCCGAGGAGGCGCTCGGGCTCGTGCTGGACCAGTTCCGCCAGGCGGAGAACGTCGTCGTGGAGCTCGTCGAGCGCACGGCGTTCGGGCGCGCGAAGGGCTCGATCTTCTACCCCCCGACGGTCGACCGGATCCTCGCGGCGCTGCGCGAGGCGCCCGGCGCGCAGGCCACCGAGCGGCGCTGACCGCTCGCGGTGCCGGGGAGCCGGCCAGAGGCGCTCAGCCCCGCAGGACGACGCTGCTGTCGTCCAGGGCGAGCGCGGGATGGAAGTACGGGTCGCCGACGGTCCGGAACGCGCCGTAGGAGCGGATGCTGGCCTCGTAGTCGCCGGGGTCGACGTACGTGCCCCGGGACTTCGACTCGTCGTGCAGGAGCGCCACGTGCGGCACGCAGACCGACCGGCGCCCCGACGCGGTGAGCCGCAGGCAGAGGTCGACGTCGTTGCCGGCCACGACGAAGCCCTCGTCGAAGCCCCCGACGGCGTCCCAGGCGTCGCGGCGCACCATGAGGCACGCGGCGGTGACCGCCAGCCAGTTGCGCACGCCGTCGCCGGGCGCGCCCAGCGGCGTGTCCTCGTCGGGTCGGCGTCCCTGCCAGGGATGGCCGGCGAAGCCGTGCAGGCCGAGCGCCGCACCCGCGTGCTGGACGGTCCCGTCGGGGTAGGTGAGCAGGACGCCGACCGCGCCGACCGACGGTCGCAGGGCGTGCTCGAGCATCCCCTCGATCCAGTCGGGCGACCGGACCGCGGTGTCGTTGTTCAGCAGCAGGACGACGTCGGCGTCGCTGCGGCGCACGGCGGCGTTGTTCAGCGCGGCGTAGTTGAACGGCTGGTCGTCGCGGACGGCGACGACCCGCGGATCCGCGGAGAGGCGCTCGAGCATAGGGAGGACCCCGGGATCCTCCGACCCGTTGTCCACGAGCTGCAGCCGCAGCGGCCCGGCGTACGTGCTCTCGTCGAGGACCGACCGGGCGCAGCGCTCGGTCAGCTCCGGCTTGTCGCGGAAGAGCACGACGACCTCGACGCTCGGCAGCGCCGCCGGCAGCGGGTAGCGCACGCGGACGAGGCCGCTGGGGGCGACCTCCGCGCTCGCGGCCTCGCCGAAGGCGGTGGCCGCGGCCTCGGCGTCCTGGGGTCGCCACGGTGCGTCCCACGCGCGACCGACGGGCGCGCGCCGGTGCAGCAGCAGCAGCGGCACGTGGCCGTGCCCGCCGGCATCCGGTCCGGCCGCGAGCGTCGCGACGAGCCGACGCGTTCCCGTGCCCTGACGGATCGCGGCGCTCGCCGCGCCCGGCAGGCGGGCCGGGTCCAGCGCGACGAGGCCGTCGGCGGCGGCGCGGGCGAGCTGGCCGTCGGGCGACGGGCCCTGGCGCAGACGCGGATGCTGCCGGCCGCCGGCGTCGTCCAGGACGTCCTCGTCGGCGGTGAGGAGCGCCACCTCCGGCGCCAGCGTCCACGCCTGGCCGAGGCGCTCGAGCGCGAGCGGCGCGAGCTCGTCGCCCGCATCGACGAGCACGACCGGGGCGTCGCCGGCCTCCTGGGCCTCGCGCATGACGTCGGCGGCGGTGCCGGCGAGGACCGTCGTCGGCGCGACGGTCTGCGCCCCGACGCTCGCGGCGGTACGGGCGATCGCGGCCTCGTCGTCGCCGGCGACGACGATTCCGACGGCCAGCGGGCGGGCGGCGGTCGTCGGATCGCCCTCGAGCGGGACGGCGCCGACGAGGTGGACGCGGGGGCTCGCGGCGAGGGTCGGCTCGACCGCGGCCAGGAAGTGGCGCCAGCGCTGCTCGGGGGTCGGGCGTCGGGCGCTCCGACGCCGCAGCACGGCGCGTGCGACGACGCCGCCCGCCGCGACGAGCGCGAGCAGGACGAGCACCAGGACGACGGTGGAGACGGCGAGCGGACTGGGCATCACGGACGCGCCGGAGCCTAGATGGTCGGTCGCCCGCGACCGCGGACGGCGTGGCGCGACGAGCCGCGGTTCCCCGGCGGACGGCGTGGCACGACGGCCGTGGTTCCCCGGCGCGCGGCGTGGCGTGACGGGCCGTGGTTCCCCGGCGGACGGCGTGGCGCGACGGGCCGTGGTTCCCCGGCGCACGCCGCGGCACGGCCGGCCGCGAGTTCCCGTGCATCGAGCGTCGCCTGCGGCCGCCGCTCTCGCACCCGTCGTGTCGCGCACGCGACGCGTGCGCGACACGGCGCCTTTGCCGCCGGCCCCCGGGTGGGGCGCTGGGCGCACCCGCACGGGTGCTCGCGGCACCCCGCCACGGGCCCGGGGGCGCCGTGCGGTCCGGGGACCACCCGTTAGGCTCCGCCACCGCGGCCCGTCGTCCCCGGTCGCGCCCCCTCCCCGTCCCCCGGTCGACTGACGAAGATGGCTCCCTGGAACCGCGAGCGCCTGCGGTACATGCGCAACATCGCCCGGCAGGGGCCGACGGAGCTCGGGTACGCGTACTTCCGTGCCCGTCGCCGGCGCAAGAACCAGCGCGACGACGAGACGACGCTCACGGAGTCCGACGAGCTGGCGATCTCCGGCGCGTTCGACTACAGCCGCGACGAGCTGGCGGCGCACCGCGCCGTCGTCGACGCGTACCGGGCGATGGACACGTGCGAGATCCGCTCGATCCAGTGGTTCCTGCCGTACTTCGCGCACGCGTACTTCGGGGGCGTCTACACGATCCTGCGCTTCGCCGACCACCTGCACCGCGAGCACGGCGTCGAGAGCCGCTTCTGCCTCTACGACGCGTCGCCGGACGAGCCGACGATCAGCCGCCTGGCGCGCCAGATCCACGAGGCGTTCCCGTCGCTCGCCGACGCCGAGGTGACCGGGTCGAAGGTCGACGGGCAGGCGCAGTTCGGTCACCTGCGCGAGGCGGACGCCGCGATCTCGACGCTCTGGACCGGGGCCTACCCGCTCCTGCGGTTCAACCGCGTGAAGGCGAAGCTCTACTTCGTCCAGGACTACGAGCCGCAGTTCTACCCCGCCGGCGCCGGCTCGGCGCTCGTCGAGCAGACCTACCGGCTCGGGATCCCCGGGATCATCAACACGCCGGGCCTCGCGGCCGCCTACCGCGCGTACGGCAACCCGGCCGTCTCCTTCGTCCCCGCGGTCGACGAGCGCTACCACCCGCCGGCGACGCCGCGCTCGGGCGACGGGCCGGTCCGGATCTTCTTCTACGGGCGCCCGAGCACGCCACGCAACGCGTTCGGGCTCGGCATGGCGACCCTCGCGAAGGTCAAGCAGCGCTACCGCGACCGCGTCGAGATCGTCAGTGCCGGCGAGGAGTGGCGCCCCGGGGCCTACGGCGTCGCCGACGTGCTCACGAACGTCGGCCGCCTGCCTGGCCTGGACGCCGTGTCCGACCTCTACCGGACCTGCGACGTCGGCCTCGTGTTCATGTTCACGAAGCACCCGAGCTATCAGCCGCTGGAGTTCATGGCGTCGGGGATGGCCACGGTCTCCAACGAGAACCCCGACACCGCGTGGTTCCTGCATCACGAGCGCAACAGCCTCGTCGCCCCGCCGGCGGCCACCATCATCGCGGAGGAGATCGGGCGGCTCGTCGAGGACGCCGAGCTGCGTCACAGGATCGCCGAGGAAGGTCGTCGCGAGATGGCCGCGCTCAGCTGGCCCGGGCAGTTCGAGCGGATCTGGGAGACGATCACCCACCCCGCGGCCGCGACCTGGGACGACCCCGAGGGCTGGCGGCCCTGACGTCCGGCCGGCGGGCGCGGCCACCGGGGCCGGGTCAGCGCGCGACGTCCGGCAGATCGGCGTCGAGCCGGTCCTCGACGGCCCGCTGACGCGCCTCGAGCGCCTCGACGGCGTCGGCGACCCGTCGCAGGTCGTCGCCGAGCGCCGCGATCGCGGTCGCGATCTCGCGGGAGGCCGCAGTCTGCTCGGCGTGGGAGGCGGCGAGCCGCCCAACGGTCTCGCGAACGCCCCACGACACCTCGTCGAGGGTCGTTCGCAGGGCGTCGAGCGCCCGAGGGACCCCGGCGGTCGCCAGCTCGATCCGCGACACCGCCTCCGGCGTCCCGCGGCCCGCCTCGCTCTCGACCTCGAGTCGACCGACGGCTGCTGACACCCCGGCCACGCGGTGGTACAGGGTCGGGACCGCGCGCGCGAGCCGCCGGGGTCCGACGCGGACGCGCTGGGGCGGCGGGGCCGCCGGTCCGTCCTGCGCAGCGTCCGCGCGGGCGATGGCCAGAGCGTCCCGGGCGGCAGTTGCGAGCCGGTGCCCGCGCTCCTCGTCGAGCTGCTCGAGCGCGGCGAGCCGGTCGTCGCCGGTTCGCGCGAGGGCGTCGAGCAGGCGCCCTTGGAGGGCGGCCAGGTCCTCCGTGTCGGCCTGCGCCCCGAGCCACACGTCCGCCGTCTCGATCGCCCACTGGCGCGGCGACGTCTGGCGCAACGCGTGGAGCAGCGCGTCCTCGACCTCCCAGCCCGGCAGCCCGACCAGGGCGGCGAGCCACGGCGGCCGAGGCCCGCGGTCGGTCGCCTCATCGGACGCCGCGATCTGCTGCAGCACCGCTCCGGGCGGCGAGTCCTCGGCGACGATCTTGCGGGTCCACGCGCGGAGCTCGCCGTCGCTGGCCGGTCGCCCCAGCAGCTCTCGGAACCCAGCGGACACGAGCGCCCGCGCCTCGCCGTCCCAGGCCCGAGCGATGAGGGGCGGCACCAGTCCGTCGAGCTCTCCGAGCCCGTTGCGCACGACCTCGCGCGCTTCGTCCTCCGACAGCGCGAGTGCCGAGCCGAGGGTCTCCTGCAACGCGTCACGCCAGTCGCCGTCTCGAGCGACGGGGCCGAGCGCCAGGTAGGCCCGCTCACATCGCTCCGCCGCCCGCGAGAGCGACCAGTGCTCCTCATAGCGTCGCCGTCCGGCTTCGCCGAGTCGGCGGCGCGCGGGTGCGTCCTCCACGAGGGCGCCGAGCGCGGCGGTGAGCGCGTCGACGTCGTCCGGCGGAACGAGGACGCCGGTCTCGCCATCGGAGACCGCCTCGCGCATGCCGCCGATCGCGCAGCCGACCACCGGCAGGCCCATCATCGCTGCCTCGACGTGAGTGAGCCCGAGCGACTCGTAGCGCGAAGGTCCGCAGAAGACGTCGGCGGTGGCGTATTGCTCATGCAGCGCCGCATCGTCGATCTCACCGAGGAACGAGACCCGCGCACGCAGCTCCGCGGGCGCCGAGCGCTCGAACGCCTCACGGTACGTCTCGTCCGTTCCGGTGTTGCTCGTGTCCCGTCCGACGAGGACGAGCTCGAAGGAGCGGCCGGCGCCATGCAGGCGCGCGGCGGCCTCCAGCAGGAGGTCGACGCCCTTCCGGTGCTCGAGACGCCCGACGAAGAGGATCCGCACCGGTCGGCCCACCGCCGCTCGGGGAGGTCCGGGCCCGACGTCCCTCGTGCCCAGGTGGGCGACGGTGACGGGCACGGCAGCCGTCTCCTCGGGATATTGCTCCGCGACCCCTTCGCGGATGGCCTCGCTGATGGCGTGCAGGTGGGAGCTGGCGCTCAGCGCGGCTCGCTCGAGGGCGAGCTGGTCCGCGACAGCGGCGTCGGACCACTCGCGGTGGAGCTCGCTGATGGTCCGCATGGTCGTCATGAGCGTCGTGACGACCGCCCGACCTGGGACGTGGGAGACGACGAGACCCTCGGCGCCCCAGATCGGGGCCGACACGACCTGCGTGGGCCCGAAGCGCCGGTCGATCTCGTCGATCGCGGCGGCGACCGCGAAACTCCGGCGCAGCATCGGCTCGGCGGCCCGGTCGCTGAGCGCGGCGAGCGGCGGCCCTGGGGCGACTCGGTGGACCCAGACGCCCTCGAGCAGCTCGACCGTCGAGCGCTCGGCGGCGTCGGCCACGACGTGGACCTCGTGCCCGCGGGCGGCGAGCGTCGTGGCGAGATCGTTCGTGAACCGGCCGATCCCGTAGATCGGCCCCGGCGGGTACTCCAGAGAGACGAACGCCATTCTCGCGCCGGTCGGCCGGGGGCCGGCGTGCAGCAGGAAGTCGTCTGGCACGCGCGGCCGCAGCGCACGCGCCGCGGTGCAGCCGCGCAGACCTGCCGCGAGCCCGACGTCGGCTGCCCGCGCGATCGACGCCCGGAGCCGGTCGTACGCTTCGGTGGTCAGCAGCTTCGCCCGGACGCGGCGGTCCTGGTACCCCAGGAGGTCCTGCACCCACTCGTCCGTGACGTGTCCGATCTCCCCGACGCTGTGACCTGCGGCCCGCCCCAGCTTGAACGCGAAGTAGTAGCGGTTCTTGACCGCCGGGTACGGGTCGGTGACCTCGGAGTCCGCGCCCCGCAGGTGACTCTGCAGGAAGTTGTGGATCACCGGAGCGGCGTCCAGTGAGACCAGCCGGCCGCCCGCGTCGATCAGGCGGGCGCAGAGGTCGACCTCGTCGTAGTTGTACTCGATCTCCTCGTCGAACCCCCCAACCGCCTCCAGCGCCGATCGCCGGAAGCACATGTTCGTGCCTTGGAGGTAGACGAAGGGGTCGGCGCCCGGCGTGGTGGCCTCGGGGCCGGGCGGCTCGTCGGGGAACGTCGTCCGCCCCAGACGGTCGCACAGCGAGTACCGATACTGGAGCTCGCGCCCGTCCGGGAGGTGGACGAGGCCGCCTGCTCCCACGACGCCCGGGTCGTCGAACGGCGCCGTCAGCTCCTCGAGCCAACGCGGCAGGGGGATCGCGTCGTCGTCGACGAAGGCGACGAGCTCACCGGCCGCCATCTCGATGCCGACGTTCCTCGAGATGGAGAGGTTGCGACCGGGCACGCGGCCGATGCGGATGCGGTCGGCGAAGCGCGCGAGGACCTCGGCGGTGTGATCCGTCGAGGGCCCGTCGACGACGATGATCTCGAACGCACGGTGGGTCTGCGCGCCGAGCGCCTCCAGCGTCTGGCGGAGGCTGTCGGCCCGGTTGTACGTGTTGATGACGACGCTGACGCGCATGTGCAGGAACTGGGGGGCGGAGGCGACGGTCAGAGGCGCTCGGCCGCGCCGCGAGCCTCGCGGTCGAAGACCCACACGCCGAGCGCGCAGATGCCGATCGCGATCGCCACCGCGGGGATCGCTTCGGTCCATCCCCCGAGCGCCGTGATGCCGCCCGGCGCGGTCGGGTCCACCATCCAGGCGCGCATCTGCTCGAGGATGCCCGTGAGCGGGTTGTAGCTCAGGATCTCCTTCACCGGTCCGTCCACGTTGTCGATCGTGTAGAGGACGGGAGAACCGTAGAAGAGCGCCGTCGAGATCACGGCGTAGATCGGCTGCACGTCGCGGAACCGCACGTACAGCCCCGAGACGAGCAGGGCGACGCCGACAGCGAGCAGGACGAGGGGGGCGAGCCCGACCGGCAGCAACAGCCAGGTCCACGTCGGATCCACGCCGTACACCAGCATGAACAGCACCACGACGACCATCGCGCTCAGGAGGTTCAGCGCCGCCGTCGTGACGACGGCCAGCGGGATCACCGCACGTGGGAACTGCATCTTGCGCACGAGCGTCTCGCGCACCACCAGCGAGGTCACGGCGGTGTTCGTCGCGTCCGCGAAGAAGTTGTAGAACATGATGTTCATCAACAGCAGCACGGGGTAATTGGGGATCTCGTCCCCGAACTTCGCGACCTCGGTGAACACCGTGTAGAGCACCGCGAAGAGCAGCAGCGGTCGCGCGAGCGACCAGAGGTACCCGAGCGCGGAGCCGAAGTACGTCAGCCGGAAATCGGTGACCGCGATCGTCCAGGTGAGGTGGGCGAAGCGCCGCCAGCCCCCGCCGAGCGCGCCCGGCCCTGGCATCAGTCGCAGCGGCAGCTCGTCGTCGTAGTCCCGGATGGGAGCCAGGTGGTCGGGGGCCGTTCGCGGCTGCGTCTGGGTGCTCATGCGGTGCCCTCGATCGGCTCGGCCGAGGGGAGGGTGGCCGTCAGGTGGACCTGGCGGGGCACGCCGACTGCCCCGACGACGTGGTCTGCCCCGTGGACGACGAGCTGCGCGACCTCGGGGACGTCGGCGAGGACGTGCTGACGGCCCACACCGCGAGTGATGCGCATCCGCACGGTGTAGCTGCCGTCCGCGAGCTGCGGTCGGAACCCGCAGCGGACGACGACGTTGGCGCCTCCCGGGAGCTCGGTGCCGTCGAGGCCCGCGTCGGTCGGTGTCAGGCCGTGCTCCACGCCGGTGATCGGGTTGCCCAGTTCGTCGAGCAGCTCGACGACGAGGTACCCGTGGTCGGTCGCCACGTGGAACGACAGGTCCATGTGGACGACGAAGTGCTCCCCGGACTGGACGTGGTCGACCTTCTCGCCCTCGCTCTCGACCCAGGCGGCGTTCAGCGTGACCGCGGGGGAGTCGGCGCTGTCGGCGACCACGACGTCGGTCCGCCCGAAGTTCGCGTCGAGGTACGCCAGGCCGACCTGCCTCGGGTCGCCGAGCAGCTCGATCTCGCCCTGGCGGATGAACATCGCCCGGTGGCAGAAGCGCTCGACCGTCGCCATGTCGTGCGTCACCAGGATGATCGTCTTGCCCTGCTCGCGGAGCTCCCAGAAGACGTCGAGGCACTTCTGCTGGAAGGCGGCGTCGCCGACGGCGAGCACCTCGTCGACGAGCATCACGTCGGCGTCGGCTTGCACCATGACCGCGAAGGCGAGCCGGACCTGCATTCCCGAGGAGTAGTTCTTGAGCTTCAGGTCGAGGTAGTCCTCGAGCTCGGCGAAGGCGATGATCTCGTCGAACCGCTCGCGGGCCTCGCGTGGCGAGAGGCCCATCATCACCGCGTTGATCTGGACGTTCTCGTACGCGGTGAGGTCGGGATTGAAGCCGACCCCGAGCTCGATGAAGGGCGCGAGGCGCCCGCCGATCCGGATCGTGCCCTGATCGGCCGTGTAGATCCCGGCCAGGCACTTCAGCAGCGTGCTCTTGCCGGAGCCGTTGCGCCCGACGATGCCGAAGAACTCTCCCCGGCGGACGTCGAAGTCGATTCCGCGCAGGATCTCGAGGTCGTGGTGGGCCGTCCGGCGGAGCGGGTGCAGCGCGCGCTCCTTCAGCGTGCTGACCTGGTGCTCCGCGATGCGGAAGGTCTTGTGCAGCCCTGAGACCGAGACGGCGAGCGGTACGTCGGCCATTGCCGGACAGGGTAGAGCGTCTCCGACGTAGACTCCGTCAGGTGCTCGGCGTCGTCTTCGCGTCCGGCGGGGACCTCGGGTCGGCGGCGGCCGCCGTGCGTTCCTGGCGCTCGACGACCGCTTCGCCGGCGACGGTCCTCGTCGATCACCCGGACCTGAAGCCCGCGCACCGCCGGATTCACGGGCCAGGCACGACGGTCCTCAGCTGGGCCGACCTCGACGTCGCGCCCGGGGACGCCGGAGCGCTGCTCGTCGCGCTCGCGGCGCGCACCGAGGGGTCGCGGATACTCGTCGGACTGCCGGTGACGTCCTTCGTCCTGCACCCGCCCGGGCCGCTCGTGTCCGTCGCCGAGGACGGCGGGGTGGCGGTCGCCCGACGGTTCGTGGCCCCGCCGGACGACGCGGACGGCCTGCGGCCCTCCGCAGAGGACGTCGTGACGCTCGGAGCGACGCATCCTCGGCTCTTCGCCTGCCGCGCGGGTGATCCCCGGCTGGCCCCGCTCGCCGCGCTGCTGGACGTCGAACCCGCGCGCCGCGACGTGCTGCTGGAGAGCGAGGTGCCGGGACTCGTGCTCGTCGAAGACCCGGGAATCGGTCTCGCGTGGTGGAACGTCCACGAGCGGCCGTTGGCCGGAAGCCGGCCGGAGGATCTGACGGCCGCCTCGCGCCCCCTCGCCGTCGCCGACCTCGACGGCTGGTCCGCCCGCCACGAGCACCTTCCGCACCCGGACATGAGCCGCCTGCGCCCCTCGGAGGACGGGGCGCTGCGGGTGCTCGTGCGCGCCTACGGCAACCTCCGGGCCTCCGTCGTCGACGTCCCCGACGAGCCGGACCCGTGGCCGGGCGACCCCGTGCTGCGCACCCTCCTTTCCCGGTGGCCTGCGCAGGAGCGCATGCGCGTCCTGCGCGACGACCCTGGAGCTCGCGAGAGGTTCCTCGCCTGGGTCGGCGAGTCCGATGCCGAGGAGACCGTCTGGGGCCTGAATCGCTACCTCGTCGAGCTCCGCCGGGGTCGGTACGACCTGCAGGCCGCGTTCGCGGACCTCGACGATCGCGACGACGCCCGGCGGCTCGTCGAATGGGCGCGCACCGCCTCCGGCCTGGACGGTCGGCTCGTCGGGCTCCCTGCGGCGCTGGCAGACCCGCCTACGGACCCCGAGATGGATCCCGAGGTCGTCGCGGCCCCGTACGGCGGGGTCAACGTCATCGGGCTGTTCGACGAGTCGGCGCTCGGTGTCGCGGAGATCGCGCGCCAGGTCGCCGACGGGCTGGAGGCCGGCGGCATCCCGGTCGACCGGGTTCGCGTCGATCGCCGCGGCCGACCCCGGCCCGCGGACGGCGACGCGCCGTTCCGGTACCGCGTGACGCTCGCCTGCCTGAACGCCGACCTGCTGCCCGTCGTGCTGCGGCGCCTGCGTCGGCGGGTCCCCGCGAACGAGTACCGGATCGCCGTCTGGTGGTGGGAGCTGGAGCAGGTCCCCGACAGCTGGCGACCTGCGATCGGCCTGGTCCACGAGATCTGGGCGGGGACGGCGTTCGTCGCAGCGGCGTTCGAGCGCGCGTTCGACGGGCCGGTCCGGCACGTCCCCCTCGGCGCAGCCTCGCCATCGACGCTGGGTGCCGCGAGACCCCGCGACGGCCGGTACGTGCTGAGCGTCTTCGACTATGCGTCCCGCGCGGAACGCAAGAACCCGGTCGGGGCGATCGAGGCCTTCGCGCGAGCGAATCCCCCGGCTGACGTCCGACTCGTGGTCAAGTCGGTCGGCGGGCGGGCGTGGCCGCGTGAGGCGGAGCGCGTGCGCCTGGCGGCGCTGGACGCCGGCGTGCCGGTGGAGCTCGTGGACGAACGCCTTCCGGCCGAGGAGCACGCGGCGCTCGTCGCGGGGGCGGCCGCGCACCTCGCGCTGCACCGCGCCGAGGGTCTCGGCCTCACGATCGTCGAGTCGATGCTGCGAGGCGTCCCCGTCGTCGCCACGGACTACGGGGGCAGCACCGATCTCCTCGACGATCGGACGGGGTGGCCCATCCCGTGGACGCCGGGTCGGGTTCCATCAGGCCTGGCGCCCTACCCCGAGGGTGCCCGCTGGGCCGAGCCCGACCTCGGGGCCGCGAGCGGGGCGCTGCGGGAGGTGCTCGCCGCCGGGCCCGCGGTCGCGGAGCGCGTTGCTCGCGCGCGTCAGGTCGCCTGTGAGCGCACGGACCGGATTCGTTCGGGCGCCGACCTCGTCCCGGCCGTTCGCGAGGTCTTGGAGCGGCTGCGCGAGGAGGACCGCCAGGTCGCGCGGGAGCGGGAGGACGCCCGGCTGGCGGCGCTGCCGCAGCCGCGCCGGACGGCAGCGCGCGCACGCCGGTACCTGCGCGAGCGCCGCGCCGGGGACGGCCGTTAGGATCGCGGCCGGTGCCGAGCTCTCCTCAGGCCTCGTCAACGGCGACGGCCGCCGTCGGAACGCGTCCGCGGATCGCCGTCGTCAGCAACGACGTCGCGCCCGCCAACGGCGGAGGGATCGCTGCCTATGTCGCTGCCCTCGCCGACACGCTCGCGGAGTGGGCCGAGGTCACCCTCTTCACCCGCGCGAGCACCGTGAGGGCCCTCGAGCGCGTCAACCACGAGCAGCGCTCCGTCTGGACACTCGACCCGCGGGTGGCCCTCGTCGCGGTCCCCGACGACGTCGACGGCGGGCCCGGGTCCTACTTCAACGCCGCGCACCGGCACGCCGCCAGCGTGTATGCGGCCGTCGCCGCGCACTACGACGGTCGCGGCCCTGACCTCATCGAGGTGCCCGACTACCTCGCCGAGGGGGCCGTCCTCGTGCAGGCGCGCGCCGCGCAGGTGCCGTGGTTGCGTGGGACGCGGATCGTCGTTCGGGCGCACACGACGCACGAGGTCGTGTGGACGCTGAACGGCGCTCTGCCCGACGACGAGCCTCAGCGGCTGCTCTGGGAGCTCGAGCGCTACGTCCTGCGCGAGGCGGACGCGTGCGTGGTCGGAGGAGCCGAGGTGGGCGCGCTGTATCGGCGCTTCTACGACGGGGAGCTCGCGCCGACCGTGGAGGTGCGCCACCCCGTGCCCCGGGTGGTTCGGCAGGCCGCACCGGTCGACGAGACGGAGCCCGGTCCGCTGCGACTGCTGTACCTCGGGCGGCTCGAGCGCCGCAAGGGCGTGCAGGCGCTCGTCGAGGCGCTCCGCGCGACGCCTGCGGACCTGCGGCTGACCGTCCTCGGCGCGGACACAGAGACCGGGCCGCGTGGCGTGTCGGTCCGCGCCGCGGTCCGCCTGGCGGCCGCCGGCGACCAGCGGGTGCGTCTTCAGGACCCCTTGCCCCCGGAGGACGTTCCTGCGTTCGTCGCCGGGCACGACGCGGTCGTGGTCCCATCGACGTGGGAGTGCTGGCCCAACGTCGCGCTCGAGGCCCTCGCAGTCGGCGTGCCCGTCCTGGCCCGTCCCGTCGGCGGTCTGGTGGAGATCGTCGGACCGCCCGACGACGACGGTCGCCGCCCCGGGGGCTGGCTCGCGCGCGACGCGAGCGGTCAGGCGCTGCTGGAGCGGATCGAGCAGCTCGCGGCCGATCTCGACGCCGTGCGCGACCCTGCGCGCCGTACGGCCGCCCGTGCCCGCTTCGAGGAGCTGACGCGTTCGGGGGCGGTCAAGGCCGGCTACCGGCGCCTGCTCGCTCGCGCACCCCGCTGGGACCGCGCCGAGCCGGTCGCGGGTCCCGCGTCCCGGGTGACGGTCGTGATCCCGTATTTCCGCCTGCCCCAGTACGTCGAGGCGGCGGTGCAGAGCGCGCTGGACCAGACGCATCCGAACGTCACGGTGGTCGTGGTCGACGACGGGTCCACCGACCCGGGAGACGCCGTGCTCGGATGCCTCGCGGAGCGCGACCGGGTGACGGTGCTGACGAAGGCCGGCGCGGGACTCGGTGCGGCGCGCAACACGGGGGTCCGCGCGTCCCTGGGCGACTTCGTCGTGCCGCTGGACGCTGACAACCTGCTCGGCCCGACCTTCGTGGAGCGGTGTCTCGACGTGCTGATGCGACGGGAGGACCTGGAGTTCGTCACGAGCTGGTCCCGCTACGTGGACGAGGCCGGCCAGCCGTTTCGTGCCGGACCGGACGAGGGCTGGCAGCCGCTTTCCAACGACCCGGCGATCCTCGCGGAGCGCAACGTCGCGGGCGACGCGGTGGCGCTGCTGCGTCGGCGGATCTTCGATGATGGGTTCTTCTACGACGAGGAGCTCACGAGCTTCGAGGACTGGTTCCTGTACCTGCGTCTGCGGGACGCGGGACGCCGCGGGATCGCGATCCCCGAGCGGCTCTTCGACTACCGGATCCGACCCGATTCGATGCTCCGGACCCAAGGCGAGCCCGCAGCGGAGCGACTGATGGCCGAGATGCGTGCCCGACGGCGCGAGCTGGAGGTGGAGTGGTGTCCCTGGAACGCCTGAGCAACGACGCGGTCCACGGGGAGTCCCTGCTGGCTCTCGAGCACCGCCACCGCTACCGGTTCGCGGCGCGATTCTGCGCCGGACGGCGCGTCGTGGACCTCTGCTGCGGCGTCGGGTACGGGAGCGCCATCCTCGCCGAGCAGGCCGCGTCCGTGCTCGGACTGGACGTCGACCCCCGGGCGGTCGAGGAGGCGCGTCGCGCGCACGGCGCGCTCGACGGCGTGCGGTTCGACCAGGCCGATGCCGTGACGTGGCTCGGGACGGTCGACCCGTCCGAGCTCGACGTCCTCGTCTGCTTCGAGGGGATCGAGCACCTCGCGGACGGCGAGGCGGTCCTCGATGGCCTTCGACGCCTGGCGGCCGGGGGGGTACGCCTTCTCGTCTCGGTGCCGAATTCGCGGCGCTACGAGGAGGACAACGCGTTCCACCTCACGAACTTCGACCGCGACGCGGTGGGTCGGTGGGCAGCGGCACTCGACGCCGTGGTGCTCGGGCAGTGGCACGCCGAGGGCGTCTTGATCGCCCCCGAGGACGGCGCGGACGCGGATCCCGCGATGCTGGAGTCCCCCGGCGTGCCGGCAGGCGAGCGGCCACGTGGTTGGGCGATGCACTATCTGCTGCTCGTCGGGCTCGAGCCGGCCGGAGTTCCCGGCGGCATGCTCGCCTGGGTCGCCGAGCCGGTGAACGCCCGTTGGCAGCAGTCGCTGGAGCGGGCCAACCGGGAGTTGTGGCAGCAGAACGTCCGGATCGGCACGGGTGAGCGGCCCTCAGCGTTCGGCGCGGCGAGCGCGGCGGTCCTGGACCGCTGGAGGGCGCGGGCGGAGACGGCCGAGCGCGCGCTTCTGGACGTGGCCGATCGAGAGGCGCGGGTCGCGCAGGAGGAGGCCCGCGTCGCAGGACGCGCGGCCGCGCTCGAGCAACGGGAGGCGGCGCTGGCCACCCAGGTCGCGGAGCGCTTCGAGGACGAGCGGCGCGTGCACGCGCTGCGACAGCGCATCGCCGAGCAGGAGGCCGAGCTCCTGCGCCTCCGCGCCGTTCGGCAGCGCCGCGCCGTCCGGATGGCGCTGGGTGCCGCGGCGCTGGCGCGGCGGCTGCGCGGACCGGCCTGATCGGCCGTCAGACCATTACCCTCGACGTTCGATGGAGCTCTTCGAGGACGACGTGTGGCAGATGGCCTGGGGCGAGCGCGCTGCGATCGAGGGGCTGCTGTCGGCCCGCCGCCCGGCGCTCGCGATCGAGGTCGGGACTGCGGAGGGCGCGAGCCTGCGCCGGATCGCGGCGCACAGCGCCGAGGTCCATTCGTTCGACGTCGTGCTCCCGCAGCTCGAGGTCCCCGAGCACGTCACCCTTCACACCGGCGACTCGCACGTCCTGCTGCCCGAGGTCCTCGCGGGCTTCGCCCAGGAGGGCCGCAACGTCGACTTCGCGCTCGTCGACGGCGATCACTCGGCCGAGGGCGTCCGTCGCGACGTCGAGGATCTCCTCGCCAGCTCGGCGGTCCGGGACACGGTGATCGTGACGCACGACACCGGGAACGAGCTGGTCCGGTCCGGCCTCGACGCCGTGGACTATGCCGCCCACGACAAGGTCGTCCACGTCGACCTCGATTTCGTGCCGGGGCACCTGGGTCGGGAACGGTTCGGTGGCGAGCTCTGGTACGGCTTGGGGCTGATCGTGGTCGATGCGGATCGCCCGCGCGCGGGCGATCCGGTCCAGCGCGACCGGCATCACGGCGGCGAGCTGCTTGCCGTGGCCCGCGACGCGCTCGCCGGTGCGCCGGCACGCGCGGGGACATCGGCGACCGCGCTGGACGCCCGTGACGAGCGGATAGCGGCGCTCGAGCGGGAGGTCGTCCATCACCGGGATCTGTGGCAGGCGTTGATGCGCTCGCCGAGCTGGCGCGTCACGGCGCCGCTCCGCGCCGCGAAGCGGCTGGCGCACCGCCGCGGCTGACGCGCGTCCGGTACGACGATTCGCCGAGCGACGGCGATCCAGAGGCCGTCAACGCCGACGGCGCGCCGCGCGCTTCAGGGCGCGCAGCGGCGCGGTCACCTGCCAGCTCGGCGACCGCGTGAGGTCGCGCACGAGCCGCTCGTGGTGCAGTGCCTCGACCTCGGCCTCGCGCTTGCGCTGCTGCACGCGGGCGAGCTCTGCCTCCAGCTCGGCCACGCGCAGCTCGGCGACGTGCGCGCGCTCCTGCAGCGCGGCGTGCTCCTCCGCCCGCGTCGGGGCGTCGCGCGCGGCCTCGAGCGCACGGGCGTGATGGGCGTACCAATCGCGCACGGCCGTCTCGTCGGCGTCGCGCGGGTCCGACGCGGACACCACGACGAGGCCCAGGCCGCCCCAGAGCTCCCCCGGAAACTGTCGGTGACCGAGATGGCCGGGGACCATGTCGAGCTCGGCGAACCGCACCTTCTCGTGCGCCGCGTAGTCGACGGCGTCGAGACCCGCCCGCACGAGTTCGTTGGCCGTGTCGTGGGCGATGATGATCGTCTCGCGGACTGCGTCGGAGCGGAGCAGGTCCTCCATGTCCTGCCGCGCACCCTCGGCGGAGTGGTCGCCGTCGACGAGCACGAAATCGACGTTGCGGCCCTCGACGGCAAAGCGCTCCAGCACCTCCGGCAACAGCGCATGCGAGTCGCCGGTGTGGAGCGTGACGTGGTCGGGGACCTCGAGCTGCGGTTCCACGAGGTCGAAGGAGTGGACCTCGGAGCTGTAGCGCGCGATCCGCCGCAGTGACGCGCCCTCGCAGGTGCCGATCTCGATGGCGAGGGCGGGGCGCAGCTCTTCGAGCACCCCTTGGAACGCCGCTCGCTCGCCGTAGGTCATCTGCCAGACCGGATCCGTCAGCATCGGCAGCTCAACGGGTCGGTGCACGGGGGCGGAGCCGTTCATCGTTTCGACCCTAGCGAAGCGCCCCCGGGCGGGGACGCAGCGAGGCGGGCACCGGAGCGCCCGCCTCGCGGGGCGTCAGCGGGCGATCCGGAACGCGATCGTGCGGACGGTACCCGCAGCACGTCCCGACGCCGCCAGCGGCGTCAGGACCAGGCGGTACCGGCCGACCCGGAGCCGTCGGTTCGTCACGCGGGTGCCGAGGTTCAACGTCGAGCTGCCCTTCGCGCGGCGCACGGTGCGGGTGGCGCCCGTACGCACCCAGGTGCGGCAGGTCCGGCCAGTCCGCGACCGCGTGACGCGGCAGCGGCCGTCGGCGGCACGGCGGCCGGTGACCGGGCGCTGGACCTCGAGCCGCACGCGACCGGCGCGAGTCAGCGTCAGCCGCAGCGTTGCCGCCCGACGAGCGGTGATCGTCGCCGGGCGCAGGCTCCAAGAGCGCACGGCCGGGACGCGCGTGGCCGGATTCGCGGCCGGGGGCGGCGGCGCGCTGCTGCCGCCACCGGCGTTCGTCGTGCTGCCGCCGGGGTTCGTCGCTCCGCCGCTGGGGGGGCTCGTGGTTGTGCCGCCGGGGTTCGTCGTTCCGCCGCCGGGGTTCGTCGTTCCGCCGCCGGGAGGGTTCGTCGTTCCGCCGCCGGGGTTCGTCGTGCCCCCACCCGGGGGTGCCGAGGTGTCGGCAAGACCTTCGAAGAGCGCGACGACGCCCTGCCCGCTCGCGTCCAAGGTGCCGACGGAGCTCCCGGCGTTGCCGACCGCCACGATCCGGTCGTTCGGCAGGCGGGCGATGCCGGTGATCTGACCCTGGCGGCCGGTGGTCCAATTCGGAAGCTGTCCGTCAACGGCGACGCGCCGAGTCCCCGACACCGACCCGGGACCGGCCGTCGCCGTCCCCGTCGCGAAGCCGGAGTCGGCGGCGAGGCTCGCAGGGGTGCGGGCGCTGAGCGACAGCACGCGAAACGGCCCGGTCGCGTCGAAGCCGCCGCCGACGAACACGTGGTCGCGGGTCGACAGGACGGTCTCGCCGCCCGCGAGGGGGTTCCCGGGGCTGCCGGCCGACGACGCGTCGCGCGTGACGCCGGCGATCGCGCCGCCCGACGTCAGGCGGACGAGGAGCTGGTCCGACGTGCCGCCGGTGTTGTTCGCACCTACCGCGACGAGCGAGTCATCCGGGCGGGTAGCGACCGCCCGGAGCTCGGAGCGGCCACCGTTGCCGGTGTGAAGCGCCTCCTGCGCGGCGCCGAGCGTCGCGCCGCCGCTGCTGACCCGCCAGGCCAGCGCGGCGACGGTGTTCGCCGGGGTGACGGAGCCGACGGCGACCAGGGTGCCGTTGGACTGCCGCGTCAGGCCCGTCGCGCTGGACTGACGGCTCGCCGAAGCCGGAAACGTCACGATCCCATCGCCGTCGAAGCTGCTGTCGAGCGCGCCGTCCACCTGCCAGCGGACGATCGTCGCCGTCGGAAACCCGGTTCCCGAGAGGGCCGTGCCCGAGAGCGCGACCTTGCCGTCGGGCTGCACGACGAGACGCCCTGCCCGTTGCGCGTCGTTCGGCAGGGCGAGGGCGAGTGATGCGATCGTGGCGCCGGATCCGTTGAGGATCGCACCGGAGAACCCGCCGAACCCGGCGCGCTCGCCGGCGACGACGATTCGGTCGCCGGCGACGGCGAGATCGCGCGCGACGCCCTGACCCACGGCGGCGATGCCTCCCGAGCCGAAGGAGGAGTCCAGCGCACCGGACTGCGTCATCCGCAGCACGACCATCTGCCCGTTGCGGGTGCCTGCGGCGAGGATGGCGTCCCCCTGAGCGGCCGCGGCGTAGAGGCGCACGCCGCTCGGGGCGGCGACGATGCCGCGGGTCAGGGGCGCCTGGTTGCCGAAGGTCTGCACGAGGTCACCGGGCGCGGCGGATCCCGCGCTCGGAAGCAGCAGGGCGGTGGCGGCGGCGGCGGTGAGGGCCGCCGCGCCGGCGGCGGCCACCGACCGCCGCCGGGCGCGGCGCGGACTCATCGCGACGCCACGCGGAACGTGATCCGCTTCGTCGTGCCCTTGACCTTGCGCGTCGTGTCGAGCGCCTGGACCACGAGCCGGTACGTGCCGTTCTTCAGCGTCCGGTTCGTGACCTTGCGCTTGAGCTTCACCGTGCGAGTCCCGGCCTTCGTCACCTTGATCCGCTTCGTGCTGCCGATCGTGGCGTAGTAGGTGCAGGTCTTGCCGCGGCGGTTCGCGCTCGTCGGCCGACCGCAGGAGCCCTTCGCGCGGCCCGAGGTCGCGCGGCGGCCCTTCGCGCGCTGCTCGACGGCGAGCGTCACGTAGCCGGCGCCGCCGAGCTTGTACCTGAGGGTCGCCGACTTCTTCGCGGTGATCTTGGCGGGCTTCAGCGACACGCTGGAGAGCGACGGTGCCTTGGGCTTCGTCCCGCCACCACCGCCGCCGCCACCGCCGGCGGGAGGCTGACCGGTCCCGGGGTTCTGGTCGGCGCCTCCGGTGCCGGGCGGCACCTCGACCCGCGCGACCGCGCCCACGCGCGCGACGGCCCCCGTGTCGCCGACGGTCCCGCCGACGTAGAGGCCCTGGGTGCTCAGCGCGACGCCGCCGACGCCGCGGACCGGCGTCGACGCCGCGTCGACGCCGAAGGCGGTCTGCCCCGAGCCGGCGAAGCCACCGAACGGCTGGCCGGCGCCGGTCAGGCGCGCGGCGAAGAAGCGGTGGATCCCCTCGTACGCCGTGCCGCCGAGGAAGACGTCGTCGCCGTCGATCGCGACGCCGGACGCCCCGGGCACCATGTTCGTGGACCCGGGCCCGGGATTCTTGAAGCTGACGTCCTGGTTCTGAGCGTTGGGGGACGCGCTCAGCGTGGCCTGGCCCCCGTTGCCGAACCCGCCGTCCGGGTTGCCGTTGGCGCTCAGGCGGAGGGCGAAGGCCTTCGCCCCGCTCTGCGCGGCGCTGCCCGAGACGACGATCCGGTCGCCCGACGCGATCGCGACGTCGGTCAGCGGCGACTGGGCTCCGTTTCCGGCGTAGTTCGCGCTGAACGAGCCGTTGCCGCGGAAGCCGCCGTCGACGTCACCGCCGGCGGTCAGCCGGGCCGCGAAGCCGAGCCGGGGCTGGCCGTCACGGTGCTCGCCGACCGCCACCAAGCGCCCGTCGCTCTGCGCGGCGATCGCGTAGAACTTCGCGTTCGGCGGCCCGACGTCGGTCGTGCCCGCCGTCGCGCCGGAGGCCGTGAAGCGCGCGACGGTCGCTCGGTTCTGGGCGCCTCCGTCGATCGACGTGCCGGCGATCGCGATGCCGTTGCCGGACGTCAGGGACACCCCGTTGCCCTGCCCCGCGTCGAGGAAGCCGGTCTCCGCGGTCGCGATGCCGTCGTCGCTGAACCCGCCGTCGCGGCTACCGTCGGCGTTGAGCGCGATGGCGACCATCCCCGCCGGCGCCTCGCTGTCGTCGAACACCGTGCCGGAGATCGCGACGCCATTGCCGCGGATGACGACGTCGGTCAGCGCGAGGCCCTTGGCCCCGGCACCGCCGACGGCCTCCGGGGAGACGAGCTGCGGGTTGAAGCTCGCGTCGCGAGAGCCGTCGGGGTTCAGGCGGACGGCGAACGGCTGGCCGGTCTTCGCGGCGGCGCCCCGGTAGCCGACGGCGACGACCTTGCCGTCGGGCTGAACCGCGAGCGCGTTGACGGCGGTGCCGGCGTCGAGGCGGACGATGCCGCCGCCGAAGGCGGTGTCGAGCTGGCCGGGGTCGGCGGCCTGCGCGGCTGGGGCGAGCGCGGCCAGCGCGCTGACGGCCAGCAGGCCGGAGATCGCGCCGGTCGCGCGCCTGGGACGGAAGGGCTCGGACATGTCTGGTTGCTCCTCGGGTCGGACGTGGGGGATGCAGGTCGCGTCGCGAACTGGTCGAGCGATCGCAGGCTACCGAGCCGATCCAGCGCGGGCGGCAGGTACCGGGACGGATCGACGCGCCGCGCGCGCTGGCCGCACGTCCGCGGCGGCGGTCTCGGGACCTGGCGCACGACGGGCTGATGGACGACGTATGCGCTCGACTGCACACCCGGCTGGGACGAGAGTGGGACTCGCACGTGCGCACGTGCGCGGGCGCGCGTCGACCTGTGAGGCGACATCCCGGATCTCGCGAGTCCTGCAGGGCTGTTCGCGTGTACTGCGTCCGTGGGGGGAGGCCCGGCCCCATCGGCCACGCCGCGTCGGACCTCAAGCCGATTTCAACGAATGTTCGCCTCGCGCCTTCAAATCTGCCACACTGCTCGGCGCTGACCCCCAACATTCGTTGGGAAAGCGGGATCGCCTTGTCCGGCGTGGAGTTGCTCGCGGGTTCGACCCAGGACACGAGACGAGGGACAGCGATGTTTCACCACCGACATCTCACAGGAGAATCACCCATGGGTCTCAAGCCCTCCTCGCGCCTGGCTCGCCGCGCCGCCATCGGCGCCGGCACCCTCGCGCTGACGTTCGCCGCCGCTGCTCCGGCGGGTGCAGCCCTCGGCACGGCGAAGCCGGGCGTCGGCGACCGCAAGCCGAACCTCGTCTCGGTGACCGTCAACGGCTCGCAGGCCGTGTACCGCTTCGACCGCGGTCTCGAGTCGGGCGTCGCGCTCACCGCCACCGACTTCACCCTCACCAGCAACGCGCAGGGCTCGATCCCGGGCCAGTCCGCGACCGTCAACGGCAGCGCGGTGCGCGTCGGTTTCGGCACCGACCAGGACCTCACGAAGTACACGGCCGGCTCGGTCGCGGCCTTCGCCGTCGTCACGGACAACCAGACCGGCAACGACTTCCGCAACTTCCCCGACTCGGCGCCGGTCACGACGACCGACTCCCAGGACGGCACGCGCGGGGTGTCCGCCGCTCCGGAGCTCGTCGAGGTCCGTCGAGAGGGCCTGAACGGCCTCGTGTACGTCTTCGACCGCGAGCTGTCGAACTTCACGACCACGACCGCCGACTACCAGGTCGCGAACGCCGGCGCCGGCGAGACGGCCGCCACGGTGATCGACGTCGGTGCTGAGGCCAACGAGGTCCGCGCGACCTTCGCCCCCGGCATCCTCGACAACGCCGTTTCCGCCTTCGTGCGGCCCGCAGCGGTCCGCTCGGCCACCGCGGCGAGCGTCGCGGCGAACCGCGACAACCGCGTCTCGCGCGTCTCCCTGCCCGGGAGGGACGGGGTCACGTCGCGGGCCGACCTCCTGTCGGCGGAGCTCATCTCCTCGTCCTTCGGCTTCGGCCAGGGCACGGTCGTCCGCTACACGTTCGATCAGGCCGCCACGTCCGCGGCGGACCCGACCGCTTTCCAGGTCACGCTCGCCGACGGCTCGTTCCTCACGGGCGACAGCGCCACGGTGAACCCGGACAACCCGAAGGTCGTCGACGTGTCCTTCACGGCTCCGGCCGCGGACCTCGGGGTGCAGGAGTACGCCGTGCGCGCCACGGTCGGGAACGGCGCGTTCACCATCAGCGGCCAGCCCGCCGGTAGCTCGGTCGCGCGCGCCGACGCCGACCTGGGTGGCAACGAGGGCGCCTCGGCGGCCGGCTGGACCGTCGCGCCGGAGGTCCTCGGCGTCGCGAAGACCGACTCCAACGAGCTGCGGGTCACGATCGACACGCGTCTCACCGGTGCTCCGGGTCCGATCGTCCTGCTCGACACCGCCGGCAACCCGATCGGCAACCCGCTCCTGACCTCGGCGCCCTCCAGCGCGTTCCAGGGCCAGCCGGGTCCGAAGACCATCATCTACGACGTCCCGGGTGGCGCGCAGGCGCTTGCCGGCGCCGTGTCGGTGTACTTCCCGGCCGGCACGTTCGCGGGCAAGCTCGGCGCCAGCCTCGACCAGCTGGTTGGCTTCTAGGCACCACGCGTTCCGCAATCCTCCGGTCCCGGCGAACGCCGGGGCCGGACCGCAGTCTCTGAACGGCCTCCCTCGCGGAGGCCGTTCGTGCGTTCCGGCCCGTCCGTTCACCGAATCATCACGAGAAGGTCACCTGTGCATCACCCGTCACGTCCCGCCCCGCGCCTTCGACGCGCCGCCGCCCTGACCGCGATCGCCGGGCTCGCGCTGCCCGCCACCGCGGGCGCCGCGCTCGGCACCGCCAAGCCCGGCACCGGCGACCGCCGGCCGAACCTCGTCTCCGTCACCGTCAGCGGCTCGCAGGCCGTCTACCGCTTCGACCGCGCGCTCGAGAGCGGCGTCGCGCTCACCCCGGCCGACTTCACCCTGGTGACGAACGCCGGCGGCCCGCGCACCGCCAGCTCGGCCACCGTCAACGGCAGCGCCGTTCGCGCCGCCTTCAGCGGCGACCTCGCGCGGATGACGGCCGGGACCGTCGCCGGGAACGCCGTGACGACGGACAACCAGACGGCGAACGACTTCCGCAACCTCCCCGACGCGGCGCCGGTCACCACGAGCCCGTCGAAGGACGGCACGCGCGGGGTGTCCTCGGCGCCGCGGCTGATCTCGGTGCGCCGCGAGGGCCTCGACGGCCTCGTCTACGTCTTCGACCGCTCGATCACCGCTCCGGCGGGGGCGGGCAGCTTCCGCGTCGCCGACGCGGGCGGCGACGAGCTGCCCGCCACGGGGCTGTCGGGCAGCGCGTCGGGCGAGGTCCGGACGCAGTTCCCCCCGGGGATCCTGGACAACGCCGTCTCGGCCTCCGTCGCCGACGGCGCCGTGACCGCGTCCGCGCCGAACGGGCCGGGGACGGCGAGCACCCTCGCCACCATCGGCCGGGCGCCGCTGCCGGGCCGGACCGGCACGCGGACCGCGCGGGCGGACCTCGTGTCGACCGATCTCGTCTCGGCCTCGTTCGGCTTCGGCCAGGGGACGGTCGTGCGGTACGTCTTCGACCAGTCCGTGGTGTCGGGCCTCGACGCCACCCGCTTCGGCCTCGTGCTCGCCAACGGCCGCCGGATCGCCGCGGTCGCAGGGGACGCGACCGCCAACCCCGACGACCCGCGCGTGGTCGACGTGACGTTCCGCAACGCCGTCGGCGTGCAGGAGTACGCGGTCGCCGCGACGGTCGACGAGGCGGCGTTCGCCGTCAGCGGTCGGCCCGCCGCGACCTCCGTCGCGCGCGACATCGCGAGCCTCGGCGCCAACGAGGGGGCCTCGGCCGTCGGCTGGACCGTCACCCCCGAGGTCCTCGCCGTCGCGAAGACCGACAGCAACGAGCTGCGGGTGACGATCGACACCCGTCTGACCGGCGCTCCGGGCCCCGTCACCCTGCTCGACGCCGCCGGCCAGCCGATCGGCAGCCCGCTGGTGCCCGCCGTCTCGAGCGCCTTCCAGGGGCAGCCGGGCGCGAAGACGCTGGTGTACGACGTGCCGGGCGGCGCTCAGGCGCTGGCGGCCGCGCGCACGGTGGTCTTCCCCGCCGGGACGTTCCCGGGTGCGCTCGGCGCCTCGCTGAGCCAGGTCGTCGGCCTCTGAGCCTGGAACCACCGGTCCGCGGGTCCACCGATCCGCCGATCGTCTTGCCGTCGACGACCGGCGCCCGGGCGGACCTGTCCCCGCCGGACGGTCCCGACCGTCCTGCGGTGGCGTCTCCGCCCACTCCCGGTCCTCGACGGCGAGGCTCGGCCGAGCATCGGCGGATCCAGGCTGAGCTCGGAACCAGGGCGAGTCGCGGCCGCGTCCCGCCCGGCTTCGCACCAGCCCGGGCGCGCGTCGGTGGCACCCGTCGGCGTCCACGCCGGGCGCCGACCGCGCCCGGCCGCGCCCTGTCGTCCGCGCCCCCTCGGGCGGGGAGGGCCTCAGAGGCGATCGTGGTCGGCCGCGCGCGCCGCCGAACTCGTGCTGGGACCCGCCGGGAAGCGAGGATCGCTCGCCCGGACCAGTGCGCGCCCGGCCGGCCCGGCCTCCGTGCGGCCGGGGCGCCGGCTGGGATCGACGCGACGTCCGCGTCGACCCCAGCCACACCGCGTCGGGGACGCGGGGCGGCACCGGGACGGTGCCGCAGCGCGCCAGCGTGACGATCGCCAACCGCTGGCGCCAGGGGTCTGGACGAGGCGCGGACGCGGGAGGGCGGGCCTGTCCGACCGCGGGAGGCGCGCGTCCGGCTCTTGCGCGCCCGGGGGGAGCGGAGAACGCGAGGTGGCGGACGTTCACCCGCGTTGCGTTTCCGGGTCCGCCGACCGGCGGGTCGCGGTCCCCACGACCGTCGGGCGCGTCCGTCGAATCCGGGCCGACCGGGGTCACCCGTGGACGGTGCGTGCAACACTCCAGGCTCCGCGACGGTCCCCCGTGGACGATGCGCAGGAGCGGACGGACAACCCGCGTTCGTCACGCTCGGACGTCTCGCTCGAGATGCCGCGGTGTGGCTGGGATCGGTGGACATCTCGACACCGATCCCAGCCGGCGCCCCGGGAAGCTTTGTGGTCCCCCGGACCCCGAAAACTACCGTGCCGCAGGATCGAGCGCCAACAAACGTCCAGGGGCGCTCGGTCACGGGCCTCGGCGCCCCCCGGAAGCGTCCCGATCGGGACGCCCCCGGGGGGGGGCGGATCGTCCGCTCAGGCGGTCGTCGGGACCGTCGCCGGAAGCGGTTCCAGCGCGACGGCGAGCACCTCGTGGAGCGTCATCGTCGGATGGAAGGTCACGGCGTCGCGGACTTCCTCCGGGACGTCGTCCAGGTCGCCCCGGTTGCGCTCCGAGATCACGACGTCTGTGAGCCCCGCCGCGTGCGCCGCCAGCGACTTCTGCTTCAGCCCGCCGATCGGCAGCACCCGGCCCTGCAGCGTCACCTCGCCGGTCATGCCGACCGTGTGCTTCACCGGACGCCCGGTGAGCAGCGACACGAGCGCGGTGACCATGGTGATGCCGGCCGACGGCCCGTCCTTCGGGATCGCGCCCGCCGGGACGTGGACGTGGAACTCCGCGTCCTCGAACCGCTCGGCGTCGATCCCGAGCCGCTCGGCGTTCGCCCGAACCCAGCTCAGCGCGATCCGCGCGGACTCCTTCATGACGTCGCCGAGCTGGCCGGTCAGGACGAGCCCGCCCTTCTTCGGACGGTTCTGGCGCGCCGTCACCGAGATCGCGTGGTTCAGGTACTACGGCGACCGGCGCGAGACGTCGTTCGGCCTGGAGGACTTCGATCACTACCCGAAGGGCACCGGCTGCCTGCTGCTGCGCACGGAGCTCATGCGCGGCGCCATGGCCGAGTTCCGGTCGCGCGTCGGCGACGACCGCCTGGTCAACGACGACACCGCGGTGATGCGTCGGATTGCCGAGGACCACCGCATCTGGCTTGCCCCGACGTTCGGGTGCACGTACGAGCCGAGGACCACCGCGAAGGGCTTCTTCAAGCAGGTCTTCTACCGCGGCACGACCTTCTACGACGGGTTCTCGGTCCCGGGCACGCGGTTCACGGCGTTGGTGCGGGCGTTCCCGCTCGCCACGATCGCCGGGGTGCTCGTCGCGCTGCGGTGGCCGCGGACGCTGCTCGCGAGCGCCCTGCTGCCCGTAGCGAGCCTCGCGTTCGCCCTGCGACGGAAGGTCGACGCGGGCGACGCGCTGCTCCTCTCCGCCCTGTCGCTGCCCTTCGCCGCCGTCTCCTCCCTGGGCATCTGTCGCGGCGTCATCAAGCACCGGCTCAACGGCGGTCAGGAGGAGACCCCGAAGTGATCATCACGTATGGCACCACCGGCGAGCTCATCAAGCTGGCACCGATCGTCCGGCGCCTCGTCGACCGCGAGATCGTCCCGGTGATGGTCTGCACCGGGCAGCAGGCGCGGCAGATCAACCCGATGAGCGACGCGCTCGGGATCCCACGTCCGCACTTGTGGCTCGGGCGCGGCGCCGGCGGACGCGACCTGGAGCGGACGACCGACATCCCGCCGTGGGGGATCAAGCTCGCCGTCCAGATCCTGCGCAAGCGCCGCGACCTGCTGGCCGTCGCGAGCGCCGGGGGACCGCCGGTGGTCGTCGGCCACGGCGACACGTTCACGACCGTGATCGGCACGCTCGTCGGTCGCCTGCTCGGCCTCGAGGTCGTCCACGTCGAGGCGGGCCTGCGCAGCGGCTCGTGGAAGTCGCCGTTCCCGGAGGAGCTCAATCGGCGCCTCGTCAGCCGGCTGGTCCAGCACCACCTGTGCCCGGGCGAGGAGGCCGTCGAGAACCTCCGCCGCGAGCACACGTCGGGCGTGATCGTCGACACCGGCGGCAACACGGTCTTCGACAACCTCTTCGATCCGTCGCGGCCGCTGCCGTTCGACGTCCCGGAGCGCTTCGGGCTGGTCTCGATCCACCGCTTCGAGCTGCTGCGGCGCCCCGAGGACCTGGCCGAGGTTCTCGAGATCCTCGCCGGCGTCGCGGCCCGCGACCGCCTGCTGTTCGTCGACCACCCGATCACGGCGGCGGCGATCGCGGACCACGGGCTCGAGCGGTTCTTCGACGGCGACCGCTTCCGGCGGATCCCCAGGCAGCCGTACCAGGACTTCATCCCGTTGCTCCGGCGCAGCGCGTTCCTCGTGACGGACTCCGGCGGGAGCCAAGAGGAGTGCGGCTACCTCGGGCACCCGTGCGCCGTGCACCGGGACCGCAGCGAGCGGTCCGTCGGGCTCGACGGGTCGGTTCCGCTGACCGGCAACGACGTCTCCGAGCTGCGGCGATTCCTCGCCGATCCCGGATCGTGGCGGCGAGCTCCGGTCCGGATGGAGCAGAGCCCGTCGGACATCGTCGCGGATTCCCTCGCCACGGTCGGCCCGGCGCGCTGACCAAGACCATCGGCGCAGACGCTCGCTAGGGTCGAGCCGCAGGTGCACCGACCACGGCTCCGTCTCCCTCGCGGCCGCCGGTGGATGCGAGCCCTGCTCCCGGAGCTCGTCGTCCTCGGGCCGATCCTCGCCCTCGGCGCGGCGCTCCGCGGTGGGCTCTTCCTGGCCGCGTCGCCCGGGCTGCTGAACAACGCCGACGGCGCGGTCTTCGTCGCCGAGACGCTCGGCGGGTCGACCGTCGGCAACGCGCTGCACCCGCCCGGCTACATGTTCGCGCTGCGCTGGGCGTTCGACCTGGCGGGGTCGGCGTCCGGGGCGATCGTGCTGCAGCACCTCGCCGGGCTGGCGGCGGCCGCCGCGATCTACGCGGCCGTGCGACTGCTGGGCGGCGCGCGCTGGGCGGCCGGCGGCGGGGCGCTCGTCGCCGCGGCGTCGGGCGACGTCGTCGTGCTCGGACACACGTTCGTCAGCGAGCAGGCGTTCCTCGTGGTGCTCGCGCTGGCGCTGCTGCTGGCGGCGATCGTCGAGCACCGGCGGACCGCGTGGCCGCTCCCGGTCCTCGCGCTGCTCGCCGCCGCGCTCGGGACGGTCCTCGTCGCCGGCGTCATCGTCCGGACCGTCGGCCTCCTCCTGCTGCCGATCTTCGCGGTCTGGCTCCTCGGCCCGCGCCCGTCGTTGCGCGGCGTCGCGCTGCTCCTCGCCGGGGTCGCGGGCGCCGGCGCGCTCATGGGGCCCTACCTCCACCACCGGAAGGTCGAGACCGGGCGGGCGAGCCTCTCGATCGCCGAGGGGTGGAGCGCGTACGGGCGCGTCGCGCAGATCGCCGACTGCGACCTGATGACCCTGCCCGCCGACCTGCGGCGCTTCTGCGAGAGCGGCCCGACCGGCGCCGGACACCGTCCCGACGTCCGCGCCTACTGGTTCCTCATGGACGCCTCGCCGGCGCTGCAGCACTTCGGCGGTCCGGGACCGGGCAACGACGAGCTGGCGCGCTTCGCCGCGGAGGTCCGTCGGCAGATGCCGCTCGAGTCGGCGGCGGTCCGCCTCCGCGACGTCGTCCGCTCCGCCTGGCCGGCCTACGCGCAGCGCCGGTCCGCCCAGATCGTCGGCCCGCAGGAGGAGCTCGCCGCCGACGTCCGCTGGCGCGCGGCGGAGGGCGGCACCATCGGGCCGCTCCGCGACCGCGGCCTCGCCTCCTCGTACCGCAGCGACGAGGGACGCCTCGAGCTCGCGGCGCGGATCCAGGAGCTCACGCGGTTCTGGCCGTGGCTGCTCCTGCCCACCTTCGTCGCGGTCGCCCTCGGCCTCGCACGCGGCCGGGGGCGCCGGCGACCCGTCGCGCTGCTCGGCTCGGTCGCCGGGACGCTCATCGCCGGCGGCGCCGCGATCCAGCTCTACAACCCGCGCTACGCGGTCCCGGCCCAGCCGTTCGCGGCCGCGGCGGCGCTGCTCGCGCTCCAGGCCATGGGGGCGCCCGCCTGGGTACGGACGCGCTGGCGCGGCCGAGGCGCCTGGCGGGCGCGCGCTCGCGCCCGGGCCTCGCGGACGCTCGTCGCGGCGCGCGCGGCGGCGGGGCGCGCGCCCCGCGCGCTGTGGGTCGTCCTCGGCGCCGCCGCGCTGCTGCGGATCGCCACGATGCTCGCGATCCAGCCCGCGATCACCGACCGCGAGAGCACCGAGGCGGCCATCGTCCAGGCCCGCTACGGGCTCTGGTCGGACCTCGTGCAAGCGCCCGCGGACCCGCTCTGGGCCCGGCTGCACGAGGCGCTGAGCATCGGTCAGGGCGTCGCCGCGGGCCTCCAGCACCTCCTGGGCCTCGTCTGCGTGCTGCTCGCCTACGTCGTCGTCCGTCGCCTCGGCGCGCCGCGCTGGGCCGGCGTCGGGGCCGCGGCGCTCATCGGCCTGGATCCCGACCGGGTCGCACTGGAGCACCTCGCCGGTGCCTCCTCGCTCGGCTTCCTCGGCCTGGCGCTCGCGGTGCTGCTGCTCGCCGTGCCGCGGCCGTCAGCGTGGCGCGCCGTCGCCGGAGGCGCAGCCGCGACGCTCGTCCTGCTGGACCTGCCGGGGACCGTCGCATGGATCGTCGCGCTGCTCGCGACCGCGGCGGTCGCCGCCGCGGGCCTTCGCGCCGGGGCCGGCGCGCGCCGCGCCGCGCTGCACGCCGGGGCGGTCGCCGTCGTGCCGCTCGTCGTCCTGACCCTCGTCACCGTCGACACCTGGGACGTCGTCGGCGGCCGGCTGCGCCTCGACGCCGCGGCGCCCTTCAGCCGCTACGTCGCGGCGGCGCAGCGCTCGACCTGCCCGCCGGACGTCGCGGCGGACCTGCGGCCGCTCTGCGTCACCGGGGGCGACGACACCTCCCGCGCCGCGCTCGCCGGCCGGGTCCGCGCGACCGCGCCCGGCGACGCCGCGACGCAGCGGGTGCTCCTGGAGCGCTGGCTGGACGCCGTCGGCGGCGCGCCTCCCGCGATCGTCTCCGGCTTGCGGAGCGCCTGGCGGCGCACCTGGGTCGAGGGGCGCGCGCTGGCCCCGCTGGACCTCGGCGCGCGGCAGCAGGCGATCGCCCCGCGGCTGCGCGCGATCGCCGAGATCGAGGAGGGGCGCCTCCGCGAGCAGGTCCGCAGCGGCCCCGGCGACCCGGTGCGGCTGAGCCGGCCGGTCCCGCTGCCCGAGCTGCGCAAGGCCGTTCGCCGCCGGGAGCGCGCCGGCTGGATCGCGCCCGACGTCGTCCAGCGGCCGCCGCTGCGGGTCCTCGCCGCGTACCAGGACGTCGTCCGTGCGCCGGCCGTGCGCTGGGCCCTCCTGCTGCTGCTCCTGCCGCTCGCGCTCGTGGCGGCGGTGCGGCGCGGTGCGGCGGCGGTGCTCGTGGCGGCCGCGGCGATCACCGCCGCGCAACCGGCGTCCGAGACCCTCCTGCTCGACGTCGCCGGGGCGCTCGTGCTCGTCGGCGCCGTCGGCGCCGGGCTCGTCGTGCAGGCCGCACGCGCCAGGGCGGGCGGGCGGCCGCGATCGTGGTCGCGACTGCGCCTGCCGCGACGCCCGGACGCCAGTCCGGTCGCGCACCCCTGACCCGCCCCTCTCGACCTCGCTGCCCCTCGTCGGTGCCGCCGCTCCCGTCGTTCCCGTCGGCCGACGCGTCCGGCTCGGTGCCTCCTCGCCCTGAAGGGCCCCTGGGCCGTCGCTGCGCCCTCCTCGATCGGCGTCTCGCCGCGCCCCGCCCCGCCCCGCCCCGCCCCGCTCCGTCCCTCACGACGGTGCTCCCGGACGGCGCCTCGCCGCGGGCCCTCGCGGCCCTCGCCCCGGGCAGCTCCCGGGGTCCGCCGCCCCTTCGTATCTGGGCATTAGTAGATCTGCGTCGATAGCGCTAAGATCTCATCAGGCGATCGGTGGATGACCATCTTCGGTGGTCCTTCGCACGGTCGATGTCCCTCCGTCCCGAGGACCACAGCCAGCATGTCCACCACCTCCAACCTCCTCCTCATCCCGCTCGACGACCTCGTCGTCTTCCCGACCATGGACGTCACCCTGCCGGTCGACCCCGGCGAGGAGGAGCGCGTCCTGCTCGTGCCGCGCACCGACGGCGAGTTCGCCCAGGTCGGCACGATCGCGCGCGTCAAGCGCCGCGTCCGGCTCCCCGGCGGCGGTCGCGGCGCGCTCTTCGAGGGCGAGGCCCGCGGCGTCGCCGGCGCCGCCCACACCGGCCCGACCGGCGAGCTGCGCGTCACCGTCGAGGAGCGGCCCGACGACGTGCCCGTCGACGGTCGCACCCGCGAGCTCGAGCGCGAGCTGCGCGCCACGATCGAGGAGCTGCTGCAGCTCCGCGGCGACGACGGCAGCGTCGCGGCCGTCCTGCGCGCGATCAAGGAGCCGGGCACCCTCGCCGACTCCGTCGGCTACGACCCCGAGCTGCCGGTCGGGACGAAGATCGAGATCCTCGGGACGCTGGACGTCACCGAGCGGCTCGAGCTGACCCTGCGCGTCCTGCGCGAGCGGCTCGCCGACCTGCAGCTGCGGCGCAAGATCCGCGAGGACGTCGAGTCCGGCGCCCAGAAGCAGCAGCGCGAGTACCTCCTGCGCAAGCAGATGGAGTCGATTCGCCAGGAGCTCGGGGACGACGACGCCTCGGTCGTCGACGAGTACCGGCGCAAGATCGAGGACGCCGGGATGCCCGCGCACGTCCGCGAGCAGGCCGACAAGGAGCTCGCCCGCTTCGAGCGGATGGGCGGCGAGGGCTCCGGCGAGGCCCAGATGATCCGCAACTACCTCGACTGGCTCGTCGCCGTGCCGTGGGGCGCGCGGTCGGAGGAGAACCTCGATCCGACGCACGCTCGCGAGGTGCTCGACGCCGACCACTTCGGCCTCGACGACGTGAAGGACCGAATCGTCGAGTTCCTGGCCGTCAAGAAGCTGCGGGCCGACCGCGGCCTCGACGCGGGGGAGGCGCCGGTGGCCGCCGCCGGCACCGACCACGACGCGGCCGACGAGAACGCGCCCCGCCGCGACGACGCCCCGCGCCGCCCCGCCGCGTCGCGCCGCCGCGACGGCGGCACGATCCTGACCCTCGTCGGGCCCCCCGGCACCGGCAAGACGTCGATCGGCGAGTCGATCGCGAAGGCGACCGGCCGCGAGTTCGTCCGGATCGCGCTCGGCGGCGTGCGCGACGAGTCCGAGATCCGCGGCCACCGCCGCACGTACATCGGCGCGCTGCCGGGCCGCCTGGTCCGGGCGCTGCGCGACGCCGGGACGATGAACCCGGTGATCCTGCTCGACGAGGTCGACAAGGTCGGCGCGGACTGGCGCGGCGATCCGTCCGCGGCGCTGCTCGAGGTCCTCGACCCCGCGCAGAACCACAGCTTCCGCGACCACTACCTCGACGTCGAGCTCGACCTGTCGCAGGTCCTGTTCCTCGCGACGGCCAACAGCCTGGAGACGATCCCGGCGCCGCTGCTGGACCGGATGGAGCTCATCCCGTTCGACGGCTACACCGTCGCCGAGAAGACGGCGATCGCGCGCGATCACCTCGTCCCGCGGCAGCGGCGCGCCAACGCGCTGCGCGACGACGAGGTGACGATCAGCGACGACCTGCTGCGGCTCGTCGTCGACGAGTACACGCGGGAGTCCGGCGTGCGTCAGCTCGAGCGGGAGGTCGGCAAGCTCCTGCGCAAGGCGGCCACCGGCATCGCCTCGGGCAAGGACGAGGCGCCGGTGCGGATCGACCTCGACCGGGTGCGCGACGCGCTCGGCCGGCAGAAGGTCTTCCACGAGTCGGCGGCGCGCACGGCGGTGCCGGGCGTGGCGACCGGCCTGGCGGTGACCGGGACCGGCGGCGACGTGCTGTTCATCGAGGCGACGCGGATCCCCGTGTCGGGCTCGAAGGGCGGGCTCGTCCTGACCGGCCAGCTCGGCGACGTCATGAAGGAGTCCGCGCGGATCGCGCTGAGCTGGGTCCGCGCGAACGCCGAGCGGCTCGGGATCGACGCCGAGCGGTTCGAGGACGCGGAGTTCCACGTCCACGTCCCGGCGGGCGCGATCCCGAAGGACGGGCCGTCGGCCGGCATCACCATGGTCACCGCGCTCGTGTCGCTGCTCACCGGGCGTCCGGTGAAGCACACGGTCGGCATGACCGGCGAGGTGACGCTCCAGGGCCGGGTGCTGCCGATCGGTGGGCTGAAGCAGAAGTCGCTGGCCGCCCACGCCGCCGGCCTGACCGACGTCGTGATCTCCGAGCGCAACCGGGGCGACCTGGACGACGTGCCGCAGGAGGTCCGCGACGCGATCACGTTCCACCCGACGATGAGCCTCGACGAGGTCCTCGCCGTCGCGCTGGAGGAGCGGCCGGTCGCGGTGACGCAGACCGCCTGACCGACGACGGGCCCGTACGCGTGCGGGCCCGTCGGGCGCTGACGGCCGGGGACCGCACCCGGCCGGATCCGCCCCGCCGGGCGTGGGTCCCGCTCGACCGCGAGCCGGGACCACGCCCGCGGCGCGGCGAACGGGATCAGTACTCGTCGCGCCGGACGCGCCCGATCGCGAGCGCGACGATCGCCGCGATCCAGACCGCCAGCCCGACGAACGCCGCCGCCAGCGAGATCTTGAAGTCGTCGTCGTCCGAGAGCTCGGAGACCTGCGCGAAGAGCCCCGGGAAGAGGTAGTTGCCGACCGTCTCGGAGAGGTACTCGTAGACCAGCGACGTGATCAGGGACCCGCCGAAGAAGAGCACCACGCCCGCGGCGATCGCGGGCCCGTTCGAGCGCAGCAGCATCCCGATCGCGGCGCAGACGACCCCCCACACCCAGAGCGTGGAGAACGTCGCCCAGACCGCGTTGCCGACGTCCGTGCCGTCGAACGACCCGCCGGCGGTGACGAGCGCGACGACGAGGATCAGCAGCGCCATCGGGATCGTGGTGACCATGATCCCCAGCAGCCGCACGACGGCGAGCTGCCAGCGGGGGACGCCGGTCAGCACGAGGTAGCGCATCGTGCCGTTCGCGGTGTCGTAGGAGCCGGCCAGCGCGCCCATCACGACGACCGACAGCAGGCCGGCGTAGCGGCCGATCGTGCTCGTCGCCTCGAGCTTGTCGGCACCGTCGTCGCCGTTGGCGAGGACCGCGATCACGAGGATGGTGGCGACGAAGCCCAGTCCGCCCCAGAAGGAGCCGCGGCGGCCCGTGATCCGGCGCGTCTCGGCGCGCACGAGCGCGATCATCGGTCGGTCCCTCCGGTCGGGGCGTCGTCCGCCGGGGGCACGTCCCCCAGCTCCGCGCGCGCGAGCTCGCCGGCGTGGTCGCCGGTCAGCTCGAGGAACCGCCGCTCGAGGGTCTCGCGGACCGGACGCAGCTCCAGCACCCCGATCCCGGCGGCGAAGAGCTCGCGACCCGTCGCCAGCAGCTGGTCGTCGGCGAGCTCCTCCACGAGGACCTCGTAGGCGCCCGGCACGTCCGTCTCGCGGACCTCGCGCGCGAACGGCAGGCCGCGCAGGACCGGCAGGCCGCGCCCCGGGTCGTCCACGCGCACGCCCACGGCCTGGCGCCCTCCGCGGATGAGGTCCTCGACGGGACCGGACGCGAGCACCTTCCCCTTCTCGATGATCGCGATCGAGTCGGCCATCTTCTCGACCTCGCTGAGGATGTGCGAGGAGATGAAGACGCTGCGGCCCTCGGCCACGAGCTCGCGGATCATGCCGCGGAACTCCTGCAGGCCGGCGGGGTCCAGGCCGTTCGTCGGCTCGTCGAGGACGAGGAGCTCCGGGTCGTTCAGCAGCGCCCGCGCGACGCCGAGTCGCTGGCGCATGCCGAGCGAGTAGGAGCCGACCTTGTCGCCCGCGCGCGACGAGAGCCCGACCCGATCGAGCGCGCCGCCGATCGCGGCCTTCGCGTCGGCGCTCTGGTGCGCGGCCCAGATCTCGAGGTTCGCGCGCCCGCTGAGGTACGGGTAGAAGCGCGGCTCCTCGACGATCGCCCCGACCCGCGAGAGCGCCTCGCGGCCCTGGCTCGGGACCTGCTTGCCGCGCACCACGATCTGCCCCGACGACGCCCGCGCGAGCCCGAGCATCATCCGGATCAGGGTGGTCTTGCCGCAGCCGTTCGGGCCGAGCCACGCGTAGCAGTGGCCGGACGGGACGTCGATCGTGACGTCGTCGACGGCGGTGTTCGATCCGAAGCGCTTCGTGACGTTGCGCAGGGAGATGACGTGGTCCATGCGGGCCTTCCGGAGGACGTGCCGCGCGCGGCGGCGCCGGCGAGGGACGCGGGCCCGCCGCACGATAGCCGGGCGCTCGCCCGCCCGTGAGCGGGTCCCGCGTCGCGTCCAGGGCGAGGGTCCCCGCGGCCTGGACGAGCGTCCAGGCGCCAGGCACGGATCGCGGGCGAACGCTCCGCGGGAAGATGGGCGGGTGAGTCGTCGCGCGTGGACGAGCACCGACGCGCTGCCGCTCCTGCGAGCGGCCGCGGCCGCGCTCGGGCTCCCGTCGGTCGAGCCGCGGATCCTGCGGCTCGGCACGAACGCGACCGCGCGCGTGGGTGACGTCGTCGTGCGCGTGGCGCCGGCCGGGCGCGAGCACGAGGCCGTCGCCGCGGAGGTCGCGGTGGCGCGCCATGCGGCGGCCGCGGGGGTCCCGGTCGTCGAGCCGCTGGGCGAGTCGGTGCTCGTCGGCGCGGATCCGGCGCCGCGGGGAGCGCGGGCCCCGGAATCGGGCCGGGAGTCCGCGCCGGGACGGAGGCCGGATCCGGGCGCGGCGCGCGGCGGTCACTGGGTCACGACGTGGCGATGGATCCCGCACGACCCCGACGCGCGCGTCGACGGCGCGGCCTTCGGCGCGCTACTGCGGCGGTTCCACGACGGAACGGCGGACCTCGCCGGGCCGGGAGGGGACCTCGGAGCCAGGACGGACGAGGGCGGCGGCCCGGACGCGGCGGCGAGGTCGGCGCGTGGCGGCGAACGGGACGCGGACGCCTCGTCGAGCCTGGTCGGGCACGGCGAACGGGACGCGGACGTCGTGGCGGGGGTGGCGCGACCTGGGCCAGCGCCGGTCGTGCTCGGTCCCTGGCGGCAGCCGGCGATCATCGACGGCTGGCTCGCCGGGCTCGACGACCACCCGGCGGTCGACGACGACGAGCGCGCGCTGCTGCGTCGCCTGCGCGACGCGCGGCTGGCCGCCGTCGCCGGATGGGAACGGGACGCGGTGGTCGTCCACGGTGACGCGCACCCCGGCAACGTCCTGCTCGGCGCCGAGGGGGCCGTGCTGCTGGACCTCGACCTCGTCGCGCGGGGTCCCCGCGCCTGGGACCTCGCGCCCGCGGCGCTGCACGCCCGACGCTACGCCGGGGGATCGCCGGCGTGGTGGGACGCGGCCCGCGAGGCCTACGGTCCGCCGCGGGACCCGCGTGAGGACGCGTTCGTCGACCTGCGGGAGCTCGCCTCGGCGCTGTGGCTCGTGGCGGCCCAGCCCCGCACCTCGCGCGCGGCGCGAGACCCGGAGGTCGACGTCCGCCTGGCGGCGCTCCGCGGGGACGCCGACGCCCCGCGGTGGGCGGCGAGCTGACCCCGCCGAGACGATCTGGGTGACGCGCGTCGTTCGGGCGCGGGATTCCGGTCCTGGGTGACTCGAGTCGTCCGGGTAGGGGATTCGGTGCCTGGGTGACTCGAGTCGTCTGGGTAGGGGATTCGGTACCTGGGTGACTCGAGTCGTCCGAAGCAGGTGCGGGACCCGCACGGGATGGGGGAGGGGGTTCAGGGGACCCCCTGATGTGGTCGCCGGCCCCGGTTCGCAGGATGCCGCCCATGCCGAACGATCAGCAGTACCTCACCGCCGCCGAGGCCGTCGTCCCCGGACCCGTCGTCGCCTGCGGCCCCTGCACCCGCACGAAGGGCCTGTCCGCCCTCGCGCTCGGTCAGGTCTCGGGCGCGGCCGGCGCCATCCAGCGCCACCGTGGCAAGCGCGCTGCGCAGGGCCTGCCCGACATGTTCCTCCTCGCGGTGACGAGCGACCGCCTGTACGCGCTGTCGCAGCCGAAGGTCCGCTGGAGCCGCACGCCCAAGGCCACCGGCGTGCTGCTCGAGCTCGACCGCGCGACGGCGGTCGTCGCGACGGCACCGGCGAGGTTCGGCACGAAGGTCACGATCACCGGCGCCGGGCTCGAGGGATCCCTCGAGCTGCAGACCGCGGGACGCGCCGACGCGCTCCTCGACGCGCTCGCGGGGACCGTCCGCGCCTGAGCGACCCACGTCCGACGTCGGCCGCTCCGGTCGCGTCGCCCACCTTCGGTCGGTCGCGGCTCGACCGACCGGAGCCCGAGAGGGGCGCCTCGACGCCTCGACCGGACGCGGGACGGGGCACCCTGCACAGCGCACGGGCTCCGTGCTGGGCAGAGGTCCCTCCCGCGTCCGGGCGCCGGGCTGGCAGGATGGCGCTCATGGGCACGAACGCGAACCTGGCGACGCTCCTCACCACCACTGCGGCGAAGCACCCCGAGCGGATCGCGATCCGGCTCGACGACATCGCGGTGCCCTACGCGGGACTGGACGCCGCGAGCCAGCGCGTCGCGGGCCTGCTGCGCGAGATGGGCGTCGAGGACGGCGACCGCGTCGGGATCATGCTCCCGAACACGCCGCACTTCCCGATGGCCTACTACGGCGCGCTGCGCCTCGGGGCGATCGTCGTGCCGATGAACCCGCTGCTGTCCCCGCGCGAGGTCGCCTACTACCTCGACGACTCCGGGGCGAAGGTCCTGCTGGCCTGGCACGACTTCGCGGCCTCCGCCGAGGGCGGCGCCGAGCAGGCCGAGGGCGACGCCCAGGTCCTGCTCGTCGAGCCGACCGACATCGCCCAGCGCGTCGCGGCGGCGCCGGCGATCGAGGAGGTCGCCCACAAGGAGGGCGACGACACCGCCGTCGTCCTCTACACCTCGGGCACGACCGGCCGGCCGAAGGGCGCCGAGCTCACCCACCACTCGATCGGCTCCAACGTGCAGGCCTCGATCGGCCTGTTCGACCCGAGCGAGGAGGACGTGTTCTTCGGCGGCCTGCCGTTCTTCCACGTCTTCGGCCAGACCTGCACGCTGAACGTCTCCGTCGCCACGGGCTCGGAGGTCACGCTGCTGCCGCGGTTCGACCCGACGAAGGCGCTCGAGGTCGTGCAGCGCGACGGGGTGACGATCTTCATGGGCGTCCCGACGATGCACGGCGCCGTCCTGCACCACCCCAAGCGCGGCGACTTCGACACGAGCTCGCTGCGACTCTTCGTGTCCGGCGGCTCGGCGCTGCCGGTCGAGGTGCTCAAGGGCATCAAGGAGGCGTTCGGCTCGCCGATCCTCGAGGGCTACGGCCTCTCGGAGACCTCGCCCGTGGCGTCGTTTAGCCGGGCGGACCTGCCGCTGAAGCCGGGCTCGATCGGCGTCGCGATCGACGGGGTGCAGCTGCGGCTCGTCGACGACGAGGGCAACGAGGTCGGCGTCGGCGAGGTCGGCGAGCTGCAGATCAAGGGCCCGAACGTCATGAAGGGCTACTGGCGCAACCCGGAGGCCACGGCGAAGGCCATCAGCGACGACGGCTGGTTCGCCTCCGGCGACATGGCGAAGAAGGACGAGGACGACTTCTTCTTCATCGTCGACCGGAAGAAGGACCTCATCATCCGCGGCGGCTACAACGTCTACCCGCGCGAGGTCGAGGAGGTCCTCTACGAGCACCCGGCCGTCGCCGAGGCCGCCGTGATCGGCGTGCCGCACGACGAGCTCGGCGAGGAGATCGCCGCCGTCGTCGCCCTCAAGGACGGTCAGTCGGTGACCGAGGACGAGCTCCAGCAGCACGTCAAGGCGCAGGTCGCGGCGTACAAGTACCCGCGCACGGTGAAGATCGTCGACGCGCTGCCGAAGGGGCCGACGGGCAAGATCCTCAAGCGCGAGATCTCCGCCTGACCCGGGGCGCCGGCGCGGGTCAGTCGGCGGTGAGCGGCACGAGCAGCTCGCGGAGCGTCGCGAGCTGCCGGGCGTCGAGGCGATCCGCGAAGAGCTCCCGGATGCCGCGCGCGTGGGTGCGTCCGGCCTCGCGCACCAGCTCGCGCCCCGCCTCGGTGAGCTGGACGAGCTGGCCGCGGCGATCCTCCGGGGCCGGCCGGCGCTCGACGAGTCCCTGACGCTCCAGCCCGGCGACGAGGCGCGTGATCCCCGAGCGGGTCAGCAGGACCCGCCGGCTCAGCTCGATCGGCCGCAGGCAGCCCTCCGGGGCCTGGACGAGCTGGACGAGCACGTCGTAGTCGCTGAGCGTCAGGTCGTGCGCGGCGAGATCCTGCTCGAGCCGGCGGTTGATCTGGGCGTGGGACCGCAGGAACAGCTCCCACGTGGCCAGCTCGTCGGCGCTCAGGCGGTGGGACGCTCGGGCGGGTGAGGGCATCGGCGCGATGCTACGCGCGCGCCCGGCCGCACCGGGCGTCGGTTCCCCGATCCGCACCCGACGTCGGTCCCGTCCGGCGGCCCGGTCGGGACCGGGGCTGCCGGATCCGCCGGACGTCCTTGGCGGCGAGCTCGAGCACGAGCCGCAGCTCGCGCTGCTGCCCGCGCGTCGCCGGGGCGCCTCGGCGGACCCAGGATCAGCCCGCGCCGTCGGCGAGCGACGCCAGCCGGCCGGCGGCCAGGAGCTCCGCGGGGTGCGCGCCGCCCGCCAGCCGCCGGGCGAGCGCCTCGAGCGGCAGGGGCGCGGCGCTCGCGAGCAGCAGGAGGTTGCCCGCGTGGCGTCCGCGGGCGACCTCGCGACCGCCGAACGCCGTGACGTGGGCGAAGCGCTCCCGCAGCGCGGCGAGCTCCGCGGCGGCGACGGGCCAGGGCGGCTGGTCGACGACGTTCCAGAGGTAGCGCCCGCCGGGCGCGAGCAGCCGCCGGACCTCGTCCGCGAACGCGCCCGTCAGCGCGTCCGGGGTCTCCGTGCCGACGAACGCGTCGCCCAGGACGAGGTCGAACGCGCCGTCCTCGAGCCGGCGCACGGCGCGCGCCGCGTCGGCGGTCACGACGCGCAGGCGGTCCGTGCGGCGCAGGCGCAGGTGCTGCTCGGCCAGTCGCACGATCGCCGTGGAGCGCTCGACGACCGTCTGCTCGACCTGCGGTCGCGTCGCGGCGAGGAACCGGGGCAGGCTGAACGCGCCGCCCCCGAGGTGCAGCACGCGCGCTGCCGCGCCGCGCGGCACGAGCACCTCGAGCGCCGCGCCGATCCGGGCGACGTAGTCCACCTCGAGGTGCGTCGGGTCGTCGAGGTCGACGTACCCGTGGACGAGCCCGTCGATGAGCAGCGTCCGCCCGCCCCGGCGCCGCGGGTCGGGCTCGAGCTCCAGCGGGCCGATGCTCGACGTCGCGCGCACGACGGCCGGCCGGCCGCCGCCGCGGCGCCCCCGCCCGGCCATGATCAGCCAGCCCGGCGCGGCGAGCCGCTCGTCGCGGCCGGGCGCGACGAAGGCGTGCGGGAGGACGGAGCGCCAGCAAGCACGCGGCGATGCTAGCGCTGAGCTCGCCCGGCGCCCGGGGCGGCGAGCTCGGTGCCCTCGAGCCACGACGCGGATCGTCGGCGCGCCCCCTCCGCCCGGCTCGCACCCGCCGGTCACCGAGCGCGGGACGCTCCCGACCCTCCCCGCGCCGCATCCGGTGCCCGCCTGCCGGGCACGTCGCCGACGGCGATCTCGAATCGGGGCGGGCGCGAGCCCGACGATCGGCATCGATGACGTGCCGAGCGTCGCTCTCGCGGCGCCGGGCGTGGCGAGAACGACGAACGGCTCGCCCAAGGGCGAGCCGTTCGTCGAGGGCGACCCCTCGGTCAGGTCACCGAGCTGGCTCTCAGGGCCGGGAACCGACCTCCTCGGTCGGCGCCCACCGGGCATCCACGATCACTGCACGGGCTCGCCCGGGGGCGAGCCCGTGCAGCGCTCACGGACCCTCGCGGCCGCTGACCGGCGGATCTCGCCGCCCGGCCCCTCGGTCAGGCCACCAGCCTGGCTCTCGGGTCCGGACGACGACCTCCTTGGTCAGCGACCACGAGGGCCTCGCGATCACTGCACGGGCTCGCCCTTCGGATCCACGTTCTTCACGAGGTGCCCCTCGAGCGAGACGTTCGGGATCAGGCGGTCCATCCACTTCGGCATCCACCACGCCTTGTCGCCCAGGAGCGTCACCACCGCGGGGGCGATGAGCAGGCGCACGATGAGGACGTCGATGAGGATCGCCAGGCCGAGGCCGACGCCGAACATCTTCCCGATCACGTCGTCCTGGGTGACGAACGCGAGGAAGACCGACGCCATCACGAGCCCCGCGAAGAGGACGACCTTGCCGATCCTCGCCATGCCGTTGATGACGCTCTCGCGCGGCCCGTCGCCCTCCTTGTACGCCTCGTGCATCCGGCTGAGCAGGAACACGTTGTAGTCCATGCTCAGGCCGAAGAGGATCGCGAAGAGCATCACCGGGATGAACGACACGATCGGCACGCCGCTGTCGGCCCCGATGAGGCTCGCGCCCACGCCGTCCTGGAAGACCGCCGTGACCGCGCCGTAGGCGGCGCCGATCGACAGCAGGTTGAAGACCGCCGAGGCCAGCGGGATCCAGAACGACCGGAACGCCGCCATCAGCAGGAGCACCGACAACCCGATGACGACCGCGAAGAACAGCGGCAGCCCGCGGGAGACCTTGTCCGAGAAGTCCTGGAACCCGGCGGTCTGCCCGCCGACGTAGGCCTTGCCGGCGATCGGCGTGCCCTCCGTCGCGGCGGGGATGACGTCGTCGCGCAGTCGCTCGAGCGTCTTCGTCGTCTTCTCGTCCTGCGGTGCCGAGGTCGGCGTGGCGAAGATCGTCGCGATCCGCCCGTCCTCCGACGGCACGGCCACGACGCCCTGCTTCACGATGCCGCGATCCCCGGCGACCGCGTCGCGGAGCTTCGCGACCGGCGCCGCGTTGGCCTGATAGCCGCCCGGCGTGTCCACGGCGATGAGGAACGGGCCGTTGGAGCCCGGGCCGAACGCCTTCGTCAGCTGGTCGTAGGCGATGCGCTGGGTCTTGTCCGCCGGCTGGTTGCCGTCGTCGGGCTGGCCGAGGCGCATGTGCAGCATCGGCGCGGCGAAGATCAGCAGCAGCGCCACGCCGGCGCCGATCGACAGCCACGGCCGCCGCGTCACGCGCTCGCCCCACGCGCGGAACGCCCGCGAGGGCTCCACGTGGGCGCGCTTGGCCGGCCGCAGCCACTTCGCGAACGCACCGAGGAAGATCGGCAGCACGGTCAGCGCGGAGATGACGACCGCCGCGACGCCGATCGCGGCGCCGACGCCCATCTTCCCGATCATCGGGATCCCGATGACGAGCAGGCCGGCGATCGCGACCATGACGATGAGGCCCGCCGCGACGACGGACGAGCCGGCGGTCGCCGCCGCCTTGCCGACCGCGTCGCGGACGCTGTCGCCCTCGGCCGCCTGCTCGCGGTAGCGACTGACGATGAGCAGCGCGTAGTCGATGCCGGCGCCCAGGCCGAGCATCACCGCGATCGTCGTCGCGAACTCCGGCAGGCCGAGCGGCTTGGCGAGCGCCGCGAGGAGGATCTGGCCGACCGCGACGCCGAGGATCGCGCCGAGGAGCGTCGCGCCCATCGCCGCCTTCGAGCGGAAGAGGAGCGTCAGGAGGATGATCGCGATCGCGACGCCGACGAGCTCCCCGACCGGGGCCTCCTGCTGCGCGGCGGTGTCGACGACGATGCCGCGCATCGCCACCGAGACGCCGTCCTTCTCGGCGGTGCGGGCGGCGTCCTCGAGCTTCTCGCCGTCCTCCTTCTCGATGTCGGTCGGCTCGATGTCGTAGCGGACGTCGACGGACGCCAGCGTGCGGTCCGGCGAGAGCTGCCCGCCGCGCGCGAACGGGTCGGCGACCGAGGCGACGCCCGGCAGCTTCTCGACCTGCGCCAGCGCGCCCTGGACGGCGGCCTTCGGGCCGGCGTCGGTGATCTTGCCGTCCTTGACGGAGAAGACGAGGGTCGAGTCCGCACCGGCGAGCGCCTTCGCGTGCGCCCGGAAGAGGTCGACCGCCTGCTGGGACTCGGCTCCGGGGACCTCGAAGTCGTCGGCGGCCTTGCCGCCGGCGCCGGCGGCGACCCCGAGCAGCACGATCACGCCGATGGCGATCGCGAGACTTCGCTTCCAGTGGTGGGAGATGGCCCGCGCGAGGCGAGCGAGAGCGTCGGACATGGTGTTCCTGGGACGTGGGACGGTGACGCGGGCGACCGTGACCTCGGGAGGCGACGGGTGCCGCGCGGCGGCCTCGACGCGGTCGCGCCACGCTCGAGGCGCCGCGACCTTACCGCAGGAGTCGCGTTTTCGCACGTCCTGCAGACTTGCGTCGTGTGCGTTTCTGCACGCATTGCAGAGTTCGCTACGGTTGAGACATGACCGAGGTCCCTGTCGGACTGCGCGAGCGCAAGAAGCAGCGCCGCCGGGCGACGATCGCGGCCGCGGCCCTGGAGCTCTTCGACCGGCAGGGGTTCGCGGCCACGACGATCCCCCAGATCGCCGAGGCGGCGGACGTGGCGCCGCGCACCGTCTCCGCGTACTTCCCGGCGAAGGAGGACCTGCTCTTCCCCGACGCCGCCGACGAGCGCGAGCGCCTGGAGCGCCGGCTGCGGGAGCGCGCGCCCGGCGAGCGCGCCGCCGAGGCGCTGCGGGCCTGGATCGTCGACGAGCTGCCCGCCTGGCGGGCCCAGGAGGCCCAGGCCCTCGCCCGGCGTCGCGTGATCGCCGCGGACCCGGCGCTCCAGGCGGTCGAGCAGGAGCTCATCTCGTCGATGGAGCGCGTGTTCGCCGCGGCGATCGCCGACGATCTCGGGCTCGCCGGGGAGTCCCTCGAGGCGCGGATGGCCGCCGCCGCGACGCTCGCGGTCTTCGACGTGCTCGGCGCGGACCACAAGGAAGCGCACGAGTGCGCGCCGGAGACGATGGACTGGGACGCCATGCTCCTGCAGCTCGATCGCGCCCTCGCGTTCGTCGACGCGGGCATCCAGGCCCTGCGCGAGGACTGACCGTCCGGACCGGGGACGGCGGCGTCGGTCGCGGTCCGCCGGCTGGCTGGTCGTCATGCCGCCGCGGGCCGCCGGCACCGGCCGGCACCCGGCCGGCGCGATCGCCGCGGGACTTCCGCGGGCCGGCCCGATAGCGTTCCCCGGGTGTCCACCACCCCCGCAGCGGCCACCGGGCCCGATCTCGGGGGCCTGCCGAACGGCCGCGTCCCGCGCGCGCTCCGCGAGGAGCAGCTCCTCGACACCGCCCTGAGCCTCTTCGCCGCCAGCGGCTACGAGGCGACGTCGATCGTCGACATCGCCGCCGCGGCGGCGGTCACGCGCCCCGTCGTCTACCGCCATTTCGGCTCGAAGGACGGCATCTACCTCGCCTGCCTGCGTCGGGCGCGCAGCGAGCTCGACGACCGCCTCGCCTCCGCGGTCGCGCCGGAGACCGACGCCGAGCAGCGCCTCCGCGCCGGCATCGGCGCGTACTTCTCCTTCGTCGAGGAGCACGGGCGCGAGTGGGACGTGCTCTTCGGCGGCGGGATGCCGAAGGACGGGCCCGCGGCCGAGGGCGCCAACGAGATGCGCCACCGGACCTCGGCGCTGCTCACCGGCCTGCTGAAGGTCTCGGCGCCGGAAGTCGACGCCCAGCGGCTCGAGGTCTTCGGCAGCGCCCTGAACGGGATGGGCGTCGAGCTCGCCCGCTGGTGGCGCCGGAATCCCGGCATCACGCGCGACGAGATGGTCGAGCACTACTTCGCGCTCTGCTGGGACGGCCTGCGGGTCTACGTGCCCTAGCGGCCTGCGGGGACCCGGCGGCCGACCCCGCCTCATCGGTCGCCCGGGACGTCGGTCGAGGCGCGTGCGCGAGGGCGGCAGGGGCGCCGGGCGCTACCGCCTCCGGCGGTATCCTCGACGGACGGGTCGCGAGGCCCTGGTGTGCCGGGAAGGCTGGTCGGCGTCGCTGACGACGCCTGCCCGGAGGTCCCTCCACCGTGTCCCGCCCCACCCCCCGCTCCGCGCTGCTCGCACGTCTGCGCGACGACCGCGGGGCCGCCGCCCTCCTCCTCGTCGCGGTCCTCGTCGCCCTCGTCTGGGCGAACACGCCGGCCCGCGAGGCCTACGCCGACCTGTGGGCGACCGAGCTGCGACTCGGGGTCGGCGACGTCGCCGTCGACCTCGACCTGCGGCACTGGGTCAACGACGGCCTGATGGCCCTCTTCTTCCTCGTCGTCGGGATCGAGATCAGCCGCGAGCTCCAGGTCGGGGCGCTGCGCCACCGCCGCACCGCCGCGATCCCGGCGATCGCCGCGCTGGGCGGGATGGTCGTGCCCGCGCTGCTCTACGCCGCGCTGAACGCCGGCGGCCCCGGCGGCCACGGCTGGGGGATCGTCATGGCGACCGACATCGCGTTCGTCGTCGGGCTGCTCGCGGCGATGGGGGACCGCGTCGCGCCCGGGGTCCGGGTCTTCCTGCTCTCGCTGGCGATCGTCGACGACCTCGGCGCGATCGCCGTGATCGCGGTCTTCTACTCCGAGGGCGTCGCCGTGCTGCCGCTGCTCGGCGCGCTCGTCGTCGTGGTGGCCCTCGTGGCGCTGCGCCCGCGGATGCACGCGTGGCGCTGGCCGGGCTTCGCGCTGGCCGGGCTCGCGCTCTGGCTGCTCGTGAAGGACGCCGGGGTGCACCCGACGATCGCCGGCGTCGCCCTCGGCCTGATCGTCCCCGTGGTCCGACCCGAGGGAACCCTGCGCGCGGCGGCCGCCGACCGGATCGAGCACGCGCTGAACCCCTGGAGCTCGTTCGCCGTGGTGCCCGTCTTCGCGCTGGCCAACGCCGGCGTCCCGCTCGACGGCGCGGCGCTCGAGCGGGCGGCGAGCTCGACGGTGACGATCGGCGTCGTGCTCGGTCTCGGTCTCGGCAAGCTGCTCGGCATCGCCGGTACCGCGCTCGCGGCGCGGCGGCTCGGCCTGGGGGAGCTGCCGGCCGGCGCTCCGCCGCGCCAGATCGCGGCGGCCGCATGGCTCGGCGGCATCGGGTTCACCGTCTCGCTGTTCGTCACGGAGCTCGCGTTCTCCGACCCGCTGCTGCGGGAGGAGGCGAAGGTCGGCGTGCTCGCGGCCTCGCTGGGTGCGGCGGCGGTCGGCGTCGTCGCGCTGCGCCGCACGACGCGCCCGGAACGGACCGACACGGCGCGGTCCGCCGGAGCGGACGGCCCGCGGCGACGGACGCGGCGCGGACGCGAGCGCTGGTAGAACCCCGCGCGATGCCTGCGCCGCCCGCTCCTCCGCGCCGCGTCTCCGACGTCGTGCACGAGGCGCTGCGGCGGGAGATCCTCGACGGGGCCCTGGCGCCCGAGGACGCGGTGCCCTCGGAGCGGACGCTCGCCGAGCGGTTCGGCGTCAACCGCCACGCGGTCCGCGAGGCCCTGAAGCGCCTCCAGCAGGCCGGCCTGATCCGGATCAGCCAGGGCGGCGCGACGCGCGTGCGGGACTGGCGGGTGCATGGCGGGTTCGAGGTCCTGCTGGACCTCATGCGCGCCGGCGGTGACGCCCCGCCGGCGGAGATCACCCGCAGCGTGCTCGAGCTTCGGGCGCTCATCGGGACCGACGCCGCCCGCCGGGCCGTCGCCGGCGCCGACGCGGCCGCGCGCGAGCGGGCCGCGGCGCTCGTCGAGGCGACGATCGCCGCCCTCGACGAGCACGACGACGTGCTCGTGGAGCGCTACGAGGACCTGTGGCGCGCGATCGTCGACGGCGCGGACAACGTCGCCTACCGGCTGCTGCTCAACACGCTGATCGAGGCGCTGGCCGCCTTCCCCGGCCTGGCGGCGTCCCTCGTGCCGCGCGACCGCGCGGCGCTCGAGCTGCTGGCGGCGTCCGTGCGCGAGGGTGACGCGGACCGCGCGGCCGCGATCGTCGCCGCGCAGCTGCGCGCCGACGCCGCGGCGGTCTGAGGTCGCCGCCGATCGCGGGCTCGAGCCGGCCCGGCGATGCGCCGGCGGTCGCGCGCCCCGCGGTGCGCCCGAAGGCGGTCGTCGGGACGCCTCGACGAACGTTGTCCACACCGGCGGCGGCTGCTGGTATAACCAGTGGATCAACTGGTCCAACCAGTTCTGGAGACCGCCGTGGACAAGCTCATCCTCACCGCCATCCCGTTCTTCGTCGTCTTCATGGCGGTGGAGCTGCTGACGCTGCGCCTCGCCGCGCACCACGACCACCACGGGGAAGCCGACCCGGACGAGCGCGACTTCGTCGGCTACGAGCCGAAGGACACCGCGACGAGCCTCTCGATGGGGCTCGGGAACGTCGCGATCACGGCGGGCTGGAAGCTCGTCGTCATCGCCGTCTACGCCGGGCTCTACTCGCTGACGCCGCTGCGCCTGGACCCCGCGGACTGGTGGACCTGGGTCCTGCTGTTCTTCGCCGACGACCTCGCGTTCTACCTGTACCACCGCGGGCACCACCGGGTGCGGATGTTCTGGGCCACGCACGTCGTGCACCACAGCTCGCAGCACTTCAACCTGTCGACGGCGCTGCGCCAGGACTGGACGCCGTTCACCGGGCTGCTGTTCTGGCTCTGGCTGCCGCTCGTGGGCTTCGAGCCGTGGATGATCGTCCTGGCGCACACGTGGAGCCTGCTGTTCCAGTTCCTCCTGCACACCGAGGCGATCGACAAGCTGCCGCGCCCGATCGAGTGGTTCTTCAACACCCCGAGCCACCACCGCGTGCACCATGGCAGCCAGGAGCAGTACCTCGACAAGAACTACGGCGGCATCCTCATCATCTGGGACCGCCTGTTCGGCACGTTCGAGCCCGAGGGCGAGCGCGTCCGCTACGGCCTGACGACGAACATCGAGACCTACAACCCGGTCCGCGTGGCCACGCACGAGTGGGCCGACATGCTGCGCGACGTCCGGCGAGCTCCGGACTGGCGGACCCGGGCGGGCTACCTGCTCCACGGCCCGGGGTGGAGCCCGGAGCCCGGCGACGCCGATCGGGCCGACGCCCATGGGGGCTCCACGCCCGCGCCGGCGCCCGAGGGCGCTCGCGCGTCCGCTCCGGCGCCCGCGATGGCGCCGACCGGGCCGTCGGTCGGGGCGACCGGCGCCGACCGCGCCGGTGCGTCGGTGGTGGCGTCCCGGGCGGACGGCGCGAGCCCCGCGATCCTCGCGGCCGGTGATGCCGGTGCTGCCACGCCGGAGGGCCCGGGCGGCGCGGGCGCCTGGCGGGACCACGGGCCCGGCCGGCCTGGCACGATCCGCCGATGACGCGCACCGCGATCGTCACCGGCGGCACGGGCGGGCTGGGGTCCGCCGTCACCGCCGCGCTCCTGGACGCCGGCTGGCGCGTCGTCGTGCCCTGGGTCACCGAGGCCGAGCTCGCGCGCGTCCCCGAGCACGAGCGCCTGGCGCTCGTCCGGGCGGACCTCCTCGAGCAGGACGGCCCGGCGGCGGTCGTCGCCGCCGCCGACGGCCGGCTCGACGCGCTGGTGAACCTCGTCGGCGGCTTCGCGCAGCCGGGCCTCGTCGGCGAGGCGCCGCTCGCGGAGTTCGAGCGGATGCTGCGGCTGAACCTCGTGCCGACCTACGCGATCACCGCGGCGGCCCTGCCGCTGCTGCTCGACGGCGGCGGCGCGGTGGTGTGCACCGCCGCGAGCGCGGCGCTGCACCCGTTCCCCGGCGCGTCGGGATACCTCGTCGCCAAGCGCGGCGTGCTCGCGTTCGTCGACGTGCTGCACGCCGAGTACGGCGACCGTGGGATCGCGGCCTCGGCGCTCCTGCCGACGGTCATCGACACGCCCGCCAATCGCGAGGCGATGCCCGACGCCGACCGGGCGACGTGGCAGCAGCCCGCCGACCTCGCCGCGACCGTCCTGCACCTCCTCGGCGACCCGGCCGGCGAGCGCCGGGCGTCGGTCCACGTGCCCGGCGCCTGACGGCGATCGGGGCCGGGACCGGTGGTCGGGCGCGGCGACGGCCGGGATCGTCGGACCGGGGCGTCCCGCGGCCTCCTCGACGTCGCGCTTGAGAGGCGGGCCGGGCCAGGGGCCCCTCCCCGGAGGGAGGAGCCCATGGTCCGTGGCCGACCGCTCGGCCTCTCGGGCACGCGGGGCCTGGAGCAGGCTCCTCGGCCGGGCGGTCGGGTGCGCGGGATGGGTGGGAGTCCGCGGTGGTCGCCGGCCGATCGGTGAACGGGAGCGGCGACACCGGGAGGATCGGCCGCCGGGCGGCGCGACGTGGGCCAGGAACCTGTCCTCGCCCGAGAACGTGGCGCGCAGGCGCTCCCGCGGTCGACCGAACGGCCAGCGCGCCCCGTCCGGTCGCTCCGGCACCGCCCGGCGGCCGGCGACCCGGCGGTCGCGACTCGCGGCCGCCCGGCAGGTCTGGGAGGCTCCGGACGTGGCGCGCAAGGAGGAGACGACGATCGACGTCGCCGGCCGGGAGGTTCGCCTGTCCAGCCCGAGCAAGGTCGTCTTCCCCCCGCGTGCCGACCGCCGCGACGGCCGCGGCCCCGAGCGCGCGATCACGAAGCTCGACGTCGTGACGTACTACCTGGCCGTCGCCGAGCCGGCGCTGCTGCACCTGCGTGAGCGGCCCGGGTCGCTGAAGCGCTACCTCGACGGGATCGACGGCGAGCCGTTCTTCCAGAAGCGGCTGCCGAGGACCGCCCCGGACTGGCTGCCCGACGCCACGGTGACCTTCCCGAGCGGTCGGACCGCGCGCGAGCTCGTGGTCGTCGACGCCGCGCACCTCGTCTGGGCCCTGTAGCAGGGCGCGATCGACCTCAACCCCTGGCCGGTCCGGCGCGCCGACCTCGACCGGCCCGACGAGCTGCGGATCGACCTGGATCCGACGCCCGAGGCGTCGTGGGACGACGTCCGCCGCACCGCGCTCTGCGTCCGCGAGATCCTCGACGAGCACGGCCTCGTCGGATGGCCGAAGACCTCCGGGTCCCGCGGGATCCACGTGAACGTCCGGATCCGGCCCGAGCACGAGTTCGGCGGCGTCCGGCGCGCAGCGGTCGCGCTGGCGCGCGAGGCCGAGCGCCGGCTGCCCGGCGTCGCGAGCGCGCAGTGGTGGAAGGAGGAGCGCCGCGGCGTGTTCCTCGACTTCAACCAGAACGCGCGCGATCGCACCGTCGCGTCCGCCTGGTCGCTGCGCCCGGTCCCCGACGCGTGGGTCTCGATGCCGCTGCGCTGGGAGGACGTGCCCGACGCCGAGCTCGCCGACTTCCGGATCGACACGGTCCCCGACCTGCTGGCCGCCCAAGGCGACCCGCACGCGGCGATCGACGAGCACGCCGGATCGCTGGAGGGCCTGCTCGAGCTCGCGCGGGTCGACGAGGAGGAGCGCGGGCTGCCGGATGCCCCCTGGCCGCCGAACTACCCCAAGCAGCCCGGCGAGCCGCCGCGCGTGCAGCCCTCGCGCGCCCGCCGCGAGCGCTGACCGCCGGCGCGCGCCGCGACCGCGGCCCGCGCGCGCTCAGGGGGCTCCCAGGAACCGTTCTCCCCACGCCCAGCGAGCGGGCCGATGCTCTTCGCGAACCCCGCAGGAGCGCACCCCGATGATCCACCCTCACGACGAGCACAGGCACGACCGCGACCACGACCACGACGAGGCGACGATCCTCGATGCCGCCGGCCCCGGGCTGACGCGGCGCCACGCCGTCGCGGCCGGCGGGCTGACCGGCGCCGCCCTGCTCCTGGCCCAGGCCAGCGGCCCGGGCGGGCTGCTCGACGCCCTCGGCCTCGACGTCGAGGCGCAGGCCGCGACGGCCGCCTGCACGCTCACGGCACCGGCCAAGACGGTCGGCCCGTACTTCGTCGAGGAGGGCCTGAACCGGTCCGACATCCGCAGCGACCCGTCGACGGGCGTCGTCCAGGCGGGGGTCCCCGTGACGCTCTCGCTGGTGGTCGTCGACAGCACGAAGGACTGCGCGCCGATCGCCGGTGCGACCGTCGACGTCTGGCACGCCAACGCCAAGGGCACGTACTCCGACGTCTCGCAGAACTCGTCCGTCGGGCAGAAGTACCTGCGGGGATCGCAGGTCACCGACGCCGACGGGAAGGTCACGTTCGTCACGGTCTTCCCGGGCTGGTACTCGGGCCGGGCGATCCACGTCCACTTCAAGGTCCGGACGTTCGACGGCACCCGGACGACCTACGACTTCACCTCGCAGCTGTTCTTCGATCCGTCGCTGACCTCGCAGGTGCTGCAGACGAGCGCCTACAGCGGCCGCGGCAACCCGGATACGACCAACGCGACCGACAACATCTACGGCAGCGACGGGTCGCGCCTGCTCGTAACGCTCACGGGCGATCCGGCGTCGGCGCTGGCGGGCACGTTCGTCGTCTCGCTCGCCAATGCCCCGACGACGACGTCGAGCGGCTCGTCGTCGGGCAGCGCCGGCTCGTCGAGCGGCTCCGGATCGTCGTCGAGCGGGTCCTCGGCGGCGTCGGCGGCGACGGTCGACGCGTCGCTGCAGCGGGCCCGCTGGCGCCGGACGGCCCGCGGGCGCCGGGTGCTGCGGCTGACGTTCGACGTCGACGAGGCGGTCACCGTCACCGCGCGGATCACCCGCAACGGCAAGACGATCGTGCGCAAGAAGGTCGCGCTGCGGACCGGCACGCAGGTCGTCCACCTGCGGATCCCCGCGGCGACCGCGCGCGGCCGGGCGCGCGTGGCGGTCGCCTTCGTCGACGCCGACGGCGCGACCTCGAGCGCGCGCCGGACGGTGACGATCCCGAAGCGCGCCTGAGGGGTCGCCCTCAGCCCTGCGAGAGCTGGTCGAACAGGCACTCCTCCGGCGCCTTGTCCTCGCGCCAGCGCAGGAGCCTCGTCCCGTGCCGGATCCGGCCGCCGGAGACCTGGTCGAAGGAGACCTCGACGACGAGCTCCGGCCGCAGCCCGACCCACTCGAGCTCGCGGTCGCTGCTCCAGCGACTGGGGTCGGCGCTGCCGCCCGCGCCGCTGGCGTAGGGGGCGAGCGTCGCGACGAGCTCGCGCTTCTCCTTCGCCTTCAGGCCGGAGGTGTGGCCGACGACGCGCAGCTCGCCCTCGTCGTAGAGGCCGAGGATGAGCGACCCGACGGTGCCCTCCTCCTTGCCGGGACGCCAGCCGACGACGACCGCGTCGATCGTGCGCAGTCGCTTGACCTTCACCATGCCCTTGCGCGCGCCCGGTCGGTACGGCGCGTCGAGCTCCTTCGCCACGACCCCCTCCGTGCGCGCGAGCCAGTCCTGCGCCTCCGCCGCCGTGCGGACCGAGGGGACGAGGTCGACGACGGGGTCCAAGGCGAACGCGTCGCGGCCGAGCAGCTCCTCGAGCGCGGCGCGGCGCGCGGCGAACGGCCGGTCGAGCAGCACGTCGTCCTCGAGCGCGAGGAGGTCGAAGGCGAGGTAGCGCGCCGGGGTCTCGCGCGCGAGGCGCTCGATCCGCGACGCCGCCGGGTGGATCCGCTGGGAGAGCAGGTCGAACTGCTCGGGATCGTCGCCCTGGACCTCGAGCGGCGGATCGGCGCGCTGCAGCGACGTGCGATCGATCACGAGCTCGCCGTCCAGGACGTAGCGCCCCGCCGGCAGCACGACCTCGGGGAAGTAGCGCTCGAGGTCCTTGCCGCCCCGCGAGCAGAGCCGCACCGCGTCGCCGTCGACGAACGCGATCGCCCGGAAGCCGTCGTACTTCGGCTCGTAGGCCCAGCCGTCCTCGGTCGGCAGGCTCGCCCGGCCCCGGGCGAGCTGCGGGGCGAGCGGGGGATCCAGCGGCAGCGGCACGGCCCGACCCTACCCGCCCCGGCCGCCGGGTCCCGGGCGTCAGGCCCGCCGGCGGAGCGTGACCGCCCGGGGGCGCCGCTCGACGTTGCCGGCTCGGTCGCGGGCGGTGACCGTCAGCCGGTACCGGACGCCCTTGGTCAGGCGGGGGGTGCGCAGCGCCCAGGTCGTCCCGCCCACGAGCGACGCGCGCAGGGTGCGCTTCCGGCGCACTGCGCAGGTCGTGCGGCGGCCGTCGCGCCGGCAGGCGCGGCGGGTCGTCCACTGCAGCGTGCCGGTGACCCGGGCCACGCCGGCGGTCGGCAGCGCGTCGGAGACGGTCACCCGGACGGTGCACCGCACGCGGGTGCAGGTGCGCCGCGCCACGCGGCTCGTCGGGGCCGCGACGTCGGGCGCCGGGGCCGCGGGCGTCGGCGCGGGGGCGGGGGGCGTCGACGTGCCGGCCGCCGGCAGCCCGGCGGCGCTGCGCAGGAACGAGCCGATCGCGGTGCTGGCCACCCGCGTGTACACCCCGTAGACGCCGTTGGCGCAGCCGAGGCCGAAGCTCACGAGCCCGGCGAGCACGCGGGTGCCGCCGACCGTGGCCGTCAGCGGGCCTCCGCTGTCGCCGCCGCAGGAGTCCTGGCCGTTGGCCGTCGCGCAGAGCATCCGGTCGGTGACGCCGCCCTGCAGGAGGTACTGCAAGCCGCAGACCTGCTGATCGGCGACGCGGACGTTCGTCGCGCGCAGGTCGGCGGGATAGGTGCTGCCGCCGCTCGTGTCGCCCCAGCCCGAGACCTGCAGCAGGGCGCCGTAGGCGGTGACCGAACCGCTCTGGCTCGCCGGCAGCAGCTCGATCGGCGCGATCGCGGCGACGCCGTCGATCGCGGGCGAGCCGGCGTAGAGCGGCTCGGCGAGCGTGAGCACCGCGGCGTCGAAGTCGGCCGTCGTGGGGTCGTAGCTCGGGTGCAGCGCGATCGAGGACACGGCGACGTCCCGCACCCCGGGCCCGTAGGCGGGCTCGCTCGCTCCGCGCAGGTGGCTCGTCCCCGCGAGCACCCGGATCGACGTCGTCGGCCGCAGGCCGCCGGCCTCGGCGTCGTGGACGCAGTGCCCGGCGGTGGCGACCGTCGTCGCCGACAGCACGACGCCGCCGCAGAACTGGCCCTCCAGCGGCGTGCCGCGGGTCGGGTTCCACAACGCCACCTGGTAGGGCACCGCGGTGATCGCCACGTCGCCGCCGCCGATGATCCGGGGCGTCGCGCGTCCCGCGTCGGCGGCCGCGACGGCAGGCCCGGCTCCGGCGGCCAGCGCGCCGGCCAGCAGCGCCAGCAGCGCTCCTCGCCAGGGGCGTGCGGCGAGTGAGCGGCGGCGGCGAGCGCGGAGCACGCCGGCATCATCCTCCCCTGGGCGCACGCCTGCGCCGGTGATCGCTCCTCCCGTCGTCGCATGGACGGGCGTTCGGTCCGGCCCGCGTGGCACTGGCGCTCCGCCGCCGGCGGCGCGATCCTGAGGCATGCACGAGTTCGACGCCATCGCGGGAGGGTGGGACGCGGTCTGCAGCGCGTCCGGGGACCACGGCGTGCTGCGGCTCAGCGCGTTCCGCCGAGTGGAGCGGCTGCCGGGCGCGGGCGCGCCGCCCGCCCACCTCGTCACCTACCGCTGCGCCGACGGCTGCGGCGAGCGCCACACGCTGCTCATGTCCGGGGAGGAGCTCGACTGGTCGCCGATCGCCACGGCCCTGCCGGCGCACTTCGACCTGATGACCGGGCGGATGGCCGTGGAGCCCGACGCGGGCGTCGAGCGCTGGTGGCGCTCGATGCGCGACGGGCACTGGCCGGTGACGCTGCGCTGCGAGCACCACGCCGGTCCGGTGCCGGCCTGGCCGAGCTGCCTGCGCGCGCTCGAGCCCGACGACGAGCGCGACGTCCGCTGGCTGCTCGTGCACTGGCGCTGCCCGCTCTGCGAGTGCGACGGGTCGCAGGTCATGCGCCCCGCGGCGCTCGAGCTCGTCCCGCGCGCGGCCTGACGCGCGGGGTCAGGCCGCGAGCACCACCGGGCTGCGCTTCCACTGGTTCAGGAAGAGCGACTCCATCCGGGTGCCCGGACCGTCGAGCTCCATCGCCGGCCAGCGCGCCAGCGTCTCCTCGATCCAGATCCGCAGCTCCATCCGCGCGAGCGCGGTGCCGAGGCAGAAGTGCCGGCCGCCGGCGCCGAAGGCCTGGTGCCGGTCGAGGTTCTCGCGGGTGACGTCGAACCGGTGCGGGTCCGGGAAGACCTCGGGGTCGCGGTTGGACGCGAGGTACCAGAGCAGCACCCGTGCGCCCTCCGGGATCGTCTGCCCGCCGATCTCGACCTCCTGCGTCGTGGCCCGGCCCATGAACCCGAAGGCGGGGAAGCAGCGCAGGCCCTCCTCGACGGCCTGCGGGATGCGCGAGGGATCGTCGAGCAGGAGCTGCCGCTGCTCGGGGTGCTCGATGAGCGCGCGCATCGTCGCCACGTAGGTCGCGCGGGTCGAGTCGTTGCCGGCGGCGAGCAGCAGGATGAAGAACGTCGCGATCTCGAACGGCTCGAGGTGCTCGCCGTCGACCTCGGCGGTGAGCAGGGCGGAGAGCAGGTCGTCGCCGAGGTGCTGCGCCCGGTCCTGGCGCACGGCCTCGATGTACGCGACGATCTCCTGGAACTCGTCGATCGTCGAGTCCCAGCCGGCGCGGATCTCCGGGTCCTCCCAGGCGGTCACGACGTTCGTCCAGTGCACGAGCTTGTGGTCGTCCTCCTCGGGCGTGCCGAGCAGCGACCCGATGACGCGCGCCGGCACCGGTCGCGCGACGTCGACCGCGAGGTCGATCCGGTCGCCGGCCGAGAAGCGATCCAGGACGGAGCGGACGATCTGCCGCACCGCGTCCTCGTGGGCGGCGATCCGCGCCGGCGTGAACGCCTTGCCGACGAGCTTCTTCAGCCGGTCGTGGCGCGGCGGGTCCATCGAGATCATCTGCAGCCGCTGGATGTCCAGCGGGACGCCGATGTCGTCGCAGACGAAGATGCCGCGCCGCTCCGAGGAGAAGGTCGCCAGGTCGCGCGTGGCCGCGGCGACGTCCGCCGCCCGGACCAGCGAGTAGAAGCCGTCCTCTTCCGGCCAGTGCGCGTTGGCGCTGAAGTGCACGCCCGGCTCGCGCTGGAGCTGCTCGAAGAGGGCGTACGGCGGTCCGTCCTTCCAGAGGCCGTGATCGCCGAGGTCGATCGTCGTGTCCACCACCGTGCTCATGGCGCCACCGTACGCCGGGACTAGACTCGCTGTCAAGTGCTGGTGTCAAGACGTGGGGTCGAGTCCTGCTGTCGTGGGTGCTAGCGTCCGCCGCGTGCCGCTCGTGCGAACGACGTCCAAGGCCGCCGAGGCGAAGGAGCGCGGTCGCGCGGCGTTCCTCGACGCGGCCGAGCGGCTCGTCGGCGCGGGCGCGAGCTACAGCGAGGTCGCGATCGGCGCGCTCGCGGCCGAGGCCGGGTTCTCGCGGGCGAGCTTCTACGCGTACTTCAGCGACAAGCGCGCGCTGGCCGACGGCGTCGTGGACCGGTTCGGCGCCGAGCTCGGCGAGCGGGTCGACGACTGGCTGGGCGGCATCGACACGGACCCCGGCGCGACGATCGCCGACACCGCCGAGGTCTTCGAGCGCCACCGCGGGGCGGTGCTGCTCGCCGCCGAGGCGGCGAGCTACGATCCGGAGATCCGCGACCGCTGGCGCCTGCTGCACGCCCGGTTCGAGGAGCGGATCGGCGGGTGGATCGCCCGCCATCGCCCCGGCATCCCCGAGGACGCGGTTCGCGCGCGGGCCTTCGCCCTGGCCTGGTCGACGCAGTCCGTGCTCGTCGAGCACCTCACGCGCGCCACGACGATCGATCCGCAGGTCGTCGGCGCGGTGTCCGCGCTGTGGCGCGGCGCGCTCGCTCCGGGAGCCTGACGGCCGGCGCGCTCAGCCGCGCAGCAGGTCGTACGCGGCGCTGAGCAGCACGAGCTCGGGCTCGGGCAGGTCGCCGGCGGTCGTGACGGCGTAGCCGGGCGCCGACTGCCGACGGGGGCGCAGCGTCGCCCAGGCCTGCTCCTGCTTCGGGTCGACGGGGCTCGCCAGCGACAGCGAGCCGTAGGCCGACAGCCGGGCACGGCGGCGCCAGCGGAGCGCCCGGTCCAGGCGCGGCAGCTCGATCGCGTCCCCCTGGCAGCGCAGGTCGACGCCCTCCTCGGGGTCGACGGCCTCGAGCGTCCGGGACCGCGGGGCGCGCCGGAGGTCCCAGCCGCGATCGGCTGATTCGATCGTCCCGGCGACGGCCCGCCGCCCGCGCATCCCCGGGACCGATCCGGAGGGTGGCGACGGGGGCGCCCTGCTCGTCGCGCAGCTCGTACGTCGTGCGGAAGCGGCTCGTGCGAAGGAGGTCGTACGTCGTGACGGGGATCGGCATCGGCGCCATCGAATCACCGCCTCGTCGCCCGGGAGCCCGCCGCCCGGGCCCGAACGGCGCACGTCGGGTTGGCCCGACGGCGTACGGCCGCCGCGCGCGTCCGGACGCGACGGGCCGACCCTCGGCGTTCCCTCCGTGTCCCGCGCCCGCGGGTCGATGGCGGACCGAGCGAGTGGTACCGTCCGGTACCTACCGCCCGTCGGGTGTCGGCCGTCGTCGCCGCCGCCGGTCGTGGAACGCCTGCCCGAGGAGCACCCGGACCGATGGACTTCCGCCCCACCGCGCGCGCCCAGGAGCTGCTGGAGCGGCTCGACGCGTTCCTCACCGAGCGACTCGATCCCGTCGAGCCGGCCATCCTCCGCGAGCTCGACGCCCAGGCACCGGGCGCGTTCGCCGTCCCGCCGGCGATGCGCGAGCTCCAGTCGGCGGCGCGCGACGCCGGGCTCTGGAACCTCTTCCTGCCCGAGCCCGCCGACGTGCCCGGCGTGCCGGAGACGCTCGCGGGGCCCGGCCTGGCGAACGCCGAGTACGCGATCCTCGCCGAGCGGCTCGGCCGGTCGGCGATCGCGTCGGAGGTCTGCAACTGCAACGCGCCGGACACCGGCAACATGGAGGTCCTCCTGCAGTTCGGCACGCCGGAGCAGCAGGAGCGCTGGCTCGCGCCGCTCCTGCGCGGCGAGATCCGCTCGGCCTTCTGCATGACCGAGCCGGACGTCGCGTCCTCCGACGCGACGAACATGCAGGCGACGGCGCGGATCGAGGGCGACGAGGTCGTCCTCGACGGCGAGAAGTGGTGGAGCACCGGCGTGGGGCACCCCGACTGCGAGGTCCTCATCTTCATGGGGCTCACCGACCCCGACGCGCACCGCTACGGTCAGCACTCGATGGTGCTCGTGCCCCGCGACGCGCCCGGCGTGACCGTCGAGCGGCTGCTGCCGACGATGGGCTTCCTCGACGCGCCCGGCGGCCACGGACGCGTCCGCTTCGACGGCGTGCGGGTGCCCGTCGACCACGTCATCGGGACGCCGGGCGGCGCGTTCGGGATCGCGCAGGCGCGCCTCGGTCCGGGCCGCGTGCACCACTGCATGCGCCTCATCGGCCTCGCCGAGCTCGCGCTCGAGCTCGCCTGCCGCCGCGCGACGACGCGCGTGGCGTTCGGCAAGCCGCTGGCGAACCTCGGCGGCAACCGCGAGCGGATCGCCGACGCGCGGATGAAGATCGACCAGGCCCGGCTGCTCGTGCTGCACGCCGCCTGGCTGCTGGACACCGAGGGCCTCGCCGGGGCGCTCGGCGCGGTCTCCCAGATCAAGGTGGTGGTGCCGAACATGGCGCAGGAGGTCATCGACATGGCGATCCAGCTGCACGGTGGCGCGGGGCTCTCGGACGAGACGCCGCTCGCCGGGGCCTGGACGATGGCGCGGGCGCTGCGGCTCGCCGACGGGCCCGACGAGGTCCACCGCGGCGTGATCGCGCGCCTCGAGCTCGCCGCCTACAAGGCGCAGGCCGCCGCATGAGCCGCCGGGTCCTCGTCACGGGCGGCGCGTCCGGCCTCGGTCTGGCGATCGCGCAGCGCCTCGCCGCCGCGGGCGACCGCGTCCTCGTCACCGATCGCGACCCCGGGGCGCTCGAGCTCGCCGTGAAGACCGTCGCGGCGGGCGCCACCGGCCCGGACGGCGGCCTCGGCGTCGCGCTGACCGGGGGCGCCGTCGTCGGGGCGTCGGCGCCCGAGGGGCCGATCCACGGCCTCGCGCTCGACGTCACCGTCGACGCCGACTGGGAGGCCGCGCGGGCCTGGTGCGTCGAGCACTGGGACGGGCTCGACGTGCTCGTGAACAACGCGGGCGTCGCGACCGGCGGGCGGATCACCCACCAGCCGATCGAGGACTGGCAGTGGGTCGTGGACATCAACCTGCTCGGCGTCGTGCGCGGATGCCGGACGTTCACGCCGCTCATGCAGGCGCAGGGCCACGGGCAGCTCGTGAACATCGCCTCGCTGGCCGGCATCGTCAACCCGCCCGCCAACGCGTCCTACAACGTCGTCAAGGCGGGCGTCATCTCGCTGTCGGAGACCCTGCGGCTCGAGCTCGAGCCCGACGGCATCGCGGTGACGGTCGTCTGCCCGAGCTTCTTCCGGACGGGGCTGACCGCGAGCTTCCGCACGGGCGATCCCGGCATGCGCGCGCTCATGGGCAAGCTCGTCGACGGCTCGCCCGTCGCGCCGGAGGCGATCGCCGCGCAGGTCGTGCGCGGCATCGACGATCGGCGGTTCCTCGTGCTCACCGACCGCGACGGCCGCACGTCGGCGTTCGTGAAGCACTGGCTGCCGCCGCTGTTCCGCCGCGTCGCGCGCCAGCGCACCGCGACCCTGCTGTCGCGGCTGGCGCAGGCCGACCGCAAGGCCGCCGCCGGCGACGCCGTCCCTGCCGGCGCGCGGGGGGAGGACGGCGCGTGAGCGCTCGCCCGGGCGCGCGCCCCGACGGGGAGCGCGCGTGAGCGCCGCGATCGACGAGCCGCGCGAGGTCCGCGCGGAGGACGCCTTCGACGTCGCTGCCCTCCACGACTGGCTCGCGGCGCACGTCCACGGGCTCGGCGCGACGCCGCCGGAGGTCCGCCAGTTCGCGGGCGGGGCGTCGAACCTCACCTACCTGCTGCGCTACCCGGAGCGGGACCTCATCCTGCGCCGGCCCCCCGCCGGCGAGCACCGGGGCGCCGCCCACGACGTGCTGCGCGAGGCCCGGATCCAGTCCCGCCTGCGTCCGACCTTCCAGCTCGTGCCGGCCGTCGAGGCGACCGGCGAGGACGAGGCGGCCCGCGCGGCCTGTGGCGGCCGGCCGTTCTACGTCATGGAGCGCTTGGCGGGGACGATCGTCCGCGGCCGGTTGCCGGAGGGCATGACGCTGTCGCCGGCCGACGCGCGCCGGATGGCGGAGGCGGCGATCGACACGCTCGCCGCGCTGCACGCCGTCGACGTCGACGCCGCCGGCCTGCGCGACCTCGGGCGCGGCGCGGGCTACGTGCAGCGACAGGTCGACGGCTGGACGGCGCGCTACGAGGCCGCACGGACGCCCCGGTCGCCGTCGTTCCGCGCCGTCACGCAGTGGCTCGCCGAGCACCGGCCCGACGACGTGGCCACCTGCGTCATCCACAACGACTTCCGGCTGGACAACCTCGTCCTCGCCCCGGACGACCCGGGCCGCGTGCTCGGGGTGCTCGACTGGGAGATGGCGACCCTCGGCGACCCGCTCATGGACCTCGGCTCGGCGCTGGCGTACTGGGTGCAGGCGGGTGACGGCCGGGGGATGCAGCTCCTGCGCCGACAGCCGACCGACCTGCCCGGCATGCCGACGCGGGACGAGGTGGTCGCGCGCTACTGCGAGCGGGCCGGGATCGCGGTCCCCGAGTGGACGTTCTACGAGGTCTTCGGACTCTTCCGGCTCGCGGTGATCGTCCAGCAGATCTACGCGCGCTACGTGGCCGGCAAGACGACGAACCCGCAGTTCAAGCGGTTCTGGATCGCGGTGCGCTACCTCGACCTGCGCTGCCGGCGGATCATCCGGCAGGCGGGATGAGCCGTCGCCGGCCCGCGGCGCCCGGCGCGCGTGCGGAGGGCTGACCGGTGCCTGCGATCCTCCTCGTCCGCCACGGTCAGGCGTCCTTCGGGGTCGGCGACTACGACCGCCTCTCCGACCACGGCCGCCGGCAGGCCCGCGCGCTCGGCGGCGACCTGCACCGGCGTGGCTGGCGGATCGGGCGCGTCGTGCACGGCGATCTGCGTCGCCAGCGCGAGACCGCCGACGAGCTGCTCGCCGGCTACGCGGTGGCCCCCGGGCCAGCCGTCGCGCGCGGCGCGCGGGTCGAGCGCGACGTGCCGCGGTCGGTCGACCCGCGCTGGAACGAGTTCGACCACGAGGGCCTCGTCGCGCGGCTGCCGGACCGCCACCGGCGGCAGATCGCCTCGGCGATCGGCGTCGTCCGCGGCCGCGAGCCGAGCGCCGTCTTCCAGGACCTGCTCGAGGCCGCCCTCGAGCACTGGATCGACGGGGCGGAGGACGCCGTCCAGGGCTCGTACTCCGTCTTCGCCGCGGACGCGCGCGCGGCGCTCGAGGCCGTCGTCGCCGAGCCGCCGGCCGACGGCGTGCCGGTCGTCGTGTCCTCGGCCGGGACGATCAGCGTCGTCTGCGGCGCCCTCCTGGGCATGGACCGCCGCGGCTGGCTGCAGCTCAACCGGGTCATGGCCAACAGCGCCCTGACGACCGTCGTCAGCGGCCGCCGGGGGCTGACGCTCGTCGGCTTCAACGACCACTCGCACCTCGAGGGTCCCGGACGTCCGCACCGCACGACCCGCTGAGCGCGGCGAGGACCGGTTCCGGGACACGGCCCCCGGGCGGGAGGCGTGGCGGAACGTTCCGCCGCGCGCCCCCTCCGGTGGACGTGCCGGGCGCGCCGGCGCGCCCCTCCGGCCGATGCGCCGGGCGGCGGTGGGGTGCGGAGTGCGTCCGCAGCCGGTCCGGGAGGCGGCGGGGCCGGGCGGGCCGAGCGGGCGTACCCTGCGTGACGATGGCGACGCCGACCTCCCCGCGCGCGACCGGCCTGCTGGACCTCGACGTCCCGACCTGGGTGGTCGCCGGCGGCTCGCTGCTCGTCGGCTTCGGCGTGGCGGACCTCACCGGGGTGCGTCCGCTCGGCGGCGTCGTGCTGTTCCTCGCCGCGCTCTGGTGCGGGCTCGTCTGGCGCCGTGCGCGCGGCCTGCCGATCGCGAGCGGCCTCGTCCTCGCCTACCTCGTCGCGTTCGCGCTGTCGCACCCCCTCGGCAAGGCGATCTCGTCGTGGCCGGCGGTGCTCGTCGTCAGCGCGGTCGTCGCGCTCCTGGCGTGGGCGGTCGTCGACCGGCACCGCGCGTCCTGACCGCGCGCGCCGGGCGGCACGCCGCCCCGCGGTGCGACCGCCGGTCCGGCTCGCGGCCCCGCCATCGCGACGCCCGATCGACGATCCGGCGCGTCGCCGCCTCAGCCGGGTTCCAAGGCTCAGGTGGAGCTGCCGACGCCCGACGCGAGGACGACGGCGAGCACGTCGGTAGCCGGCAGCACGAGGGTCGGCCGGCGCGGGTCGCTCGGGGCGATGCGCACCCAGCCGGCCTCGACGCTGACGTGCCCGGGGGCCGTGGCGACGTGCGAGCCGTCGGCGAGGACCACGGCGTCCTCGCCGTCGGCCCCCAGGTCGGCGATCCAGCCGGTCAGCGCGACGGCGGCGGCCTCGTGCTCGTGCTCTTCGCTCATCGTCCGATCGTGGCAGACCGCCGATCGGCGGCGCCCGGCCCGACCCAGGGGCCGGGCGAGCGTCCGCGCGCCAATCTCGGGCGTGCAGGCGCCGGGCCTTGACCTGGAGCGCGCTCCAGCTTCTACCGTTGTCCCATGGCCGCCGTCCTCAGCTCCCCCACCGAGACGACGAGCCGCACGATCTCCGAGGCCGCGAGCGCGACCGGCCTGACCCCGGACACGCTGCGCTACTACGAACGCGCCGGGCTCCTGCTGCGACCCGTCGACCGCGCCGCGTCCAGTCACCGCCGCTACGACGACGGCGACCTGCGCTGGATCACGCTGCTGACGAAGCTCCGCCGCACGGGCATGCCGATCCGGCAGATCAAGCGCTACGCCCAGCTCGTGCGCGCGGGCGCCGGCACGGAGGCCGACCGGCTCGCGCTGCTGCAGGAGCACCGCGCCGCGGTCCTGCGCCAGCTGGAGGAGGTCCAGGAGAACCTCGCCGCGATCGATCACAAGATCAGCGTCTACCGGGACTGCGTGCTCGAGGATCAGCCGGTTCCCGAGGCCGGCGCCGCCTGACCCGGATCCACGCGGCGGGCGCTCACCGCCCCGTCCTGCCCACCCGCCTTCCCGTCCCCGCACCGCGTGCCGACCCGTCGGCGCGCGCGTCGGCGGCGCGGTCGCCACGGCCGTCCCGGGCCGTCGCGACCGCGCCGTCACGCCCCACCACCAGGAGCACCGCATGAGCACGAACGCCACCACCCCCACCGTCGCCCTCGGTCGCCAGGGCCTCGAGGTCTCGTGCCTCGGCCTCGGCTGCATGGGCATGTCGGACTTCTACGGCCAGCGCGACGACGCCGAGTCGATCGCCACGATCCACCGGTCGATCGAGCTCGGCGCGACGTTCCTCGACACCGCCGACATGTACGGCTTCGGCGACAACGAGGAGCTCGTCGGGAAGGCGATCGCCGATCGCCGCGACCAGGTCGTCCTCGCGACGAAGTTCGGGATCGTCCGCGACCGCGAGGACCCGCAGGTCCGCGGGATCGGCGGCTCGCCGGAGTACGTCCGCGAGGCGATCGACGCGTCCCTGCGGCGCCTCGGCGTCGACCACGTCGACCTCTACTACCAGCACCGCGTCGACCCGCAGGTGCCGATCGAGGAGACCGTCGGCGCGATGGCCGAGCAGGTCGCCGCCGGCAAGGTCCGCTTCCTCGGCCTGTCGGAGGCCTCGGCCGAGACGATCCGCCGCGCGCACGGCGTGCACCCGATCAGCGCGCTGCAGACCGAGTACTCGCTCTGGACCCGGGACATCGAGGCGGAGATCCTGCCGACGCTGCGCGAGCTCGGCATCGGCCTCGTCCCCTACAGCCCGCTGGGCCGCGGGTTCCTCACGGGAGCGATCCGCTCGCTCGACGCGCTCGACGAGGACGACTTCCGCCGCCACAACCCGCGCTTCCAGGGCGAGAACCTGCGGCGCAACATCGCGATCGTCGAGGCGGTCGACCGCGTCGCCCGGGCGCACGGGGCCACCCCCGCCCAGGTCGCCCTCGCGTGGCTGCTGGCGCAGGGCGAGGACCTCGCCCCGATCCCCGGCACGAAGCGCCGGACGTACCTCGAGCAGAACCTCGGAGCGCTCGGGCTGACGCTCACCGACGCCGATCTGGCGGACCTCGCGACCGTCGCGGACGCGGCCGGCGACCGGTATCCGGACATGTCCTCGGTCAACCGCTGAGCGGTCGCGCGTCACGGGCCCCGGCGTCGCCGGCCGGGGTCCGCGCCGGGCCGTACGCTCACGCTCGTGGCCTCCCCGGACGACGACCCCGTGCGCACGCCGACCGACCCGCAGGCGTGGGAGGCGTGGCTCGAGGAGCACGGCGCGACCGCCGACGGCGTCTGGGTCCGGATCGCGAAGAAGGGCCACGACGAGCCGTCGATCACCCGGGCCCAGGCGCTCGACGTCGCGCTCTGCCACGGGTGGATCGACGGCCTGAAGCGCACGGAGGACGAGCGCTGGTACCGGCAGCGGTTCACGCCGCGTCGTCCGCGGAGCCGCTGGTCGAAGGTCAACCGCGAGCACGTCGAGCGCCTCATCGCCGCGGGCCGCATGCGGCCGGCCGGACAGCGGGAGGTCGATGCCGCGAAGGCCGACGGTCGCTGGGACGCCGCCTACGACGCGCCGTCCACGGCGACCGTCCCCGACGACCTGCGCGCGGCGCTCGCCGAGCGTCCCGGCGCGGCGGCGTTCTTCGACGCCCTCGACGGGCGCAACCGCTACGCGATCCTCTACCGGATCGCCGAGGCGAAGCGCGCGGAGACCCGCGCGCGCCGGATCGCGACGTTCGCCGACATGTGCGCGGCCGGGGAGACGCTGCATCCGTAGGAGCCGGACGGGGCGCCATCTCGCGTGCTGTGCCACCGGTCTGGGTAGGGCGCGTGCGTGCAGTTCCTCGCGAGCGGACGACCGCGGAACGCCGCCTGGGTAGGCACGTCGGAACCGGCGTCCGGCCTCGCGCTGCGGCGTCGGAGCGACCGTCGGCGCGCGGGGCCCGGTCCGGACGGGGCTCGATGACCCGGCCGCCGTTCGCGGAGTGGTGGCGCACGCGCCGCAACGCGCGACGTCGGGCCGTGCGCTCGGCCGGGACGGCGCGATGGAACGCCATGGTGCTGTGGCCGTGCGTGCTGCTCGTGGTCGTGAAGCTCGTGCTCCTCGACGACGCGTGGACGTGGGTGGAGGTGGCGGTCATCGCCGTCGCCCTCGTCGGCCAGCTCGCCTGGGACCGCTACCGCGGGCCGGCAGGCGACGCCCACGAGGCGGACGAGGAACGGGCGGACGAGTAGCCATGTCGACGGCGTTCTGGGTGCTCATCGGCCTCCTCGCGCTCTGGTCCGGCGCGCGGCTGGTGCTCGACCCGTGGGCTGCGCGGAAGTCGGCGTCGCTGCGTGCGACGCACGGCGACGGCGTCTGGTCGAGCGTCCTTCTCGGCAGGATCGTCGGGGCCGCCCTCGTGGCCGGGGGTGTTCTCGTGCTCGTGGATGCGGTGATCTGAGCGACACCCGGCCCGCATCGGATCTCGCGATCGGCCCCATCGAGGCGTAGGGGAAGGCGGTCGATCACGAACGGGCCTTCGGTTCGACCTCCGCGCGGCGCGAAGGCCCCGGCGCGGGCCGTCGTCCCCGGATGCGAGGCTGCGTCGGTGTCGCGCGCGCGGGTCGTCCACACCTCCGGCCTCGGGCCGGCCGAGATCGCCGAGATCCGCTCGCTCATGCACGCGGCGTTCGACGGGGACTTCGGCGACGAGGATCTCGAGCACGGGCTGGGCGGGATCCATGCGCTCGTGCGCGACCCCGGCGACGACGCCCTCATCGCCCACGGGTCGGTCGTCATGCGGCGGATGCTGCACGGCGGTCGCGCGCTGCGCTGCGGGTACGTCGAGGCGGTCGCCGTGCGGGCCGACCGCCGTCGCGCGGGGCTCGGCGGTCTCGTCATGGACGAGCTCGAGGCGGTGATCCGCGGGGCGTACGACCTCGGCGCGCTCGGCGCCTCCGACGACGGCGAGGCGCTCTACCTCGCGCGGGGCTGGCAGCGCTGGCGCGGCACGACCTCGGTCGTCGCGCCCGACGGCCTGCGCCGCTGCCCGGAGGAGGAGGGCTCGGTCTTCGTCCTGCCGGTCGAGGCGCCGCTGGACCTCGACGCCGACATCGCCTGCGACTGGCGCGACGGGGACGTCTGGTGAGCGAGGAGACCGAGCCCCGGGCGCTGAACCGCGCGCTGCTGGCGCGGCAGCTGCTGCTCGAGCGCGTCGCGCTGCCGGTGCCCGACGCGATCGCCCGGCTCGGGGCCCTGCAGGCGCAGGAGCCGCGGCCGCCGTTCGTCGGCCTCTGGACCCGGCTGGCGGGCTTCGCGGCCGAGGACCTGCGGACCGCGCTGGTGGGCGGCGACGTCGTCCGGGCGACGTGGGTCCGGGGCACGCTGCACCTCGTCACGCCGGGCGACTACCTCGCGCTGCGCACGACGCTGCAGGACGCCCTCGTCGCCGGCGCGCAGTCGATCGCGCGCCAGCGCGGCGGCGAGGCGGACGTCGGGGCCGTGACGGTCGCCGCGCGGGAGGTCCTCGCCGACGGGCCGCGGACGTTCGACGAGATCCGCGCCGGGCTGCTGGAGCGCCTGCCCGACGTCGAGGAGCGGACCCTCGGCTACGTCGCCCGGATGGCGGTGCCGCTCGTGATGGTGCCCGGCGAGGAGCGCTGGGCGTTCCCGCGCGACGTGCCGTTCGCGCTCGCCGCGTCCCGCCTGGGGCGCGAGCCCGACCGCGAGGTCCGCGCCGCGGAGCTCGTGCGGCGCTGCCTGGCCGCCTACGGCCCGATGACCGTGGCCGACCTGCAGACCTGGACCGGCGTGAAGCCGCTGAAGGACGTCGTGGCCGGGATCCGCGACGAGCTCGTCGCGTTCCGGGCGGGGCGACGCGAGCTGCTCGACCTGCCCGACGCGCCGCGTCCGGGCCCCGACGCCGACGCCCCCGCGCGGTTCCTGCCGGAGTTCGACGGCGTCCTGCTCGCCCACGCCGACCGGACGCGGATCATCGCCGACGAGCACCGCCCCGCCGTCTTCACGCGCAACCTGCGCGTCCGGGCGACGTTCCTCGTCGACGGCGTCGTGGCGGGCACGTGGTCGGCGGAGCGCAAGCGCGGCGTCGCGACGGTCCGCCTCGCCCCGTTCGGGCGCCTCGCACGGGCCGACCGGGCGGCGCTGGAGGCGGAGGCCGACGGCCTCGTCCGGCTGCTGGAGCCCGAGGCCGACGACGTGACGGTCGTCGTGGAGCGATGACGGGCACGCGACGCAGCGCCCCGACGCGAACGCGTCGACTCGTCGTGGCGGGCGTCCTCGGCGGGCTGCTGCTCGTCGGCTGCGGGGGCGACGAGCCGCCCGACCGCTCGGTCGAGCCCGCGCGCACCAGCGCCCAGGCGCCCCCGGCACCCGCCGCGAGCCGTCCCACCACGACGACACGGCGGACTCCCGCGCGGCCCGCGCCGCCGGCGAGCTGGACGGCGTCCTGCCCGACCGCGACCCCGTCGCCCGCCTACGGCTGCCGAGCGTCCCGCGGGCGCGTGATCGGCCTGGAGTCCGTCGACCCCGACGGCGACGGCGACCTGCACCTCGTCGTCCGCGAGCAGCTGTCCGCCGGCGGCGTGACGCTCCCCGGCATCACGGTGCTCGACGTCCGGGCGTCGCTGCGGCCGGCGCGCGACCCGCGGCCGGGCGACCTCGTCACCGGCGCCGGCCCCGTCTTCCGCGGCAGCTTCCGCCAGAAGCAGATCCAGGTCGACGTCCTGCGGCTCCAGCGCGCCCGCGGCTGAGCGGCCTCGACGAAGGCGAGATTCCGGCCAGGAACCGGCCGGAACGCGTGGGAGGCTGGTGCCGTGACCGACGACGCCCCGCTCACGCAGCGCCGGCTGAACCGCGCCCTGCTGGCGCGCCAGCTCCTGCTCGAGCGATCTCCGCTGGATCCCGTCGCGGCCGTCGCCCACCTCGGCGGCGTCCAGGCCCAGGAGCCCGAGCCGCCGTTCCTCGGGCTCTGGAGCCGGTTGCGGGACGTGGCGCGCCCCGCCGTGATCGACCTGCTCGCCGCACGGCGGATCGTGCGGGGCACGACGCTGCGCGGCACGATCCACTGGACCACCGCCGACGACTACGTCGCGTTCCGCCGCACGCTCCAGCCGGTCCTGGATCGGGCGTTGCAGCAGCCCGCCCGACGGCCGCTCCTCGCCGTGCCCGGGCTCGTCGACCGGGCCCGTGCGCTGCTGGCCGACGAGCCGCGGACGATCGCCGACCTGCGCGAGCCGCTCGCCGCCGCCTGGCCGGACCGGTCGCCGGCGGACCTCGCGATGGTCGCCCGGATGACGCTGCCGCTGCTCATGGTCCCCGACCCCGCGCAGCGGACGGGCTTCCCGGCGCGGGCGCGCTTCGCCCTCGCCGAGGAGCTCCTCGGCCGCCCGATCGCCGCGCAGCCGGCCGGCAGCGCCCTGCTGCGCCGCTACCTCCTCGCGTTCGGGCCCGCGACGGCCGCCGACGCCACGACCTGGTCGGGGCTCACCGGCACCCGCGCGCTCCTGCAGGGGATCGAGGACGTCGTCGTCCTGCGCGACGAGGAGGGCCGCGAGCTCTTCGACGTCGCGGGCGCGCCGCTGCCGGCCGAGGACGTCCCGGCGCCCGTCCGGTTCCTGCCGGCGTTCGACAACGCGATCCTCTCCCACGCCGACCGCCGGCGGATCATCCGCGCGGAGGACCGCGACGCCCTCGCGTCCCGCAACGGCATGGTGCCCCCGACCGTGCTGCACGACGGCGAGGTGGCCGCGACCTGGGGGACCGTCCGCGAGGGCGGCCGCACCCGGATCGGCGTCGTGCCGCTCCGGCGCCTGTCGCAGCGGGCCCGGGCCGCGATCCGCGCCGAGGGACGCCGCGCGCTGCGCTTCCTCGCGCCGGAGGCGCCGGGCGACGTCGTCGTCGACTGATCCGGCCGCTCCGTTCGGCGCGAGCCCGCGCCGGACGGTCGCGGTGGGGCGGGCCCCGCGGGCCCGGGTGGCGGCGCGCCACGCGCCCCGGACCCCCGAGGGGCGGGTACCGTTCGGGGCGTGAGCACGACCCCCATGACCCGCATGTACCGCGTCGTGCGGACCGTCTCGATCCCGATCGTCCGCCACTGGGGACGGATCGAGGTCGTCGGCGCCGAGCACCTGCCCGCGAGCGGGCCGACGCTCGTGATCGGCAACCACGACAGCTACTGGGATCCGGTCGCCGTCGCCGTCGCGGCGCCGCACCGGCAGATCCGCGCGCTCGCGAAGTCGACGCTGTGGAAGGGCCCGCTGGGCTGGGTGCTGGACGGCATGGGCCAGATCCCGATCCAGCGCGGCAAGGGCGACGCCGCCGCGATGGCCACCGCGATCCAGGAGCTGCGCGCCGGCTCGTGCATCGGCGTCTTCCCCGAGGGGACGATGTCGCGCGGCCGCACGCTCCGCGCGCGCAGCGGCATCGGCCGGCTCGCGCAGGAGGTGCCGGAGGCCGAGGTCGTCTGCATCGCCATCCAGGGCACCGTGGACATCGTCCGGTTCCCGAAGCGCCCGTCGATCCGGATCGAGTTCTTCCGCCCCGCCGGTGGGGGCGTGCAGCCGGGTGAGGGACCCGCCGAGTTCAGCGCACGGATGCTCGCGGAGTGCCGCGAGCGCGCGCCGATCTCGATCCCGGGCCGCCGCCGGACGGCGGCGAGGTACCGCGCTGCGCAGGCGGCGGCCGCCGCCGAGGACGCCGCCGGTCGCGACGCCGAGAGCGGCGTCGCGACGCCGACCGCCTGAGGTCGCGACCCGCGGCCGGCAGTGGCGTCGCGCCACCGGCCGACGGACCTCCGGCGGTCCGGTCGGTGCCGCCCGGGGCGGTTCGCCGTGCCGGGTGCGGCGGCGTCGCCCGCCGGCCGCGGCCGTCCGACGCCGCGTCCATCAGGCGGCCGGACGCCGAGAGGCGCGGTCTGAGTTGACAGTCGTGCACCTCACGTGGTTTGGTCGCACCGGCGACCGGGCACCCGGTCGCCCAGGACGCGGCCTCCCTCGGCCGCGCACCGAGGACGAGGAGCCGCATGGTCGAGACCGCCGCCACCCCCCGCGTGCCCGTGCTGCGTCGCCGGCTGCTGCAGGCCGCGCGAGCGATGACGACGCCGCTGCTGCCCGACGACTACCTCGCGCTGCTGAACCCCGCGTGGTCCACGCGCGAGCTCACCGGCACCGTCCAGCGGGTCGTCCCGGAGACCGACGAGGCCGCGACGATCGTCGTCCAGCCGAACGCGCCCTGGCCGGGCCACCGCCCCGGGCAGTACCTGCGGATCGGCGCGGAGATCGACGGCATCCGGCACTGGCGCGCGTACTCGATCACGAGCGACCCGGACCATCCCGAGGGGCTCGTCTCGGTGACGGTGAAGCACGTCCCCGAGGGCCGCATGTCGCCGTGGTTCACCCGCCGCTGCGACCACGGCACGCAGGTCCTGCTCGGCGACGTGGAGGGCGAGTTCCTGCTGCCCGACCCGCTGCCCGAGCGGCTGCTCATGATCACCGCCGGGAGCGGGATCACCCCGATCTTCGCGATGCTCCGGGAGCTGCAGCGCCGCGGCGGCCTGGGCGACGTCGTCCACCTGCACGGCACCCGCACGCGCGAGGGGTTCATCTTCGGCGAGCGGCTGCGCGCGCTCGCCCGCGAGCACGACGGCTATCGCCTGCACGAGCAGGTGTCCTCCGAGAGCGGGCGCCTGGCGTGCACGGACCTCGACGACCTCGTGCCGGACTGGCGCGAGCGCGCGACGTTCCTCTCGGGCCCGCGGGAGATGATCGACGCGTTCGAGGCGCACTGGCAGGACCACGGCGACGACCCCGAGCTCCTGCGCACCGAGCGCTTCCAGCCGGTGATCGGGACCGGCGCCGACGGGGCCGAGGGGTCCGGGGGCACCGTCCGCTTCCTCGTCACGGACGTCGAGGCCACCTGCGCCCCGGGCGTCTCGATGCTCGTCGGCGGCGAGGAGGCGGGCGCGACGCTGCCCCACGGCTGCCGGATGGGCATCTGCCACACGTGCGTCGGCCGGCTGCGCGCCGGTCGCCTGCGCGACCTGCGCTCCGGCGAGGTCCACGGCGAGGAGGGCCAGACGGTCCGCACCTGCGTCAACGCGCCCGAGGGCGACGTGGAGATCGAGCTGTGACCCGCCGTCCGCACCGCGCCCCGTTCCCCCGCTCACGCGGTGCGCGTCCCGTCGCGCCGCCGTCCCGCCCCACCGACCCAAGGAGGCCCGCATGAGCCCCGACACCGGACCCAGCACCGCCACGCGCCCGGACACCGTCGGCGACGCCGAGCGGCCGTCCGGCCGCCCGTTCGACCCGGCCTCGCACAACCCGCTGCACCGCCTGACCGACGCGCAGATCGAGGAGCTCGGCGAGCGGTTCCAGGCGATCCACGACGAGGTGAAGGCCGACCTCGGCGAGCGCGACGCGACGTACATCCGCAGCCTCATCACCTTCCACCGGCGGCTCGTCGCGCTCTCGCGGATCGTGCTGATGGCGTCGCGCTACCCGCCGGCCTGGGCCCTGGGGACCACCGGCCTCTCCGTCGCGAAGATCCTCGAGAACATGGAGCTCGGGCACAACATCCTCCACGGCCAGTGGGACTGGATGAACGACCCGAACATCCACTCCTCGACGTGGGACTGGGACACCGCCTCGACGGCGGCGTCGTGGAAGCACTCCCACAACTACGTCCACCACACGTTCACGAACATCGTGGGCAAGGACAAGGACGTCGGCTACGAGATCATGCGGGTCGATCCGAAGCAGCCGTGGGAGCCGCGCTACCTCGCGCAGCCGGTGGTGAACGTCCTGCTCATGCTGCTCTTCGAATGGGGCGTGGCGCTGCACGACCTCGACATCGAGGCGATCCGGAAGCGCCGCAAGGACCCGAAGGTCCTCAAGCGCGAGCTGAAGGGGATCGCGGGCAAGGCCGGCCGCCAGATCCTCAAGGACTACATCGTCTTCCCGGCGCTCTCCGGCAAGCACTGGAAGAAGACGCTCGTGGCCAACGCGACCGCCAACGTCGTGCGCAACGTGTGGTCGAACATGATCATCTTCTGCGGCCACTTCCCCGACCAGGCGTACACGTTCACCGAGGAGGAGGTCGAGGACGAGACCCGCGGCGGCTGGTACGTCCGGCAGCTCATCGGCGCGGCGAACATCGAGGGCACGCCGCTGTTCCACGTCATGAGCGGCAACCTCGGCTACCAGGTCGAGCACCACCTGTTCCCGGACATGCCCTCGTCGCGCTACGCGGAGATCGCGCCGAAGGTCAAGGCGCTCTGCGAGGAGTACGGCCTGCCGTACAACAGCGGCCCGTTCTGGCAGCAGTGGCTCATGGTCCAGCGCACGCTGCTGCGGCTCTCCTTCCCCGGCGGCCGGGAGCGACCGAAGCCGGGGCCGTACGTCGCCCCCGACGAGGAGCCGGTCGCCGAGCCGACCGTCCAGGGCCACGCGGGCCCGATCCCGGCGTTCCCGTAGTCGCGCTGCGGGGCCCGGCGGGCGCGGGCCCTACTCGCAGCCGATCCAGTCGACCTGGAACGACGAGATCCGGCCGCGGGTCGTCCGGGCGACGACCGTCGGCGAGCGGCGGCCGGTGCAGCGGTTGTGGTGCGACGAGAGCACCCAGCCGTTGCGGACGTGCGTGCCGGCGGTGCTCGAGAAACACTGCCCAGGGGCGCAGCGCCGCGCCCCGGTCGCGCGGATGCGCCGCTCCGGCGTCCCGACCCGCAGGCCCCTCGTGGTGTGCCAGCGGGAGCCGGTCAGGCGGGCGCCGACGAACTGCCCGTCGTCGCAGGCGCTGAGCTCGCCCTCGCCGAGCACCGCGTAGGTCGCGCGCAGGCCGATGCGGCTCCAGCGCAGCTCGCAGGTCGTGCCGCCGCGGCCGGTCCGGCGCGCGGAGGGCGCCCCGAAGCGGGCGGTGAGGTCCTCCGGCGTGCCCTGGACGGCGCCCCCGATCCGCCCGTCGAGCGCGACGCGGAAGCGGGCGTCGGCCGCGCCCGAGACGGCCGGGACGCCGAGCAGGACGCTCGCGAGGAGCGCGAGCAGGAGGAGGAGGGGCCGGCGCACGGTCGGTCCACCGTAGTGGCGCCGCGACCAGTCGCGGCGCAGCCCGGTCGCGTGCTGGTCCCGTCCCGGGGCCGGCCCGGGCGCTCAGGACCGCTCGTCGAGCGCGCGGGCGAGCCGCGCGGGGGCGACGGTGACGTAGGCGTCCTCGAGCAGCCCGGTCAGCTCGTCGTCGTCGACGCCGGCGCGCAGGTCGACGCCGAGCCACCCGCGGTGCCCGACGTACGGCGGTCGGAAGAACCGGTCGGGCGCCGCGTCGACGAGCGCCTCCTGCGCGCCCGCCGGTGCCGCGATCCACAGCGCCAGGCGCCCGTCCCCGTGGTGGTCGTCGAGCAGGTGCGCGAACTGGCGCCCGCCCCGGCCCTCGCGGGCGGCGACGAAGAGCGCCGGGTGCCCGTGGCTCGTCCGCTCGGAGGTCTCCGGCAGCGCGGCGACGATCCGGCGCACGCGGGCGAACGCCGCCTCGGCCTCGGCGGGCACCTAGTGGAGGCGCTGCTCGGCGAGGGGACCGGTCGCGCGGCTCCGCTCGTCGCCCTCGAGCGCGACCTGGAAGAGCCACCGGTCGATCTTGCCGTGGTACACGGGCACGCCGAGCCGGACGCAGGTCGCGATGATCTCGGTCCGCTCGACGCCGCGCAGGTCGGCGAGCTCGTCGGGGGTGAGGTGGTTGGCCACGGTGCTCGCAGGGAGAGGAAGGGCTCGCTCCCCTTCTACTCCGCTCGTCGCGGCGACGCAAGGCCGCGGTGGCCGGGTGACGGGTGAAGCTCAGCCGAACAGGCTCGGCTGCTCGAACGCCCCGGCGCCCTCGAGCGTCAGCAGCCGCCGCTTCGTGTCGGCGCCGCCGGGCGCGGAGAACCCGCCGATCGCGCCGTCGGCGGCCAGCACGCGGTGGCAGGGCACGACGAGCGGGAACGGGTTGCGCCCGAGCGCGCCGCCGACCGCCTGCGCGCCGTCGGGCCTGCCGACCGCGACCGCGATCCGGCCGTACGTGCTCGTGCGGCCGGGACCGATCGCGCGGATCGCCGCGAGCACCGCGCGGTCGAGCTCCGGCAGGCCGGCGTCGGCGATCGGGACGGCGCGCAGCGCGGCGTCCGCCGCCTCCCGCTCGACGGCGGAGCCGTGGAGCAGCGCGCGGAGGGCGGCGGCGATCCGGTCGGCCAGCGCGACATCGCCGGGGCCCGCGCCGCCCGACCCGGGACCGTCGTCGCGCGGGCCGATCCACACGCCCTGCAGCGCCCCTTCCACGACGGTGAACGCCGCCGGCCCGACCGGCGTGTCGATGACGCGACGCTCCGTCACGACCCCGGATCCTCCGGCACCGGCCGGACGTCGTCGGCCGGCGGCCGACGACGTCGCGGGCTCGCGGAGGCACGCGGACGATCGGGGCCCCGCGGACGCCCCGGCGCTCCCGGGCGACGGCGCTCAGCGGGAGACGCGGACCGTGACGGTCCGCGCATCCAGCGGTGCGCCCCCGAGCCACGATTGCACCCGCATCCGGTAGCGGCCCGGCACGATCCGCCGCACCCGCGCCCGCTGGACCCCCGGCCGCCTGGCCCGCAGCGTCACGCGCCCGACGGTCCGCCACCGCGCCGGGCGCCCGGTGCGGGCCGCCGGTGCGACCTGCCGGTCGATCCGGACCGTCGCCCGGCCCGCGACCGGGAACCGCGCGGTGAGCGCCGTGCGTGACAGGGCCGGCGTGCCGAGGCGCGAGCTCCCGGATCCGGAAGGGGCAGCGGGTGTCGCGACGCCGGTGGTCGGCGACGGAGCAGGCGCGGCGCCGGCCGCCGCCCGCGCCGACGGGGCGAAGCCCCGACCGCTGGCCTTCGCGAGCGCGACCTGGTCGAGCGGCGCGTGCTCGGCCCAGTCGGCGGGCATGCGGGCGTCGCCGTCGGTGCCCCAGCCCGGCGGTGCGACGTTGCGCAGCACCAGCGGGATCCGGAGGCCGCCGCCCGGGACCACGAACGTCGTGGCGTAGTGGAAGCGGTACGCGGCGAAGACCGGCCAGAGGCGCATCGTCGTCCCCTGGCCCGGCAGCAGGCGCGACGTCCCGCAGGCACCCTGGTCGAGGGTGCACGAGCCGAAGCGCACGGCGTCGCCGCCGTCGAAGCGCGCGTCGCGGAGGAAGACCGTGTCGTCCCCGGTGTTGCGCACGCCGAGCGTCACCGGGACCGTCACGCCACCGATGCCGAACGTCAGCAGCTCGCCCGGGCGCAGGTTGCGGACCGAACCGGCATCGTGGTGCGGGGCGACCGTGATCGAGAGCCGCGGGCCGTTCGGTGACAGCACCGAGCGGTACGGGTCACGGGGGTAGCTCGTGGCGGCGGCGTCCTCCTGCGACGGGTCATGACCGGCGTACCGCGTGCCGTACTCGTCCGTTCCGGGGCCCGCGAGACGGGCTCGCAGGGAGAAGTCGAGACCGTCGCGCACCTCGCCGTCCTGGGCGACGACGTCCGGCGCGTCCTCGCGACCCATGGGAAGGTCGGGCCAGCGGGTCGGCAGGCCGTAGCGGCTCTCGGCGGTGACCCTCCACCGTCCGGGGCGCACGCGCAGCTCGTACCGCCCGTCGGTGTCGGTGTCGGTGACGAGGCGCTCCGCGCCGTCGGGGCGGGACGCCGTCACCTGTCCCGGGCCGAGCGCGGCGCCGCGGACCGTGACGCGTCCTCGCAGCACGGCGGTGAGCGCGTCGAACGCGCGCATCCCCGAGTCGTCGGCCCGTGCCGCGGCGGGGCCCGGCGTGGCGGCCAGCGACGCCGCCACGACGAGGAGCGTCGCGGCGGCACCGCCGGCGCGACGTCGCGCGGCGCCACGCCGTCGCCACGCGGTCATCGGGTGCCGATCCGGTGGTAGAGGACGAGCGAGCGGGCCGGCTGTCGGCCGATCCGCGTGGTCAGGGTGACGCGGTAGCGCCCGGCCCGCAGGCGAGGCATGCTCACCCGCCGGTCGCCGGAACGGGCGCTGTGGACCCGCAGGGTGCGCACGGTCCGCCAGGTCGCGCCCTTCCGGCTCCGCGCGCGGGTGGCGACGCGACGAGCGAACCGGACGGTCGCCTCGCCCGCGGCCGGGAAGTGCACCTCGACCTTGCGGGCGGTGAGCTCCAGACCGGCGAGCGTCGGGGCGGTGCCGAGCTTCGACGGCCGGCGATCGTGCGGGCCACCGGCGCCCGCGAGCGCGGGGACCGCCAGGCGATCGGCGTACGCGAGGCTGCCGTCGGCGTTGCGGGCATTGGCGTCGAGGACGACGAGCGGCACGCGCAGGTCACGTCCCCCGCTCCCCGGGAAGACGACCGTCACGCGCAGCTCCCGCTTGGGCATCGGGAGCGGCACCGGGATGTCGACGAGCTGCAGGCCGTTGCTCGGGTGCAGCATCTGGCGCGCGCAGAAGAGCGCGCCGTCGGTGCGCATCGCGAAGCGCGACGCGTCCGGCCCCTCGAAGCGCACGTCCATCAGCCGGATCGGTGCGTCGCCGTCGTTGCGCAGCTCGACCTGGATCGGGAACTGCCCGAAGAACTCGTTCTGACGCAGCCCCGGGAAGGTTCCGCGCTGGTTGGTGATACGGCCGAGCACCGGTGCGACGGAGAGCGCCCCGACGGGTCGCGGCTGCGGGTCGTAACAGAGCTCGGTGAGGTCCTCGCGCGGGTACGCGGAGGCGTATCCCGGCTGCCAGACCCCGGTCTCGTCCATCGCGGCGTAGGCGCGGCGCGGACGCAGCTGGAGGTCGATCCCGGTCCGCTGCTGGCGGTAGCCGACCTGGATGTTGCGTCCGAAGTGGCGCTGGACGCCCGGGGGGACCGGGACGTCGGGCCAGCGACGGGGGAGGCCGAACACGCTCTGCGCCTCGACCGCGTACGTGCCGGAGCGGACCGCCATCTCCCAGCTGCCGTCGGGCGCGACCGTCGCGAAGCCGCTCGTGTCGCCGATGACCTTGACCTGGATCGCCCCCGGATCCGACCGGCCGGCGACGGTGATCCGCCCGCTGAGCCGCGCGTCGGCGCGTCGCGCGACGGCGTCGCGCTCGACGACGCCCGTCCCGTCGGTCGCGGCGGTGCGCAGCGCCGTCCCGAGATCCTCGTCGTAGGTCATCGTGATCTCGGGGTCGTCGACGGTGACGAAGAGGCGGGAACCGGCGACGTCGAACCACGGACCCGGACGGACGGGTTCACGCCCTCGATGATCCAGCGGCCGTGCTCGTCGCTGCGGGTGCTCCACTCCTTGGACCCGAACGTGCCGAACCCGAACTCGGTGACCGTGCTGGTGGAGATCCGGATCTGCGCGCCGGGCAGCGGCGCGCCGCCTTCGTCGCGGATCGTGCCGCGCACCGTCACCTCGCGCTCGTGCAGGTCGTCGAGCGGCGTCGGCGAGAGCGTCCACGGGTCCGTGACGGGTGGGGTCGCCGAGCGGACCGGTGCGAGGGGCACGACCGGTGACGTCGCGGCGTCCGCCGGCGGGGCCGCCGCGGCCACCGCGACGGCACCGAGGAGGAACGCGCTGAGGAGGGAGCGCCGGACGGGGACGGGGAACGGCATCGGAACGACCTCAGCGGATGCGGTGCAGGACGGTGATCGTGCGGGGGACCTGGCCGGCGACGGACGCGGTCAGCCGGACGCGGTAGCGCGCGGGCCGCAGCCGCGGCATCCCTCGCGACAGGTCGGCGGCCCCGGTCGACCGCAGCCGCACCGTCCGGACGGTGCGCCAGCGGGCGGCGCGATGGGCGGCGCGGCGCTGGAAGACCACCGTCGCCGTCCCGGCCCCGGGGAGGTGGACGCGGACCGCGCGCCGGGACAGCTCGAGGGACGCGAGCGTCGGCGCCGTCCCCTTGAACGGGCGCTTGGCCGTCGTCGGCGACGATGGGCGCGGCCCGGACGCGACGGGCGTCGGCCACGGGAACGTCGGCTGGGGCTCGGGTGGCAGGTCGCGCACCTCCAGCGGCACGCGAAGCTCGCCCTGGTCGTGGGGGATCACGATGTCCAGGCGCTCCGGGGCGGACGGGATGCTGCGGGCGTCGAACCAGATCGCCGTGCCACCGCCGTACGGCTCCTTCGGCGGCAGGCTCATGTTGCGCGCGCAGGGCATCTGCGACCAGCTCGCCGGCTTGCGGAACCGCTGCGCGCCGGGGCCCTCGAGGTGCGCGTCGTCGAGCCACAGCCGCCGGTCGCCGGCGTTCTCGACCGTCAGCGTCAGGAGGTTGCCCGCCCGCACGACGCTCGGCCGGGTCAGCGACACGGCTTCCCCGGTCCCGAGGAAGGTCGCGACGGCGCGCGAGCCGGCGCCGACCACGCGCGAGACGTGAGGATCGGGCGGGTAGCACCGAGCGGGGTCGGTCGGCCGCCGCTCGGCGTCCTGGACCCGCCATCCCGGCTCCCAGGTCCCGGCCTCGGTGGTGGCGTCGTACGGGAGGCGGGCGCGCATCGAGAAGTCCGCCACCGCCGTCCCGTGGTCCCCCACCCGCAGCGCCTCGCCCGACCCGATCGGGACGTCCTCGAGGTCGGGCCACACGGTCGCCAGGGCCCCGGGCGTGGTGGCGCTCAGCCGATAGGTGCCGGGCGGGACCCGCAAGGAGAAGCGTCCGTCCGCGTCGACGGTGGCCGTGCGCTGGTCGTACGGACGCTCGCCCGCGATCACCACCGACGGTGCCGGGCGGCCCGGGCGCTCCTCGACGAACGGCGTCGGATCCTGCTCCCCGTCGCCGGGACGGATCGTCAGGCGACCGGTGATCGTTGCGGTGGCCACCGAGGTCACGAGGTCGATCCGCGCCGGTTCGCCGGTGGTCGCCGCGCGCTGCAGGGCGGCGAGCACGTCGACCGACGGCCCGTGCTCGCCGCCGTGCGCGGCCATCGCCGACGCGGTCCAGAGCGCGTCGAGCGGGATCCCGTCGGTGGCGTCGTCGATGACGAAGCGGCCTCGTGCGTCGCTCGATCCGCCGCGGTACCCCGTGCTGCTGCTGCCGTTCGGGTCCCACCGTCGGAGCGTCAGCTGGACCGAGGCGCCGACGACGGGCCGACCGTCGCGGTCGGCCACGGTGCCCTCGACGCGCAGCGGGGAAGCGGCCGCGGACCGCGTGGTGGCCACGCTCGCGGTCGCGGCGGGAGGAGCATGCGCCGCGCCGAGCGCGGCACCGGCGAGCAGCGCGATCGCGCACGGGAGCGCGGCGGAGAAGCGGGAGATGGCTGGGCGCACGACGGACGGCACGGTCGGGGCTGGCGGGCCGGCACTCCTGCCATCGGTCGCGCGGCCGGCGTCGCCAGCTCGGGAGGACGGATGTCCGGTCGGGCGCTCGCGGCGCTCACCGGACGGTCGGTGCGGCGGGGGCGCTCTGGCGCGTCGGCAGGGCCCCGGCCCCCGAGGCCCTGCCGACACGCGAGGGCGGGGGAGGGGCGTTCGGCCGTTCGGTCCGGCGTCGGCCCGGACCGCCCGGCACGGGCCCGGAACGAGGACGGGCCCCGTCAGGGGCCCGTGGGCCGGCCGCCCGCGGGCGGCCGGGTGGGGGACGGATCCCCCCGGCGCAGGCGCGGCGGCGGGCCGCCGCGCCGGGCTGCTCAGCCGCAGCCGGTGTTGTTGCCGCAGCTCGAGCAGGTGTAGCAGGCGCCGGTGCGCTGCATCATGCCGCCGCACTCGCCGCAGACCGGGCCGAGCTCGACGATCGGACCGGACGCCTCGACCTTCGCCGGGACCACCGGCGGGGTGTCGGTCGCCGCGGCCAGCGCGGGCTGCGCGCCCGTGGCGCTCGCCGCCGGGCCGGCCGTGTCGGTCGACGCGCCGGACTGCGAGACCTGCTCGCGGGCGCGGACCTCCGCGGTGCGGATCCCGAGCTCCTCCTGGATGTCGGCGCTCAGGAAGCGGCTCGCGAGCCACCGCATGAAGTAGTCCGGCATCGACTTCGCGAACGGGATCTCCGGGTTCGTGGTGATCCCCTCGGGCTCGAAGCGCATGTAGCTGAACTTGCGCACGAGCGTCTCGAGCGGCACGCCGTACTGGAGCGCGATCGAGACGGAGGTCGCGAACGAGTTCATCATGCCGCGGAGCGCCGAGCCCTCCTTGCCGATGTCGGTGAGGAAGATCTCGCCGACCGTCCCGTCCTCGTACATGCCGGCGGTGAGGTAGCCCTCGTGGCCGCCGATCGAGAACTTGTGGGTGATCGACTGGCGCTCGCGCGGCATCCGGCGGCGCTTCGGCCCGAGCTCGGCGCGGATGCGCGTCTCGGCCTCGGCGACGGCGCGGGCGACCTCCTGCTCGATGCGCTCCTCGACCTCGGCCTCCGAGACGCCGCCCTCGGCCTGCGCGTCGGTGCGCAGCGCCTGGGCCGTCTTGGAGCCGTCGCGGTAGATCGCCAGCGCCTTCACGCCGAGGCGCCACGCCTCGGTGTAGGCCTCGGCGATGTCCTCGACGGTCGCCGTCGACGGCATGTTCACCGTCTTGGAGATCGCGCCGGAGAGGAACGGCTGCGTGGCGCCCATCATCTTGATGTGGCCCATGTGGCTGATCGCGCGCTGCCCGACCGCCACGTCGAAGACCGGCAGGTGCTCCGCGGCGAGGCCCGGGGCGCCGACGATCGTGCCGTGCTCGTTCGTGTAGGCGACGATCTGGTCGACCTCCTCGGCGCCGTAGCCCAGCTCCTGCAGCGCGAGCGGCACGGTCCGGTTGACGATCGTCATCGAGCCGCCGCCGACGAGCTCCTTGTACTTCACGAGCGAGAAGTCCGGCTCGATGCCGGTCGTGTCGCAGTCCATGAGGAAGGAGATCGTGCCGGTGGGCGCGAGCACCGTGGCCTGCGCGTTGCGGTAGCCGTGGGCGTCGCCGAGCTTCACGGCGTCGTCCCAGCTGCGGCGCGCCGCGGCGAGCAGCTCGGCGTCGCGGGAGAGGGCGTCGTCGATCTCGTACGCGGCCTCGCGGTGCATGCGCATGACCGCGTTGTGCGGCTCGCGGTTCTCGGCGTAGGCCTCGTACGGGCCGATCGCGGCGGCGACCTCGGCCGAGCGACGGTACGCGCGGCCGGTCATGAGCGCCGTGATGGCGGCGGCGATCGCGCGGCCCTCGTCGGAGTCGTACGGCAGGCCGTTGGCCATGAGGTACGCGCCGAGGTTGGCGTAGCCGAGGCCGAGCTGGCGGAAGCGGCGGGCGTTCGCGCCGATCTGCTCGGTCGGGTAGCTCGACGGGCCGACGACGATCTCCTGCGCGAGCAGGACGACGTCGACGGCGTGCTCGAACGTCTCCGTGTCGAACGTGCCGTCGGCGCGGCGGAACTTCATGAGGTTCAGCGACGCGAGGTTGCACGCCGAGTCGTCCACGTGCATGTACTCGCTGCACGGGTTGGACGCGTTGATGCGGCCGCTGTTGGGGCACGTGTGCCAGCGGTTGATCGTCGTGTCGAACTGGATGCCCGGATCGGCGCAGCGCCAGGCGGCCTTCGCGATCTCGTCCATGAGCTCGCGCGCGTCGTACCGCGGCGTGGCGATGTCCTGCGCCTCGGGGTTGCGCGGGGTGGTCTGCCACTCCTCGCCCGCGACGACCGCCTCCATGAACGCGTCGGTCGCGCGGACCGAGTTGTTCGCGTTCTGGTACTGGATCGAGGTGAAGCCGTCACCGTCGATCGACATGTCGAAGCCCGCCTTCGCGAGGGCCTCGGCCTTGTCCTCCTCCTTCGCCTTGCACTGGACGAACTCGAGGATGTCCGGGTGGTCGACGTCGAGGACGACCATCTTCGCCGCGCGGCGCGTCTTGCCGCCCGACTTGATCGTGCCGGCCCACGCGTCGGCGCCGCGCATGAAGGAGACCGGCCCGGAGGCCGTGCCGCCCTTGGACAGCGGCTCCATCGAGCCCCGGATGTTCGAGAGGTTGATGCCGGAGCCCGAGCCGCCGCGGAAGATCCGGCCCTCCTTCGTGTTCCACTCGAGGATCGAGTCCATCGAGTCGTCGACGGAGAGGATGAAGCAGGCCGAGCACTGCGGGCTCTCCTCGAACCCGACGTTGAACCAGACCGGGCTGTTGAAGGCCGCGAGCTGGTTGACGAGGATGTACGTCAGCTCGGCCTCGAACGCGTCGGCGTCCTCGGGCGTGGCGAAGTAGGAGAGCGAGCGTCCCCAGTCGGCGATCGTGCCGGCGACGCGGCCGACCATCTGCTTCACCGAGCGCTCGCGGGTCGGCGAGCCGAGCTGGCCCCGGAAGTACTTCTGGCTGACGATGTTCGTCGCGTTCTGGGACCACGTCTTCGGGAACTCGACGCCGTCCTGGCGGAACGCCGGCTTCTCGGGGTTGCCGATGACGGCGTCGCGGGTCTCCCACTCGATCTGGTCGAAGGGGTGGACGCCCGCTTGCGTGAAGCGCCGGCGCACGGTGAGCGCCTGGTCGATCGTGTAGTCGCTGGTGGCCATGCCGGTCGGAGCTCCTGTGCCAGAAAGGGGGTGGTCTGCGGTGAGACGGGACTGCGGGGTGACCGACCGCGACCAGGCGCCGAGCGGAGACAGAAACGCCGGACCGCAGGAGAGCGGCCCGGCGTGCGCACACCGGTTCGGAACGTGGTCGGGTGATCCGTGTCGCGGAGGTGGTCCGCGGAGTGTCCGGGCACCTTCGCAGGGTCGTCGGACGTCATGGTCGCGACGTCCTTCGGACAGCGTGGCACGTGCGGGGCGTTTGCCCGAGGGAGCGGGGGTTTTCCCTCGATGAGTGTCTACGCGCCAGATTCCGAGGCGCCTCCGGACCGCCCGCGAGCGGGCGCGCCGGCGCTCGCGACGCGCCCCGGTCGTCGCGGCGCGCCCGCTCCGTCCCGGTGCGTCGCGACCGGCCGAGGGGGCGCGGGATGCGGCTCAGCGGCCGCCGCCGAGGCGCAGCCAGTCCGTGAACTCGGCCCACCGGGCGCTGATGCGCCAGCCGGCCTCGCCCATCGCGTGCCCCACGGGCTGCAGCCAGCGGATCCGGCCGGTCGCGCTGACGAGCAGCCACGCGAGCGCCGCGACGAGGAGGATCGCCCCGATGATCGCGCCCCACGTCCACGGCGCGGTCTCCGTCGCGATCGGCGGGCGGGCGCTCGTGGCGATGAGGTCCTGCTGCTGGACCTCGGGCGCGGGCTGGGCGACGGGGCCCGGGCTGGGGGTGGGCGGCGCCTCGGCGGTCGTGGCCGTCGGCGCCTGCTGCTCCTGGGTCTGCGTCGGCCCCGGGCTCGGCGTGGCGGTCCCGCCGCCCGACGACGAGCCCGAGCCGCCGGACGAGCCGCCGCCGGAGGTCCCGCCGCCGTCCTTCGGGCAGGAACCGCGCGCCGCGATCGCGGCGTCCAGCGCGTCCGCGAACTCGGGCGAGTACTGGCTGCTGTCGCTGCCGATCGCGCCCTTCGCGTCCTGCAGGTCCTTCAGCGTGTGCGAGCACGCGTCGATCTCGCCGAGGCCCTGGTACTCCTCGAGCAGGTCGCGGATCGTCGCCGCGCCCGCCGTCGCGGGCAGGAGCGCCAGCGCGAGGAGCCAGGCGAGCAGGAGCCCGACGAGCGGACGGGGGGTGCGACCGGTCGGCACGGGGCGATGGTAGCGTCGCCACCCTTCATGCACGCCGCTCTCCGATCGCCCCGAGAGCGCCGGGAACCCCGCACCCCCCTCCGCCCGCGCGCGTCCTCGGGCGGGCTCCTGCTCCTCGCGCTGCTCGCGCTCGGCCTCGGGGTCGGCTTCGCCGGCGGCGGCTACGGCCCCACGGCCGCCGCGGTCGCCGTCGTCGGCGGGCTCGCCCTGGCGCTCGTCGCGGGCACGCTCGCCGGCGGCGGCCTGACGGCGATGCTGCCGCGCGGGGCATCGGCGGCCGCCGTCCTGCTGCTCGCCCTCTTCGCCGCCTGGGCGCTGCTGTCGGTGCTGTGGAGCGTCCGGCCGGACCTCTCGCTGCGCTGGGGCGCGCTCGCCGCGGGGTACGCCGCGGCGGTGTTCGTGGCGGTCGCCGCCGCGGGCGTCAGCCCTCGCGCGCGGGAGATCACCGTCGGCGGGCTGCTCGTCGTGGCCCTCGTCCTGGGCGTCGCCGCGCTCGTCGGCCGCCTCTCGCCCGACACCGGGGTGACGATCGGCGGCGTCGAGAACGCGACGCGCCTGCGCGGCCCGCTGGACTACTGGAACGCCCTCGGGCTCGTCGCGGCGATCGGCCTGCTCGTCGCGGGGCGGATGGCGATCGGCGGCGCCGACCGCCGCCTGCGGCTCGCGCTCGGGGCGACCGCGCCGCTGCTGGCCGGGGTCCTGCTGCTGAGCCAGTCGCGCGGCGCCCTCGTCGCGCTCGTGATCGGGGCGCTCGTCGTCGCCGCCTGCTCGGGCCGCTCGCGCCTGCGGATGGCGCTCATGCTCGGGGCGTCGCTCGTCGCCTCCCTGCCGCTGACCCTCGCCGCCGGCGGGCGCGTCGTCGGCGACGCCGTCGTCGCGGAGCGCTCGCGGCCGGTCGTCGTGGCGACCGCCCTGCTCGCGCTGGCCCTCGGCGCGCTGGCCGTGCTCGCCGTCGAGGCGCTGGACGGGCGGGTGCGCTGGAGCGGCCGGCGGACGCGGATCCTCGTGCGCCGAGGGCTCGCCGTGCTCGCCGTCTTCGTCCTCGCCGCCGCCGCGACCGGGATCGCGCGCGAGGGCGGCGTCGGACCGGCGGTCCGCGAGCTGCGCGACGCCGTCGCCTCCTCGGACCGCGTCGCGCCCGTCGCCGGTGCCGACCGCATCCTCTCCGTGTCGTCGTCGAACCGCGCCGACTGGTGGGCGGAGGCGTTCTCGGCCTGGGCCGACCATCCCGTGGGCGGCTGGGGCGGCGGGACGTTCGGCACGATCCGCAAGCGCTACCGCGAGGACGCCACCGAGGTCGCCCAGCCGCACAGCCTGCCGCTCCAGGTCCTCAGCGAGACGGGGGCGGTCGGCCTGCTCCTGCTCGGGGCCGCGCTGTGGATGCTGCTGCGCGCCGCCGTGCTGCGGCTGCGCGAGACGCCGCCGAGCCGGGAGCGCACGCTCCAGGCGCTGGCGATCGGGGCCGCCGCCGCCTGGCTGGCGCACGTCGCCCTGGACTGGGACTGGGAGCTGCCGGCCGTGACGCTGCCGGTGCTCGCCGCGCTCGCCGCGGCGGGTGCGGTGCCGGCGGCCCGCGGCACCGCGCGCCGGGCGGACGGGCTCGTCACCCCGGCGACGGTCGCCGACGCGCCGGAGCGGCTCGATCGCCGCGCGCGGGTGGGCCGTCGCGCCGTCGTGCTCGGGGGCTCGTTCGTCGCCGCCGTGCTCGTGACGGTCGCGGTCGTCCTGCCGCTCGTGGCCGACGGCCACGCCGACCGTGCCGCGCGGGCGCTCTCGGCGGACGCGACCCCGGAGCAGCTGCGCGACGCGACCGGCGACGCGGCGTTCGCCGCCGAGCTGGACCCCTTCGCGCTGCGGCCGCTGCAGATCGGGGTCGCCATCGCGCGCCAGCGCGACAACCTGCTCGAGGCGCAGCGGCTCGCCGTTCGCGCGACCGAGCGCCAGCCGGACAACCCGGCGGCGTGGGCGCTGGCGGCCGAGGTCGCCGGGCGCCTCGCCGATCGCGAGGGGATGCGGCGCGCCGCCCGTCGCGCCGTCGAGCTGGACCCGTTCGGCGTCCAGGCCGTCTCGCTGCTGGGCACCGCCAACGGCCAGCTCGCGCCGCCCGAGGCGTCGGCGACGGCGACCGCGACGCCGCTGCCCGCGCCGTAGGCGGCGGACGACCGCGCCGCGCTCAGGAGGGCGGCGCGTCCGGTGCCGCCGGGCCGGTGCCGTTCGTCCGCAGCTGCTCGAGCTCGGCGAGGGCCGCGTCGTGCGCAGCCCGCAGGTCCTCGAGCTCCACGACGGCCGCGTCGCGGTCCCCGTGCACGGCGTTGACCTCCGCCGAGGCGTGCTCGAGCGCGGCGACGACGCGCTGCTCGCCGTCCTGGATCGCGGCGTCGCGCTCCTGCTCGGCCGCCGCCGCGGCGGCGCGCGCCTCGTCGGTGGCCCGGCGCAGCGCCGCGATCTCCTCCTCGTAGGCCGCGGCGAGCTCCTCCCGCTCGCGCAGCGCGGCCTCCGTCGCGGCGTGGGCCTCCGTCGCCTCGCGCGCGCGCTGGGCGCGCTCGTCGGCCGCGGCCTGCGCACGGCGATCCGCCTCGCGCCGGGCGTGCTCGGCGGTGCGCGCCCCCTCGAGCGCGGTCGCGAGCCGCCGCTCGAGGTCCCCGACCCGCTGCTCGAGCCGGCGACGCTGGGCCTGGTCGGCGAGCGCCTGGCGGGGGTCCACGGCCCGGCCGCTGCCGGCGCGCTGGCGCTGGGCGGCGCGGGCCTCGCGCTCGGACCGCTCGGCGGCGGCGAGCCGCTCGCGGGTCCGTCGCAGGTCGGCCTCGAGCTGCGTGAGGCGCTCCCGCGTGCCGCGCTCGAGCCCGGCGCCGGCGCCCCGCAGCCGCTCGACCTCGCGGTCCCGCTCGCGGCGCTCGGCGCTCTCGCGGTCCAGGCGCCGACGCGCGTCCTGGAGCTCGTCCTCGAGCTCGGCGATCCGCTCGCCGAGCTCGGCCCCGAGGGCCCGGGCCTCGTCGGTCTCGCCGCGAGCCTCGACGAGCTGGACCTCGAGCTCGCCGCGCAGCTCGTCGAGCGCCTCGGCCCGGCGCTGGGCGTCCTGCTCGCGAGCCTCGGCCTGGGTGCGCGCGAGCTCCTGGAGCTCGGTCGCGTGGCGCGCACGCTCCTCGCGCAGCGCCTGCTCGTGCTCCTCGCGCAGGGCGCGCTCGCGGGCCTCGTGCGCCGCCTCCTCCTGCTCGCGCCCGGCGGCGGCCGCCGCCTGCTGGGCGGCGACGCGCGCCTCGGCCTGCTCGAGCGTCGCGCGCTCGTGCTCCATCGCCCGGCGCTCGGCGGCCGCGGCGGTGCGCTCGGCGGCCTCCTGGGCCTCGCGGGCCGCCCGCAGCTCGGCGCGCAGGTCGCTGACCGCGCCCTCCTGCTCGTCGACCGCGTCGGCCAGCACGCGGTGCTGCTCGTGCGCGACGCCCTCGAGCTGCCGCCGGTGCTCGTCGCGCAGCGCCTGGAGCTCCGCGCGGTGCTCGGCGTCGCGGGCCGCGAGGCGGACCTCGAGCTCGTCCTGGAGCGCCTGCAGCCCCAGCGCGTGCTCGTCGGCGAGCGCGCGCATCGCCTGCTCGTGCTGGAGCTGCTCGTGCTGGCGCCGCTGCTCGGCCGCCGCCTGCTCGTCGGCGAGGAGCCGCTCCTGCTGCTCGCGCAGCTCCTCGGCGACGACCTCGCGCGCGTCGGCGGCCTGCTGCTGGGCCTCGCGCAGCGCCTCGTGGGCGGCGGCGAGGTCGCGCGCGTGCTCCTCGCGCTGCGCGGCGAGCGCGCGCTGCTGGTCGAGTCGCTGCTCGTCGAGCGCGGCCTCGGCGGCGCGCACGAGCTCCTGGAGCCGCTCGCGCTCGGGGTCCAGTCGGCTGCGGAGGTCCCGGATCCGCTGCTCCGTCGCGTTGCGCAGCTCGTCGAGCTGCGCGGTCGCCTCCGCGGACTGCCGACGGGCCTCGTCCCGCTCGGCGTCGAGGCGGCGTCGCAGCTGCCGGGCCTCCTCGGCCGCCGCGGCGGCCGCGCGACGCGCCTCCTCGACCCGCAGGTCGGCCTGGTCCTGCTCCCGTCCCGCCGCGGCACGCCGACGCTCGGCCTCGGCGGCGCGGTCGTCGGCCTCCTGGGCGCGGCGCTCGGCCTCGACGGCCCGCTCCTCGGCAGCCTGCAGGCGCTCCCCGAGCGCCCGGGCGATCGCCGTGGGATCGGGGCCGGCGGCGACGCCGGCCTCGGCGGTCGCCGGGGCCGTCATCGCCGGAGCGACCTCCTCGCGCAGGCCGTCGAGGGCGGCCTCCGCCGCTGCCAGCCGGGCGGCGAGGGCCTCGCGGTCGTCGAGCGCCCGCTGGGCGACGCGGCGGCCCTGCTCGAGCTCCTCGGCGGCCTGCGCGCGCAGCTGCTCGAGCTCGTCCTCGAGCCGCGCGACGTCGGCCGTGCGGGCCTCGGCGACCGCCGCGGTCGCGTCGAGGTCGTCCCGCGCGCGCCCCAGCTCCTCGAGGAGCTCGCGCTCGATCCGCTCGCGCTCGGCGGCGCGGGCGTGGAGCGCGGCGAGCTCGTCGTCGCGCTGCGCGCCGGCGCGGGCGAGCTCCTCGGCGTGCCGCTCCCGGGCGGCGGCGAGGTCGCCCTCGACCGCCGCGAGCCCGCTGCTGGCCGCGTCGCGCTCGGCCTCGGCGGTCGCGAGGCGGTCGCCGAGGGCCGCCAGCGCGGTGGCCTGCTCGTCGATCCGGGCGGACATCGCGCCAGCACGTCGCTCGAGGGTGGCCAGCGCCTCCTCCCGCTGGCGCAGCGCGTCGCCCAGCGCGTCGGCACGACCCGTCGCCTCGCCGAGCGCGGCGGCCGTCCGCTCGAGCTCGGCCGCGACGGCGTCCCGCGCCTCCTGCGCCTCCCGGACCTCCGCGCCGAGCCGCGCGCGGTCCGCGTCGGCGGCCTGCTCGGCCTCCTCGGCGACGGTCCGCAGCCGGCGGATCTCCGCCTGGAGGGCCGCGGCGCCGGTCCGCTCGGCCGCGAGGTGGTCCGCGGCGTCCTGGCGCTGGCGCTCGAGCGCGGCGTGCAGGCCCTCGGCCCGGGCCGTCGCCTCGCGCAGCCGGCCCTCGAGCTCGGCGACCGCGGCACGAGCGCGGTCCCGGACGTCGTCCTCCCGCTCACGGCCCGCCGCGACCGCCTCGAGCGCCTGGCGCTGCAGCTCCTCGCCCTCGGCGCGGGCGGCGGCCACGGCCTCGGCCAGCTGCTGCGCGTGCTCCGCGGCGGCCGTGTCGAGGCGCGCGCGGGCGTCGTCGCGCTCCTGCTCCAGCGCCTCGCGCACCGCCGCGTGCTCCTCGTGCAGGCGGGCGAGCTCCGCGGCGTGGCGCTCCTCCAGCCGGGTCCGCTCGGCGGCGAGGCGCTCCTGCGCGGCGGCCTCCTGCGCCGCGCGCTCCTCCGCGTGGGCGCGGGCGGCCTCGCGCAGCGCGGCGTCCGCCTCCGCCTCCTGGGCGGCGAGATCGGCGGCGTGGCGGCGGGCGAGATCGGCCGCGGTCGCCTCGAGCTGCTCCTGGGCCTCGACGAGCGCGGCGCCGCGCTCGGCGAGGAGGGCCTCGTGCTCGGCGAGCGCGGCGGCGGAGCGCTCGAGCTCCCGCCCGCGCTCGCCGACCGCCTCGCGCAGCGCGTCCCGCTCGTCGGTCAGGGCGGCCACGGCCTCCCGCTCCGCGACGAGCTCCTCCTCGCGCTCGCCGAGCTCGTCGCGGGCCCGGGAGAGCTCGCCGATCGCGGCCTGCAGCCGGTCCTCGGCGGTCCGCCCGGCCTCCTCCTGGGCGGCGAGCGCGGCATGCGCCTCGGCGAGGCGGTCCGCGAGCGCGTCGCGCTCCTCCTCGGTCGCGGCGCGGCGGGCGTCGACCTCGTCGCGCTCGGCGAGCACGGCGAGTCGCTCCCGGTCCAGGCGCGCCCGCAGCTCCTCCAGCGCTCGCGCGTGCTCGTCCGCCTGCTGCTGCGCGGCCTCGGCCTGCTCGCGCTCGACGGCGGCGATCCGGTCCAGGGCGGCCTGCGCGGTCCGCTCCGCGGCGCCGAGGACGTCGCCGTGCTCCTCGCGCAGCGCCTCGGCCGCGCGGGCCGCCTCCGCCAGCGCGTCCTCGGCGGACCGGGCGCGCTCCGTGGCCGCGTCGGCGTCGGCGCGAGCGTCCTCGGCACGCCGCTCGGCCTCGGCCGCTGCGTCCTCGGCGACCCGACGGGCGTCCTGCGCGGCGTCGAGCTCGTCCCGCAGCGCCGCCTCGCGGGTCGCGGCGGCCGTCGCGGCGGCGTCGGCCTCGGCGAGCCGGGCGTCGAGCTCGCCGATCCGCTCCAGCGCCTGCTGCGCGGCGCGCTCGGCCGCCGCGAGCCGGTCGCGTGCCTCGTCGCGCTCCTCCTCCACCCGCCGTGCCCGCGACGCCGCCGCGTCGAGCTCCTCCGCGAGCGCGTCCGCCCGCGCGCGGGCCTCCTCCAGCGCCGCCGCCTGCTCGGCCGCCGCGGCGAGCTCCCGCTCCAGGATCCCGACGCGCTGCCGTGCCTCCTCGGCGGCCGCCTCGGCCTCCCCGCGCGCCGCGGTCGCGGTCGCGGCGGCCTCCGTCGCCGCGGACGCCTCCTGCTCGAGCCGGTCCAGGCGGTCGAGCGCCTGCTGGGCGGCCCGCTCCGCGCCTGCGGTGCGCTCCTCGGCCGCCGCGGCGCGCTCCTGCGCCTCGGCGAGCTCGCGCTCGGCCGCCTCGGTCCGCGCGAGGGCGTCCTCGGCGCGTCGCGTGGCGGCGTCCTCGGTCTCGGCGACCCGCTGCGCGGCGGTCGCGGCCGCGGCCTCGGCGGCGTCCGTCCGGGCCTCGGCGTCGGCGGCACGCGCGTCGGCGTCCGCGGCCTGCGCTCGCGCGTCCTGGACCTCCCCCTCGAGCGCGGCGACGCGCCGCTCGGCCTCCGTCCGCGCGCGCTCGGCCTCCGCCCGTGCCGCCTCGGCCTGGTCCTCGAGCTCGCCGACGCGACCCTGCGCCTCGATCCGGGCGGTCTGGGCCTGCGCCTCGAGCTCGGCGACGCGGCGTTCGGCCTCGATCCGGGCGGTCCGGAGCTGGTCCTCGAGCTCGGCGACGCGGCGCTCGGCGTCGGCCCGGGCGGCCCGGACCTGCGCCTCGAGCTCGCTCGCCCGGCGGGCACCGGTCGCCTCGGCCTCCGCGGTCGCCGCGCGCGCGGCGTCGAGATCGGCGCGCAGCGCGGCGAGGACGCCGTCGGCCTCGGTCGCCGCCGCGAGCGCCGTCTCCCGCTCGGCGGCGAGCGCCGCCTCCGCCGCCTCGGCCGCGGCCCGGACCTCGTCGCGCTCGCGCTCGAGGTCGGCCGCGCGGGCCAGCGCCTGCTGGGCGGTGCGCTCGCCCGCCACCCGGCGGTCCTCGGCCTCCTCGACCAGTCGCGCGGCGGCCTCGCGCGCCTCGAGGGCCTCCTCGCGTGCGGTCGCCGCGTCGTCGCGGGCGGCCTCCGCCTCGTCGCGGGCGGCCTCCGCGGCCTCCAGCGCGCGATCGCGCGCCTCGACGGCGGCGCGCGCGTCCTCCTGCGCCGCCGCGCTCGCCGCCAGGGCGGCGTCGCGCTCCGCCTCGGCCGCTCCGGCCTGCTCCCGTGCCTCCTCCGCGTCGACGCGGGCCGCCGCGAGCGCGGCCGCCGCGGCCTGTCGGGCCTCCTGCGCCTCGCCGCGGGCGTGCTCGGTCTCCTGCCGGGCCGCCTCGAGCGCGCCACGGGCGGCCTCCGCGTCGGCCCGGGCGGCGGTGGCGTCGGCGCGCGCGGTCTCCGCCGCCTCGGTGGCGCTGCGGGCGTCCTCCCGCGCGGTCTCGGCGCGGGCGGTCGCCTCGGTGACGTCCTCCAGCGCGGCGGCGCGGTCGGCCGCGGCCGTCGCCGCGTCGGCCTCGGCGGCGGCGGACCGCTCCTCGGCCGCGCGCGCCCGCTCCTCGGCGAGCGCGAGGCGCTCCGTGAGCGCCACGAGCTCCTGCTCGCGCTCCAGCGCGGCGCCGGCGAGTCGCGAGACCTCGCTGCGGGCCTCGGCGAGGGCCGCCGCCAGCGACGCCGCCTCGGTCGTGCCGGCGTCGTGCGCAGCCCCGAGGCGCGCGTGCTCCTCCGTCAGCCGGGCGAGCTCCGCGCGGGCCGCGTCGGCGTGCGCGACCGCGTCCTCGCGCTCCCGCTCGAGCGCGGACGCCCGCTCCCGCTCGGCCTGCGCCTCCGCGGCGGCGCGCGCGGCCTCCCCGCGCGCCTCCTCGGCGGCACGGCGGGCGTCCTGGGCCGCGGCGCGGGCCTCGTCGGCCTCCTCGGCGGTCCGGTGGCGCTCGTCCTCGGCGGCCTGGGCTCGCTCCTGGGCCGCGACGCCCGCGGCCTCCGCGGACGTCGCCCGCGCCTCCGCGGCGTCGCGCTCGTCGGCCTGGCGCTCGGCCTCGGCGCGCGCCGCCGCGAGCTCGCGCGTCCGCTGCTCCCCCTCGTCGCGCGCGGCGTCGCGCTCCCGCTCGAGCTCGTCCAGGCGCGCGGTGCGCGCGGCGAGCTCCTCCGCGTGGCGCGCGACCTGCTCCTCGTGCGCGGCGAGGTCGTCCCGCAGCCGGGCGACCTCCGCGTCGAGGGTCGCCGCCGCCGCGCGTCGCTCGTCGAGCTCCGTCGTGAGCCGGCCGACCTCGGTCTCGAGCTCGGCGATCGTCGCCTCGCTGCGGGCGCGCTCGGCCAGCGCGGCCTCGGCGACGCGCTCGGCGCTGGCGCGGCGCTCGCGCTCGGGGCCGAGCTCGGCGAGACGCTCCTCGAGCTCGGCCAGCTCCTCGCCCTGCCGCGCGGCGGTGGCCCGGAGCTCCTCGAGCTCCTCGAGCTCCCGCTCCAGCGCCTCGCGTCGGGCGATGGCGGCCTGCTCGCGCTCCTGCGCCGCGGCCAGCGCCGTCGCGGCGGCGTCGAGCTCCGTGGCGCGACGCTGTCGCTCCTCCGCGCCGGCGGCCGCCGCGGCCTCGCCGGCGGCGCGGGCCTCCTCGACCGCGGCGGAGAGCCGCTCGCGGTCGGCCGCGAGGGCGTCGCGCTCGACGGTCAGCGCGTCGACGTGCTCGCGCCAGCGACGCGCGTCGGCACCGAGCCGGTCGTGGACCTCGCGCGCCTCCGCGAGCGCCCGCTCGGCGCGCTCGCGGTCGCGGTCCAGGGCCCGGACGGCGGTGCGCAGGTCGCGCCGCAGCTGCGCCTCGACGGTCTCGGCGTCGGCGCGCTGCTCGGCGAGCCGGGCCGCGGCGGCGTCCCGCTCCTCGACGAGCCGGCCCTCGGCCGCGGCGACCGCGGCGCGCGCCGCCTCGCGCTCCTGCTCGACCTGCGCCTCCAGCGTCGCGAGCCGGGCGCGCGCGTCCTCGAGCTCGCGCGTGAGCTCCTGCTCGCGAGCGGCGTGGGCCGCGCGGTCGCGCTCGGCCGCGTCGCGGGCGGCGGCCAGCTCCTCGGCGCGGCGCTGCGCCTCCTCGGCCGTCGCCTGGACGGCGAGCAGCGTCCGGTCCTGCTCCGCGCGCTCGGCAGCCGCGGCGTCCCGCTCGGCGTCGAGCCCGGCGAGGCGCCGCGCGAGCTCGGAGCGCTCGCGATCGACGGTGGCCGCGAGCGCCTCGGCGGAGGACTCGACCGCGTCGCGCTCCCTCCGGGCCTCCTCGACGAGCGCCTCGGCCTGCCGCTCGGCCGCGGCGATCCGCTCGCGCGCCTCCTGCTCGAGGACGTCGAGCCGGTCGCGCGTCGCGCTGTCCTCGTTCCCGCGGGCCTGGCGCAGCGCCTCGAGCTCGGCGCGCAGGGCGTCGCGCTCGCGCAGGCGCTCGGCGAGCTCGCGGTCGCGCTGCGCCAGGGTCGCCGCGGTGGTGGCGACCGCCGCCTCGGCGTCCTCGCGCGCCCGCACGAGCGCGGCGCGCTCCTCGGCCGCGCGCCGGGCCTCCTCCGCGTGCCGGTCGGCCTCCTCCGCGACCTCGCGGTCCCGGTCCGCCACGCGCCGGCGCAGCTCCTCGAGCTCCTGCTCGGCGTCGGCCAGCGCCGTCCGCGCCTCCGCGGCGTCCGCGCGGGCGGCGTCGTGCGCGACGCCGAGCTCCGCCCGGCGACGCTCCGTCGCCTCGAGCTCGCCGTGGAGGGCGGCCAGCGCGTCGGCGGCGCGCTCGGCGTCCCGCTGCGCCTCGGCCGCGCGATCCACGGCCTCCGCCTCGCGGACGCGCGCGTCCTCGCGGGCGGTCCGCAGGGCCTCGGCGGCCGCCGTCCGCTCGTCCGCCGCGGCGGCCAGCGCCTCCTCGCGCTCGGCCGCGGCGCGCGCGAGATCGCGACGCAGCACCTCCAGCTCGCGCTCGAGGGCCGAGAGCCGCTCCTCGGCGGCTCCTCGCCGTCGCTGCGCCTCGTCCGCGGCCTCCTCGGCCACCGCGAGGCGCTCGCGCGCCGCCTGCGCGTCCGCGCGCGCCTGCTCGACCTGCGGGCCCGCCCGCTGCTGCAGCTGCTCGTGGCGCCGCTCGGCCTCGCGGACGCGCGCCGTCGCGAGCTCGAGCCGCTGCTCCGCGTCGCGGCGACCCGCGCGCTCGTCGGCCACGCGCCGCTCGAGCTCGGCGACCGCCTGGCGCTGCTGCTCGGCCGCGCGCTCGGCCTGCAGCCGCCGGTCGCGCTCGGCCTCGAGCTCGCGGACCGGGGCCAGCGGCGGCGTCGGCGGCGGCAGGTCCAGCGGGCGCGAGCGGCCGGTCGGCGGCGCCACCGGCTCCGGCTCGACGGGCTTCGGCTCGGGCTCGGGACGCCGCGGCAGGGCGCGCAGCCGCGGACGCGGCAGGTCGACGAGCAGGTCGGAACCGAGATCCAGCGCGAACGCGTTGCGCTCGTCGTCGACGAGCTCCTGCGGGCAGGAGAACGCGACGCGCCACGTCGGCTCCTGCGGCCCCGCGAGCGGCGCGCTGTCGCCGGGACCCGGCAGGGGCGCGATGCGGCGGCTGCGGCGGCCGTCGTCGACGAGCAGCGCCGGGACGCCGAGGCGCCCGCGCCGGGGCGCGGTCCACCGGCCCTCGACCCGCAGGAGCGCGGTGCCGGCGCCGGCGGGCACCGCGTCGAAGCGCTCGCAGGCGAAGGACGGTGGCCGGGAGGCGGCCTCGTTGCCCTCGCTCACGCGGGCGAGTCTAGGCCCTGCGGCCGATGCCGAACGGGGCCGCCGCAGCGCGCGGCGTCCCGATCAGGTGCCGGAGGAGTCGCCCTCGGGGCCGAGCAGGTCGGCGAGCGCGGCGAGCGCGGCCGCGAGCACGGCGTCCGGCTCGGCGGTCGCGTCGAGCACCCGGACGCGGCCCGGGTCCGCCTCGGCGATCCGGTCGTAGGCGGCCGCGGTCCGGGCGAAGAACGGCTCGTCGAGGCGCTCCATCCGGTCGGCCTCGTCGCCGCGCGCGGCCAGCCGTCGCCGGCCCGTCGCCGGGTCGAGGCGCAGGAGCAGCGTGCGGTCGGGGCGGACGTCGCCGACGGCCGTGGCGTTGATCGCGGCGACGGCGTCGACGCCGAGCTCGCGGCCCCCGCCCTGGTAGGCGAGCGAGCTGTCGACGAAGCGGTCCAGCAGGACCCAGGCGCCGTCGCGCAGGAGGGGGGCGAGCCGCTCGGCGACGAGCTGGGCGCGCGAGGCGGCGAAGAGCAGCGCCTCGGCGCGCGGGTCGACGTCGAGCACCGGATCGGCGAGGAGCGCGCGGATCCGCTCGCCGAGGACGACCCCGCCGGGCTCGCGCAGCGCGACGACCGGCAGCCGCCGGCGGCGCAGCTCCTGCTCGAGTCCCGCGGCGAGCGTCGTCTTGCCGGCGCCGTCGAGGCCCTCGATGGTGATCAACCGACCCGGGGGCGCCATCGGGTCGCCAGGCTAACGCGGGAGGAGCCCGCCCGCCCTCCCCGCCCACCGCCGCCCGGCGGTCCGGGTGACGTAGCATCGCCGCCGTGAGCGCCGTGCTCCAGGCCACCGAGCGCCAGCCGCACGCCCGCGCGGTGCTCGCCTCGGCGTTCCCGTCCGCGGGCACGCCGTCGCCGTCGCACGCCTACCTCTTCCACGGGCCCGCGGGCAGCGGCAAGCGCGAGGTCGCGCGGGCGCTCGCCACGGACCTCCTCGCGCGCGGGACGAGCGATCCGGCGGCGGTCGCGGCCCGGATCGCCCGCGACGCCCACCCCGACCTGACGTGGGTCCGGCCGACGGGCGCGGGCGAGATGCGGGTGGGCGACATCGACGAGGCGGTCGTGGGGGCCGTGAGCCGCAGGCCGTTCGAGGCGGCGCACCGCGTGTTCGTCCTCGAGCACGCCGACGCGCTGAACGACACGGCGGCCAACCGGCTGCTGAAGACGCTGGAGGAGCCGCCGTCCTACGTCGTGCTCGTCCTGCTGAGCGATCGGCCCGGGGAGCTGCTGCCGACCGTCCGCTCGCGCTGCCAGGCGGTGCGCTTCGACGCGCCGCCCGAGGACGAGCTCGTCCGCCGGATCGTCGACCGCGCGCTCGTGGCGGAGGAGACGGCCCGCGCCTGCGCCCGACTCGCCCTCGGGGACGCGGGGCTCGCCGAGCGCCTCGCCGGGGACGACGGCCGCGCGCTGCGGGCGGCGGCCGAGTCGCTCGCGCGGCACGCGCTCAGCGGCAATCCCGGCATGCCGCCGTGGCGCAGCCTCATCGAGGTCGCCGTGGCCCACGGCGAGGCGGCCTCCGCGGCCGTCGTGGCGGCGGCCGCCGAGCGCGCCGACCAGCTGCCCGACCGCGAGCGCAAGCGGGTCGCGCGCGAGGCGACCGACGACGGCAAGCGGGCGAGCCGGCGGGCGCGGACCCAGACGCTCGACCTCGCGCTGCGGCTCTGCGGCCTCTGGTTCCGCGACGTCGCCGCGGCCGTGCTGGGCGCCACCGACGAGCTGCACCACCTGGACCGCGTCGCCGCGGTCGGGGAGGACGCCCAGCGCCTCGGCGATCCCCACCGGGCGCTGCGCGCCGTCGAGCTCGTCGACGCGACCCGCCGGAGCCTCCGCGTGAACGCCACGGAGGAGCTGCAGCTCGACGCGCTGAGCGTCCGGCTGGGCGAGGCGGTCGGTCCCCGGCGGCGCTGACGGCCCGCCGCGGGCGCGCGACCGGAATTCGCGCCCGGTGCGCGTCCGCCGCGCGACCGCGCGCCGCCGGACCCTCGCCGAGGCGACTCGCCGGGCGCCTCGATCCCGCGTAGGGTGTCGCCACTTCGACGCGGATGGGGCCGTCGCGCGTCGTGGGCATCACCGATGCAGCGGATCTTCCGGGACACCTGGAGCTGGCGGGGCGCGCTCGCGCTCGACGAGCTCGAGTACGAGCCACGGCTCGTCGACGCCACGCACGGGCCGATCGACGAGCCGGCGGTGCGGCACTGGCCGCTGCTGAGCAGCGCGACCGAGCTCGTCACCGTCCTGCACGGGCGGTCCCCGGCGACCGAGCTCTCGCTCGGCGTCTCGATCGCGCACTTCCTCCTCGTGGAGCGGACCGGCGGCTACCACGCCATCCTGCCCCGCTCGCTGCCCGAGCTGGCGCGGCGGCACGCCGCGATCAGCGCCGGGCACGACGTGGCGTCGCTCGAGGCCTCGCTGGAGGCGCTCGAGGAGATCGGCGCGATCGAGCGGACGCTCGGGCGCCTGGCGCTCGTGCGGCCGCCGGCACCGGACCGCGAGGCGCTGCGCGCGGCGCGGATCCGGATGGACGAGGCGGAGCAGCGCCCGGAGCTGGCGCCGCTGACGCGGCGGATCCAGCGGCTGTCGTGGGAGGTCGGGACGGACGGGATCGCCGGGCGCCGGTTCCGCGAGCTCTCCCGCCACGGGCGCCTGCGGGCGCGGCTGCTCGCGCCGGACCCCGCGTTCCGCGACCCCGACGGGGTCTACGCGGTGGGCCCGATGGCCCTGCCGCCGCTCGCGCTCGCGCTGTCGCCCGACGGCGCGGGGCTCAACAGCCTGCGGGGGTGGGTCACGGCCCACGGCCTGGAGCACGAGCAGCCGCCGGCCGCGGGCGATCCCGTCGGCCTGGCCGCCTTCGAGGTCGCCGCGCTGCTGCTCGGCGGCGGGATCGGCACGAACGCCCTCCGGCGGGCGAAGCGCGGGGCCGCGCTCTGGCTCGCGCTGCTGCGGCACACCGACGGCCGGGTCGGGTCCTTCGACAGCTCGACCGCCGCGATCGCCGGCGAGCTCGCCGAGCTCCTGAACCTCGCGCCGGACGGCGACCACCGCTCGACGGTCGCCGCGCTGCTCGGCGACCTGGAGCGGGTCGGCCTCGTGGCGACGGAGCGCCCGGCCCGGAAGGTCCTGCGGATCCACCTGCGGGCGGTCGCGGCGCCGGAGGACGAGCGGGTCCGGCACTTCGAGCGCCAGTGGTTCGCCTGGCGGATGGGCAGCCCGGTCGATCCGACCGCCGCCTACCCGGCGCTCATGGCGCTCGGGCAGGAGCACCTGCGCGACCGCGTCCGCGGCGGCTGGATCGCCGCGCTCGAGCAGCGCCGCGTGCGCGTCCGCGTCCTCCCAGGCGCCGGCGCGGCCTGATCGGGGAGCCGTCGTCCAGCGGCTCCCCGGGCCGCTCGCCCGGCCGTCGGACGCCGATCCGCCCGGCGAGGCCCGGCGCGCCAGGCCGCACCCGGCGGCGCAGGACGCCAGTACCCTCCACCGCCGATGGATGCGCTCCAAGCGGTGATCTACGGGCTCGTGCAGGGGCTCACGGAGTTCCTGCCGATCTCCTCCAGCGCCCACCTGCGGATCACCGCGGGCATCGCCGGCTGGGACGATCCGGGGGCCGCGTTCACCGCGGTGATCCAGATCGGCACCGAGCTGGCGGTGCTCCTGTACTTCCGGCACGACATCGCGCGGATCCTCGTCGCGTGGTGGCGATCGCTGCCCGCGGTGCTCGCTCGACGCGGCTGGCCGGCGGACACGGACGCGCGGATGGGCTGGCTCATCATCATCGGCACGATCCCGATCGGCCTGCTCGGCATCCTCCTGCAGGACACGATCAAGACCGCGTTCCGCGACCTGCACCTCATCGCCGCGACGCTCATCGTCTTCGGCCTGCTGCTCGGCTGGGCGGACCGCGTGGCGACGAACCGCCGCACGCTCGAGGACCTGACCCCGCGCCACGGCCTGCTCTACGGCTTCGCGCAGGCGCTGGCGCTCGTCCCGGGCGTCTCGCGCTCCGGCGGCACGATCACCGCCGGCCTGCTGCTCGGCTACCGCCGCGAGGCCGCCGCGCGGTACGCGTTCCTGCTGGCGGTGCCGGCCGTGCTGGCGTCCGGGCTCTACGAGCTGAAGGACATCGGCGGGGAGCACGTCTCCTGGGGGCCGACGATCCTCGCGACCGTCATCTCGTTCCTCGTCGGCTTCGCCGTCGTCGCCTGGCTCATGCGCTTCATCAGCACGCACAGCTTCCGCCCGTTCGTCATCTACCGGGTGGCGCTCGGCATCCTGCTGCTCATCCTCATCGCCGCCGGCGCGGTCGACCCGAACGCGGCCTCCTCGATCTGATCCGGGTCCGCCGGCGCGCGGCCCGGCGCGCGCGTCGACCGGCTCGGCTACCCCGCGCCCAGCGGGGCGACGGGCCGGGGCCTCGGCGGGCTGTCGTCCCCGGCGGGGCGAGCCGGGGACGACAGCGCGGGTGCGCCGATGCGGGAGGACCGGATGGGACACCGGGGGCCGGTCGCCGGACGGGGGTGGGGGGGACTCCGACGCCAGCCTGTCTTCCGGGCCGGAAGCTAGCAACCGACGTGCGGGGCGATCCCGGGCGTTTCACCCCGAATCGGGGCTCCCGGAGGGGGTCACCGCTCGTTCACCCGGCATCCCGCGGGGCACGTCACCCTCGCTGTCGAGATGGAGGCCGTCCCGTCGGGCGCCTCGACCGCCGCTCCCACCTCGGTCGAGACCCACGCTCCCACCGCCCGCGCGGGACGGCCCCGCTCCCTCGATCCACGTCGCGCCGGCCGGCGCCTCGGGGCCCGGATCGCGGCGCGGGGACGGACGCTGACGACGTGGCTCCTGCCGCCGCTGGCCGTCGCGGCGCTCGTGCTGCTGCTCCTCGCGCGCCGCCACGAGGTCGAGGCGGCACTCGCGGCGGTGCCGCCGCTGGCGTTCCCGGCGCTCGTGGTCACGCACCTGGCCACGCTCGTCCTGCGCAGCGAGGCCTGGCGGCTGGCGCTCGCGTCGGTCACCGGGCGCCGGCCGACGCGCGACGCCGTCCACGGCGCCAACGGCGCCGCGTTCCTCGCCGGCGCGCTCGTGGCGCCGCTCGCGCTGCCGGTGCGTGCCCTCGCGCTGCGTCGCCTGGACCCCCACGGCGCGCCGCGCCCGCTGCAGGTCGTCGCGACCGACGCGCCGATCGCGGTGGTCGAGGCGGTGCTGACGACGATCCTGCTCGCCGCGTGCGTGCTGGCGGGCAGCGAGGGCTCGCTGCCCGCCGCCGCGGCGGCGGTCGCCGGGGCCGCGGGCCTCGTGCTGCTGCTCCGCTGGGCGGCGCGGCGGTTCGCGCACCGGCCGGCCGCCCGCGGTCTCGCGATCCTCGAGGACCGCCGCCGACGCACGCCGTTCGTCGTGCTGCTCGGCGCGATCCAGCTCCTCGGGGCGGGACGGGCGCTCGCGGCGCTCGCGCTCTGCGGGGTGCCCGTCGTGCTGACCGACGCCGGACCCCTGCACGCGGCGCTCGGGGCCGCCGGGCTCCTGCCGATCGGGGTCGCGGCGTCGCCGGCCGGCGTGGCCGCGGCGGCCGGCGACGCCGGGGGCGCGGTCCTCGCCGGGGGCCTCGTCGTGGCGGCGAGCTCCGTCGCGGCGGTGGCGGTCTACGCCGCGGTCCTCGCGCTCGGCCTCGGCGCGCGGCGGGTCGCGCGCCGTCCCGTCGGCACCTGAGCCGTGCTCACCGGGCGTCCGCGGAGCGCCTCCGCGGCTCCGGCACCACCCCCGCGCGGCGAACGTGACGAAGGACGCACCCGGGTGGTGACCGAGGCCGCTGGCGGCCGATCCGCGCCGCGACAGAGTGGCTCCATCGCCGGTGGAGCCGCCGCCGGCACCCAGACACAGGAGCCCCGCATGTTCACGAAGACCCGCACCCACCACGCCGACGACGAGCAGGTCGTCGAGCGTCCCCGCCGCCGTCGTCCGTCCTCGGCGCACGTCACGGCCGGCATCGCGCTGTTCGTCGCCCTCGGCGGCACGAGCTACGCCGCCTACTCCCTCCCGAAGAACAGCGTCGGCGCCTCGCAGATCAAGGCGAGCGCCGTGAAGAGCAGCGAGCTCGCCGCGAACGCCGTCACCGGCGCGAAGGTCAAGGACGGCTCGCTCACGGCGAAGGACTTCGGCGCCGGCCAGCTGCCGAGCGGCGCGCAGGGCCCGCAGGGCCCGAAGGGCGACCCGGGGGCCAAGGGCGACCCCGGCGAGAAGGGCGAGAAGGGCGACAAGGGCGATCCCGGGACCTCCGGGTACCAGATCGTCGTCGGGCCGGCCCAGGACCTCGCGGACGGCGCGACGGCCCAGCCGATCGTGACCTGCCCGGCGGGCAAGAGCGCCGTCGGCGGCGGCATGACGACGAGCAGCTCCACCGGCCTGACGGTCAACCGGACGGGCCTCTCGACGTCCTCCGGCACCGGGTGGACCGTGCGCGTGACGAACAACTCGGGCGCCGCGCGCTCCTTCCAGGCGCAGGTCGTCTGCATGAACGTCGACTGATCGACGGATCCACCGGCCGGCCGCGCACGCGCGACCGCCCGGACCCACCGCGAGCGGCTCGCCCGGGAACCCCGGCGCGGGCCGCTCGTCGTTCCGGGCCGGCCCGGAGGCGCGCCCGCCCGTCGTCCGGGGCGCGGCGCCCGCGCCTGGCCGGCCGCCGGCGTCCCTGCGAGGATCGATCGGTGCTCTGCGGGTACGTCTTCGGCTACGGCTCCCTGGTGGCGGACGCGCTCCCGCTCGCCAGCGGCCTCGAGCGGGTCCGGCCCGTCTGGGGCGCGCTCCCCGGCTTCCGGCGCTCGTGGACGGTGGCGATGCGCAACCGCGACCGGGTGAACGACGTGAAGCACGTCGTCGATGCCCAGACCGGTCGCCGGCCCGATCTCTGGGTGACGTACGTCGACCTCGATCGCGATCGCGCGACGGCGGTCAACGGCGTCGCGGTCCCCGTCGACGAGGACCGGCTGGCCGTCTTCGACACCCGCGAGCTGAACTACGAGCGGATCGAGGTCACCGCGGACTTCGTCGCCGAGCCCGGCGAGGCGTGGCCGCCCGAGCGCGAGGTGCCGGTCTGGGTCTACGTCGGCAGCGCCGCGGGACGTCAGCGCTACGTCGAGGGTCGCGCTGCCGGTCGAGCGGTGATCCGCGCCGGCTACCGCACCCGGCTCGAGGACGCCTTCCGCGCCCGCGGCCAGAGCGCCTGGCGCCGGTACCAGGAGACGACGACCCCGCCCGAGGTCGAGACCGTCGAGGGCCTGCGCCTCGTGCGGACCCCGCCGCGGGGCGGGGACCGCACGGCGGGCAGTCAGACCCGGTCGGGCCTCACGGCCTGGTAGGCGAACGCGCCGACCACCGCGCCGATCGGCGGGGCGAGGAGGAAGATCCAGACGTGGTCCCACTCCCAGGCGACGAGGTCCGGGCCGAGCGTCCGGGCCGGGTTCACCGAGGTGCCGGTCAGCGGGATCGCGACGAGGTGGATCGCCACGAGCGCGAAGCCGATCGCCAGGGCCGCGAAGCCCGGCGTGACCCGGCGGTCGGTCGCCACGGCGACGATCACGAACAGGAAGACCGCCGTGAGGACCGCCTCGACGAGGAGGCCCGAGCCGACGGAGACGCCGTCGGCGAGCGCGTTGTTGCCGAGCGTGTCGGCGTCGGGCCAGACGCCCTTGAGCACGAGCGCCGCGAGGATCGCGCCGATGACCTGCGCGGCGATGTAGTGCGGGAGCTCGCGCTTCTCGAACCGGCCGATCGCCGCCAGGCCGATCGACACGGCGGGGTTCAGGTGGCCGCCCGAGATGTGCCCGGTCGCGTAGATCGCAGCCGCGATGCCGAGGCCGAAGCCCAGCGCGATGCCGGTGTTCTGGAGGATCGCCGCCTCGGCGGGGACGGCGCTCGTCAGCGCGAGCGCCGTCCCGCAGCCGAAGAGGACGAGGATGAAGGTGCCGATCGCCTCCGCGAGGGCGCGCTTCGTCAGGGGTGGATCGACCGGCTCGACCGGTTCGATGGTGCTTATGGGGCCTCCACGAGTCGGGGATGGGGGATGACCGTCCCCGTCGGCGACCGCGCCGGCGCGGACGCGTCCACGCTATCCCGTCCGGGGCGCGCGGGCCAGTCGCGCGTCAGGCCTGCTCGGCCTCGCTGATCACCGCCGCGAGCGCCTGCACGAGGCGCGCGTGCAGCGCCGGGGTGCGGACCGCGATCCGGACGAACCGGTCGTCGAGCCCGGCGAACGTCGTGCAGGGGCGCACCGCGATCCCACGGGCGTGCAGGCCCGTCACGGCGTCGATGCCGGCCGGCACCCGCGCGAGCAGGAAGTTCGCCTGGCTCTCCCAGACCTGGACCCCGGCGATCTGCCGCAGCCGCGCGAGCAGGTCGTCGCGGTGGGCGGCCGTCCGCGCGGCGATCCGCTCGCAGGCGTCGGGGCGCTCGGCGTAGGCCCGCAGCAGCTCGAGCGCCGGCGTCGGGCACGTCCACGGGGGCCCGGCGAGGCGCAGGCGCTCGACGAGCTCGGGCTCGGCGAGGACGTAGCCCGCGCGCACGCCGGGCACCGCGAGCGCCTTCGTGAGGCTGCGCAGCACGACGAGGTCGCCGGGGCCGTCGTCGTCGGGCCGGTGGTCGGCGAGCGCGTCGGCGTCCGGCGGCAGGAAGTCGGCGAACGCCTCGTCGACGAGGATCGTGCGCCCCGGCCGCCGCAGGCGCAGGATCGCCTCGCGCGGGTCGAGCGTGCCGGTCGGGTTCTCGGGACGGCCGAGCGCCACGAGGTCGCAGTCCTCGGGGATCGCCTCGGGCTCGAGCGCCCAGTCGCGCGCCGGGTCGCGACGGACCCGGACGATCTCGGCGCCGACGCTGCGCAGGGCCGCCTCCGCCTCGGTGAAGCCGGGGACGAGCACGGCCGCCCGCCGCGGGCGGACCGCGAGCGCGAGCCGCCAGAAGCCCTCGGCGGCGCCGCCGAGCGGCAGCACGCCGTCGGTCGGCCGGGCGTGGCGGGCGGCGACGGCGGCGGACGCCGCGCGGTCGTCGGGGTAGTGCCCCACGCGCGCGAGGCCCGCCTGCAGCGCCTGCGTCGCCCAGCCGGGCGGGTCCCCGGCCACGACGTTCACCGCGAAGTCGATCGTGCCCTCGGGCACCATCCGGTCGCCGTGCAGGCGCAGGGCGAGCAGCCCGGTGTCGGCGCCCAGGGGCGCCGCCGAGGCGGCCGGCGGGTCCGGCGCGTCGCTCGGCTCCGCGGCGCCACCCGGCTCGTGCGTGCCGTCCCCGACGGGCGACTCGAGGGGTGGCGCGCCGGGGTCGGTCGCGTCGCCGGCGCCGTGCGGGCGGTCCGGACCGGCATCGCGGGGCGCCGCGGCCGGACCCGTCCGGTCGTCGGGCGCGGGGCTCCGGGACGCCGACGCGCCCGGCGGGGCGTCGCTCGCGGTCCCCGGATCCGCGGGGGTGGGGTCGTCGGTCGGCACCTCGGCCGCGATCCTCTCCGGCGCTCCGGACGTCGCGGGGACGACGACGGGTGCCGAGGGCGCGGGCGTGGTCGCCGACGGGGCGATCGCGGCCGGGGCGTCACCGGCGGGCAGCTCGATCGCGCGCCCGGCGACGACGAGCAGGACCCGGTCGGCCCGCGCCGCGAGCGCCTGGTGGGCGGTGCCGAGCAGGTCGACCCAGCGGCGGGTTCCGCGATCGCCGGCGACAGGGGCCATCCCGGCCTCCTCGCCGACGACGATCGTCCCGGCCGTGCGCGCGAGCGCGGCCGCCACGAGGCCTTCGACCGCCTGCTCGATCGTCGCGATCGCGGCGGCGCCGTCGAGGGCGTGCGCCGGATCCGCGCCACGGCCCCCGTCGTCCAGCAGCCCCGCGTCGTGCAGCGCGCCACCGAGCCACGCGCCGAGACCGTCGAGCAGGACGGTGTCGCCGCCGGCGTCGCGGACCGCGCCGGCCAGGTCGACGGAGCCGGAGAGCTCGACCGTCGTCCACGTCGAGGGACGCCGCGCGCGGTGGCTGGCGATCCGCTCGGGGTCGCCGGTCGGGCCGGTCGGCGCGGTCGCGAGGTAGCGCACCGGCCCCCCGGCGGCGGCCGCGAGCCGCTCGGCGACGGCGCTCTTGCCCGAGCGCGTGCCGCCGAGGACGAGGACGAGGCGCGGCGTGCTCATCCGCGGTCGCGACGTCGCGGGGACGCGGGGGACGGGTGGGGGCGGCTCATGGCGGTCGGTCCGATGCGGGGGATCAGCGGTCGTCGCGGTGGAACAGCAGCGCGTGGATCGCCGCGACGGTCACGGGCGTCCCACCGCGCTCGCCGCGGTTCGTCAGGCACGCTACCCCGCCGGCGGCGAGCGCGGCCTTGCTCTCGGCCGCGCCGACGAAGCCGACCGGCAGGCCGATGACGAGCGCGGGCCGCACCCGCCCGGCGGCGATCTCCTCCAGCAGGGCGAAGAGCGCGGTCGGGGCGTTGCCGATCGCCCACACCGCGCCGTCGGGGTGATCGGCGGCCGCGAGGGCGAACGCCGCCGCCGAGCGGGTCGAGCCCGTCTCCCGCGCGCGCTCCGCCGCGCGCGGGTCCCGCAGCGGCACGATCGTCTCGCGCGCCGTGATCCCCGCGGCGGCCATCCCGGTGTCGACGATCAGCGGGGCGCCGCCGAGCAGCGCGTCGCGGCCGGCGCGCAGGGCGTCCTCGTCGAGGACGAGCGTCTCGGCGAAGGCGACGTCGGCCACGGCGTGGACGGTCCGCTCGGTGACCGCGCGGCTCAGCGGCGGCAGGTGCGAGAGGTCGATCCGCGAGCGCAGGATGCGGTAGCTCTCGAGCTCGATCGGGTGCGGAGCGCGCCGGGGGGCACCGGCCGCGGTCCGCTCGGGGGCGCCGGGGAGGGGCACGGACTCGACGCGCGGCTTCGGCACCGGGACGTCGTCGGTCGTCCCGGCGACGGCCAGCGCACAGGTGGCCTGGGCGCTGCGGCGCTTCGGCGCGAGCAGGCGGGCGGCCTGCGGATCGCCGGTCCCCGCGGTGAGCAGCGCTGCGGCCTCGGCCACCGACGGCGTGCCGACCGCTGCGGCGACGACCGCCGACGGCGTCGGCACGACGACGCTCGCGAGGTCGGCGGCCGGGCCGTAGAGCACCGGGACCCCGAGCGTCGCGGCGGTCGCGGCGATCGCCGGCTCGTCGGCCTTGACCGTGGCGCTCGCGAGCGCGCGCACGTCGCTGCGCTGCAGGCCCACGTCGGCGAGCGCGGCGTCGACGAGCGCCAGCAGCTCCGCCTCCGGGCAGCCGCGGCTCGCGCCGACGCCGACGACGACGGTCCGGATCGGCGGGTCGGTGGTCTGCGGCGGGGCGGGCACCGGGGCATCATCGCGCCGGGGCGCGGCGATCGCCGCGCGGTCGTCGCGCGGGGCGACCGCGGCGGGCCCGTCGGGGCATGGGGGCCCGCACGGCGCGGGGGTGCACGGCGCGTCGCGTGCGGTCCCGCGCACCCCACGGGACGCTGTGCGCACGTCCCGGATGCGCCGCGCGCCGCGCGCCGTCCCGCCGGTCGCACGCGTCGCGCCATGCACGCCGCGTGCGAACCGTCGGCAGGGCGCGGCGAGCCGGCCGCTCTGACAACGTTGCGCGCGTGAGCGACGAGCGCGACCCGGCGAGCGACGACGAGGAGCGAGGCGTCCATCCGCAGCGGCTCTTCGAGCTGCCCCCGGACGCCCGCGAGCTGATCCTCGTGCGGCACGGCGCGTCGCAGGCGTTCGTCGAGGGCGGCTCGCTGCCGGTCGACGCGTCCGGCCACAGCGATCCGCCGCTGGCCCGCGAGGGGCGCGAGCAGGCCGAGCGCGTCGGCGCGCGCCTCGCGCAGGAGCCGATCGCGCGCCTCTTCGTCACGACGCTCGTGCGGACGCACGAGACGGCGGCGCCGCTCGCCGCGCGGACCGGCCTGGAGCCCGAGGTGATCGCCGACCTGCGCGAGGTCCACCTCGGCGAGTGGGAGGCGGGCGAGTACCGGGTGCGCGCCGCCAACCGCGATCCGCTGTTCGTCCGCGCGCTCATGGAGGGTCGCTGGGACCTCATCCCCGGCGCGGAGACGAACGAGCAGCTCGCCGAGCGCGTCTCCCGCGGGCTCGACCACGCCCTCGCGCAGCTGGAGCCCGGGACGGTCGGCGTCGCCGTCCTCCACGGCGGGATCGTCGCGGAGATCTGCCGTCAGGTCACCGGCAGCAGCCAGTTCGCGTTCCTCGGCTGCGACAACACCTCCGTGACGCGGATCGTCGAGCTCGGCTTCGGCCTGCGACGCCTGCGCTCGTTCAACGACATCGCGCACCTCGCGCACGAGTCGGCCGAGCCGCTCGTCTGAGGCGTCGCCCGGGCGTGGGCGGCGCGAGGTGGGGCCGCGGCGACCCGGACGGGTTCGGCCCGATTCGACGCTCAGGCCCCGGCGCGGCGCCCGACGAGCACCGCCGTCGGGTTGGTCGGCTCGAGGCGGTGCGAGCCGACGAACGGCCGCAGGCGCGCGGACTGCACGAGCGTCGCCTCGACGTCGAGCCCCGCCGCCGCGAGCCGCGCGATCGTCGGCTCGATCCGGTCGAGCGTCGCGAGCGTCACGACCACCGCGCGGCGCGCGCGCTCCGCGGCGAGGTCGACGATCGCCGGCAGGTTGCCGCCCCCGCCCCCGACGAACGCCGCGTCGGGATCCGGCAGCGCACGCAGCGCGTCCGGGGCCGCGCCGGCGAACGCCGCGAGCTCGACCCCGTGGTCGGCGGCGTTGCGGCGCGTCAGCGCGACGGCCGCCTCGTCGTGGTCCACCGCGATGACGCCGGCGCCGAGTCGCGCGCACTCCACGGCGACCGAGCCGCTGCCGCAGCCGACGTCCCACACGACGTCGCCCGGTCCCGGACCGAGCGCGGCGAGCGCGGCGGCGCGCACCTCGCGCTTCGTGATCATGCCGTCGCGGTGCGCGAACGCCGACTCCGGCAGCGCCCACCGGTCGGCGTGGCGCGCCGGCTGGATCGCGGTCCGCGCCGCGGCGACCGGCTGGTCGGGCGCCCAGGCGAGGAGGACGTTCGGATCGGCGAACGTCCCGGCGGCGAGGTCCTCCGGCGCGCCGATCGTCACGCGCTGGTCGGGCAGGTCGAGCCGCTCGCAGACGGCCATCCGCCGCTCCGGCGCGCCGGGGATCCGGGCGTACGCCGCGGCGAGGAACGCCGGATCGGCGTCGGGCGCGGTGAGGACCGCGACCTTCGGCCCGGCGAGCAGCGCCCCGAGCGCCGCGCGCACGCCGCCGCGGCCGCGGGCGTGGGCCGAGACGATCCGCGCGTCGTCCCACGGCATCGCGACGCGCGACCAGGCGCGGGCGACGGAGGAGGGCGCGGGGTGCACGACGATCCGCTCCGCGTCGATCCGCCGGGCGAGCGTGCGGACGATCCCGAACCACCCGGGGTCGCCCGAGGCGAGGACGGCGACCGGGCCGGCGTGTCCGGCGATCCGCCCGAGCGCCTCGTCCAGCGGCGCCACGAGCGTCACCGTCTCCGGCGGGTCGGGGCGCCCGTCCAGCAGTGGCGCGACCGCCCGCAGCGGCTCGAGCCCGCCGGCGACGAGCGTCGCCGCGGCGAGCGCCGCGCTCGGGGCCTCCCCGGCGGGGCGACCGCCGGTCAGGCCGACGACGTGGACGGGGTCCTCGCGCACGTCCCCATCATGGCGAGCGGCGGCCTGCGTCGCAGCAGCGACCGGGCGGCGGGCCCGGTGCTCTCCCGGGTGCCCTGCGCCGGGGCTTCCCGGACGCCGAGGCCGCGGCCGAGGGGACGAGCAGGGCGGGGCCCGGCCTTCTCCCGGGTGCCCTGCGCCGGGGCTTCCCGGACGCCGAGGCCGCGGCCGAGGGGAGAAGCAGGGCGGGACCCGGCCTTCTCCCCCTCAGATCGCGCGGCCGGTCTCGTCGCGGAGCTTGCCGCCGCGGCCCTCGCGGCGCGCGGGGACGATGACCGTCGACAGGTACGGGCCGCGCTGCTCGGCGTCCGCGCCGGCGCCGGTGACCTGCTGGCCCTCGACGCCGAGCAGCTCGCCGTAGACGGCGTCGTCGAGGCGACCCTCCTCCGCGAGGATCTCGCGCACCCGCGGCATGTGGCGGCCGCCCTTGTACGCGACGACGGTGTCGGCGGTGCGCAGGACGCTGCGCAGCGCGTCCTCGCCGGCGGTCAGCGGCAGCAGCGCGAGCGACTCGTTGCCCTCGGTGAGGACGATCGACGAGCGGCTGGCGAGGTCCTGCATCGCGGTGATCCCGGGCACCGTCTCGACGCGCAGCCCCGGGACGAGGTCGCGCACGGTGTGGGCCATGTACGTGAAGGTCGAGTAGACGTTCGGGTCGCCGAGCGTGCAGAACGCCGCGGTCCCGCCGTCGCGGACGATCGCGGCGATCGCGGCGCCCGCGCGGTCCCAGTTCTCCTGCCGCAGCGACGCGTCGCGCATCGAGAAGCCGAGCCGCTCGACCTTCGCCGGGTCGACGTGGGGCGCCACGACGCGCTCGGCGCGTCCGACCTCGCCGGCCGCCTCGGTCACGGGGACGAAGACGCGGTCGGCGCGCTCGAGCGCCCGCAGCGCCTTGAGCGTCAGGTGCTCCGGATCGCCGGGACCGACGCCGATCCCGATCAGCGTGCCGGTGGTGGGGTCCGCCGCGGTGCTCACCCCGCCGATCCTGACGGCCGGCGGCGTCCCGCGTCGTCAGGCGCCCGCGGGCAGCGCCGCGCCGTCGAGCTGCTCGGCGAGCGCGGCGGTGCGCGTCGCGGGCGGCGGCGCCACGTGGGTCGTGGCCGGCGTGGCGGCGCTCGGCGTGCTGGCGACGGTCGGCCTCGTCGGCCCGCGGCTGCGGCGCTCCCCGGCCCGCGGACTGGCGTCGGCCTCCGGCGACTAGCCGCGCGGCGCGGTGCCGTGCCCGGGGCCTCCCCCGGGGCGGCGCCGATCCGGGCGGCCGCCGGAGGTTTGCCACGGCGGCCGTTCGGGCAACTCGTTCCCACCGACGTCGCCAGGACCGCTCGGTGCTCGGGGCGCTCGTCGTCGGGCACCGCGCGCCTCCGGGCTCGCGCCGCGCCGATCCGTCGCACCCGGAAGGGGTGGCGGGGCGCGGCGCTCGTCGTCGCGGACGGCAGGACGTCAGGACGATCCCGAGGCGGCGATCGCCGCCTCGGGATCGCGCCGGCGGGTCGCGCCGCGCCGTGCGTGGATCACGCAGCCCGCGGTGCCGATCGCGGCGATCAGCGCCACCGGCGCCATCGCGTGCTGCGCCGTCGCCGGCGACGGGTCGCCCCCGAGCAGCAGTCCGACGACGACTGCGCCGAGCACCGCCGCGGAGAAGCCGCCGCAGTTCACGAGCGCCGTGGCGCTGCCGGCCGAGACCGCGGGCGCCTCGCGGCGGGCGATCTCGAACGCGATCATCGAGCCACCCGCTGCCGCGCCCGTGGCCACGAGCACCGCGAGCAGCAGGGCATCGGGCACGTCCGGGGTCGGCCACAGCACGAGCAGCCCCCAGCCGATCGCGGGCACCGCCGGGACGAGCACCGACGCCCGCCGGCGCCTCGCATCGCCGCCGACGAGCGCGCCGACGATCGGGCCCGTCACGGCCAGGGCGACGACGATCCCGAGCAGGAGCGTCGAGGCGGTCGCGCGGCTCATCCCCTGGCTGGCGACCATGTACGGGACGCCCCAGACCGCGCCGACGATCGCGAAGGGGCCCATCGCCCCGAGGTGGAGGAAGAACCCGTGCCGCGTCGCCGGGCGGGCCCAGGCGTCGCGCAGCGTGCGCCCGATCGGCGCGTGGTCGTCACCCCGGGGGGCGGGGCGCCCCGGGGGCCGGTCGTGGAGGAGGAGCAGCGGCATCGCCACGAGCGCGCCGGTGAGGAACGCCACCGCGAGGAAGGTCGGGGTCCACCCCACGCCGTCGAGCGCGAGGTGCAGGGGGATGGTGGCCACGAGCTGGCCGACGGCGCCGACGACGCCGGTGAGCGCGGCGAGCAGGCCCTGGCGGTGCTCGGGGAACCAGGCGTGCCCGATCCGCAGCACGTTGAGGAACGTCAGGGCGTCGCCGAGGCCGACGAGCGCCCGGCCGGCGAGCGCCGGCGCGAGGCTCGTGGAGACGGCGAAGAGCGCCTCGCCGACGGCCATGATCGCCAGCCCGATCGCGAGCGTCCGGCGCGGGCCGAGGCGATCGGCGGCGAGGCCCGCCGGGATCTGCATCGCCAGGTAGATGAAGAGCTGCAGCGCCGCGAGCGAGGCCAGCGCGCCCTCGGGGATCGACAGCCGCTCCGTCGCCTCGAGCCCGGCGACGCCGAGCGCCATGCGGTGGAAGAACGCGACGAGGTACGCCGCGGCGGCGAGTCCCCACATCGCCCAGGCCCGGCGACCGCCGAGGCGCGCGCCGGCATCGCGCGCCATGTCGGATACGGCTTGCATCTATGCTGGATCTCTAGCATGGACGCGTGCCCACCGCCGCCCCGTCCGCCTCGCAGCGGGCCTACGACCTCGTGAAGGGGCGCTGGCTCGACGGATCCCTGGCCGACGGCGTCCTGCTCAGCGAGGGCGAGGTGGCGGGCGAGCTCGGCGTCAGCCGGACCCCGGTGCGCGAGGCGTTCCTGCGGCTCGAGGCCGAGGGCCTGCTGACGCTCTACCCCAAGCGCGGGGCGCTCGTCACCGCGCTCTCGGACCGCGACGGGCGCGATCTGCTCGACGCCCGGCTGCTCGTCGAGCGCCATTGCCTCGAGCGGCTGCTCGCCCCGCGGCCCAGCGCCTGGGCGGCCGGCCGTGACGCCCGGCCCGGCGTCGGGAGGGCCGACGACGCCGTTCCGGCCGCCGCGACGGGCGGCGCGGGGGTGGCCGCGGGCGTGCTCGAGGACCTGCGCGCGACCGTCGCGGAGCAGCGCGCCGCGGTCGCCGACGGCGACATCGGCGCGTACGCGGAGGCGGACCGGCGGATGCACCGCACGTGGGTCGCGGCCGCCGGCAACCGCGTCCTGCTGGACCTCTACGACGGCCTGCGCGACCGCCAGCAGCGCCTGACCGCGCAGGTGCTGCAGCACCGGGCGCGCGACCCCCTCGCGATCATCGCCGAGCACGAGGAGCTGCTGGAGACGCTCGCGGCCGGCGACCTGCCGGCGATGCTCGAGCGGCTCGAGCGCCACGTCCGCGCCACCGCGGGCGCGCTGCTCGGCTGACCGCCGCCGGGGGATCCGCCGGGACCCGGCCTGGATCCACGCTCAGCCGGCGGCGAGCCAGGGAGCGTCGAGCAGCTCGCCGGTGTGGCGGTCCACGAGCAGGCGCGGGCCCACCGGCGCCGCGACGGCCGGGGCCTCGGCGGGCACGGCGCGGACCGCGTGCTGCCCGTCGGCGAGGACGACCCGGACCCGCCCGCCCCCGGTGCGCGCCGCGCACCGGACGGCCGACCGCACCGCGTCGTCGCGGCGGATGTGCCGGCAGACGGGTGCCAGCGTGCGGCGTTGGCGAACCACCCACATCGCGAACTCGTCGCGACGTACCTCGAAATCAGACACGGCTGTCGCTCCTCGGGTTTGTCGCATCCTGCCAGGGCCGTCGGACGACATCGACCAGGAAGTTCCCGCAAACTCCGGGAAGACGGGGGCAGCGGGGCGCAGACGCCGCGCCGGAGGTCCCGGCCCGCGGGCCCGGCGCCGTCGTCGGCGCGCCGTCCGCGTCCCGGGCGATCGCCTCCCGCACCGCGCGCCGGAGCGTGCGTCGTACGCGTCGCGTCAGGCGCTCGCGGCCGCCACGAGCCGGGCGGCGGCCTGCGGGAACGCGGCCCAGTGGGTGTGGAGGTAGCTCGCGTGGAGCGTCCCCGTGGCGACGCCCTCGGGACGCTCGCGCCCCCGGGAGCGCAGGGTCCACGCGGGGGGCGAGGTCGCCTCCGGGGTGAGCGTCGAGTAGTGGAACTCGTGCCCGCGAACGACCTCGCCGGCCCGCCACAGCGGGGAGTCCGCGCCCGCCTCGGCCTCGCGATACCCGAGGGTCAGGCGCGTGCCGAGCGCCCCGGTGCCCTCGAGCACCCCGCACATCGGGCGCCCGTCGAGGGTGCCGCCGAGGTAGAGCAGGCCGCCGCACTCCGCGACGATCGGCCGGCCGGCGGCGGCGAGCCCGGCGACGGCGGCGCGCAGCGGGGCGTTCGCCGCGAGCGCCTCGCCGTGCTCCTCCGGGAACCCACCGCCGAGGTACAGCGCGTCGGTCGCCTCCGGCAGCTCCGCGTCGCGGAGCGGGTCGACCGGCACGAGCTCGGCGCCGGCGGCGCGCAGCAGCTCGAGGTTCTCCGTGTAGCGGAACGTGAACGCCGCCCCGGCCGCGTACGCGATCCGGGGCCGGCGGTCCGGGGGCGGCGGGACGGCGACGAGGCCACCGGCGGCCGCGGGCGTCGCGCCGGGGCCGGTCGCCGGCGTGCGCCCGGGCTCGCCGGCCGCCCGCGCGAGTGCCTGCGTCGGGTCCCACGCGGGCCCGAGGGCCGGTGCGGCTCCCGCCAGGCGCTCCAGGGCGTCGAGGTCGACCTCCGCCGCGACGCGCGCCGCGAGGACGTCGAGCGTCTCCCGCGCCCGCGCGTCGCGCTCCTCGACCGGGACGAGCCCGAGGTGGCGCGACGGCGCCACGAGCCGGTCGTCGCGCGTCAGCGCGCCGAGCACGGGCACGCCGATCGGCTCGAGCGCCTCGCGCAGGAGATCGGCGTGGAACGAGGAGCCGACGCGGTTGAGGATCACCCCCGCGACGTCGACGGCGAGGTCGTAGTTGCGGAAGCCGAGCACGAGCGCGGCGACGGAGCGCGCCATCGCGGCCGCGTCGACGACGAGCACGACCGGGCTGCGCGTGAGCTTCGCGACGTGCGCGGTCGAGGCGAGCTCGCCGCGACCCGACGCCCCGTCGAAGAGCCCCATGACCCCCTCGATCACCGTCAGGTCGGCCGGGCGCCCGTCGTCGGCGTGGTCGGCGATGCCGTGGGCCAGCAGCGGGGCCACGAGCTCCGGCCCGGCGAGGAACGCGTCGAGGTTGCGGGCCGGCCGGCCGGTCGCCAGCGCGTGGTAGCTCGGATCGATGAAGTCGGGCCCGACCTTCGCCCCCTGGACGGTGCGCCCGCGGGCGCGGAAGGCGGCCATCAGGCCGCTGGCGACGGTCGTCTTGCCGGCGCCGGAGCTCGTCCCGGCGATGACGATGCGCGCGGTCATGGCGTGCGGGGCCGGTCGCCCGCCGGCCGCTCCCGGAGCTCGAGGAGCGCGAGCGCGAGGCTCGGGCGCCCGACGACGCGGAACGGGCTCGTCACGCCGACAGCGTACTGCGCCCGAATGCCCGGGAGATCCGATCCGGGGCCGGGACGGGAGCATCCGGGACCCCGGGATCCCGGGGCGGACGGCCCGGCGGAAGCGGTGCGGTCCACGCGCGATCGCGCGGGTCGACGCGCCGTCCCGGCAGGCTCGCGTGCGCCCACGTCCGCCCCTCAGTCCCAGGGCCCGGCGACCGGCGCGAGGCCGGCGACCCCGGCCTCCGTCATCCGGTCGGGCCCGGAGCGCGGCACGCTCGGTCCCCAGAGCAGCGCCGGCACCGGATCGGCGGTGTGCCGGCCCGTCCGCGGGTCGCTGCCGTGGTCCGGGCACACGGCGACCGTCGCGCCGAGGTCCAGTGCGACGCCCGCGAGCGGGGCCAGCAGGTCGCGGTCCAGCCGCTGGAGCTCGCGCGCCTTCAGCGCCGGGTCGTGCCGGTGGGCAGCCTCGTCGGGCGCCCCGACGTGCACGACGACCGTCGGCACGCCGTCGCGCAGGAGCGCCGTGGCGGCGCGCGCCTTCGCCGCCAGGTCGCTGCCGACGTCCCCGGTCGCGCCGCGCGGATGGAGCGTCTCGGCGCCCATGATCCGCGCGATGCCCGCGGCCGTCGAGCGCGGCGCGCAGACCACGACGGTCTCCTCGTCGAGGATCGGCGGCGGGACGGCGCCGTCGGGCCAGAGCTGCAGCCGGGGCCGGTCGTCGTCGGCGACCGCGACCCCCGCCATCCGGGCGGCCGCGACGAGGTCCGCGCGCGGCGGGAGCAGCGGCTCGGTCACGGCGAAGACGACGAGCTTGTGGCCGTCGAGGCGCTGGACGTGCAGCGCCTCCTCGCCGCCGGAGCCGCGCAGGAGCGCCTCGGCCGCGGCGCCGAGCTCCGGCCACGGTCGACCGTCGTCGTGGCGGACGTCGATGCGGTGCACCGCGGCGCCGTCGGGCTCGTGGATCCCGCGCGCGGCCGCGTCGATCCGCCCCCGCGAGAGGGTGCCGGGAGGCTCGTCGGCGTGGACCCGGTGCGGTCGCCGGTCGAGGCTCGTCGCCGGCGTCCAGCCCAGGAGCAGCGAGATGCCGGTCTCGCTGCCGGGGTGCAGGCCCTCCGGCGTGACCGCCACGGGCCGCACCGCGCCGCGTCGCGCGAGCTGGTCGAGCGCGAGCGTCCGCGTGGCCGCGAGCGTCGTCGGTGGCGCGTCCGGGCGGTCCGGCGCGGGCAGCGCCTCGGCGAGGCCGTCGGGGATGACGAGCAGCCGCTGGCCCGGCGCGCTCACCACTCGATGCCCTGCTGCGCCCGGATGCCCTGCTTGATCGGGTGCTTCACGCTCTCGATCTCGCTGACGAGGTCCGCGGCCTCGACGAGGGCCGGGTGGGCGTTGCGTCCGGTGATCACGACGTGCTGGAAGCCGGGACGGTCGCGGAGCGTCGCGACGACCTCCTCGACGTCGATCCAGCCCCAGCTGATCGGGTACGTCAGCTCGTCGAGCAGGAGGAACTCGTAGCGCGCCTCGGCGATCCGGCGGCGCACCTCGGCCCAGCCCTCGCGCGTCAGGTCCTCGGACTCCGTGAGGTCGCGCTGGATCCAGGTCCAGCCCTTGCCCATCGTCTCCCACTCGATCGTGCCGCCCTCGCCGGAGTCCGAGAGGACCTGCGCGGCCTTGCGCTCGCCGACTTTCCACTTGCCGCCCTTGACGAACTGGAAGACGCCGCAGCGGTAGCCGCGGGCCCAGGAGCGCTGGAGCATCCCGAAGCCGTGGCTCGACTTGCCCTTGCCCGGGCCGGTGATGACGGCCACGAGCGGCTTGTCGCGTGGCTTGCGACGCCGTGGCTCGGCGCTGCCCCGGTCGTCCGGGGTGTGCGGGACGTCGGCGGTCGCGTGGCGCGCCGCGGCGTCCTGGTCGGGCGGGGTGGTGGGGTCGGCGGCGGTCGCGCCGTCGTCGGGGCGGCTCATGGCGTGGCCTCCGGGGTCGAGGGACGGACGGTGCCGGACGCCGCTCCGGCGTCCGGCGGACGGCGGGGCGGGCGCTCGGGCTCGCAGCCCGGCGGCGGCGGGACGTACGGTCCGCCGCCGGCCTGGGCCGGCACGGGTCGGCGTCGCCGCCGACCTCGGCGCAGCTCGGGCGGGGCGATGAGGACGAGGTCGGGCCGGCGGGCGAGGAGCGCCCGCACGATCCCCGCGGTGAGCAGCGCCTCGAGCACCGCGACGAGGGCGTAGGTGCCGAGCGTCGTGCCCGCCAGGGCGGCGCGGTCGATCTCGACCTTCGCGCCCACGAGGTACTCGACGACGAAGAGCGACGCCGCGAGCAGGACGTTGATGAACGCCGCGACCCCGCAGGCGAGCGCGAGCGGCCCGGGGCGTCCGCGGCCGCCGAGGCCCTGCGCGGCGCGCTGGATCCCGCGCAGGATCGGCCAGCCGAGGAACGCGGGCACGAGCGCCGAGTTCACGATGTTCAGGCCGAGCGTCGTGATCCCGCCGTCGCCCTGCACGAGGGCCTGGAGGATCGTGACGACGGCGATCGTCAGCGCGCCGAGCCACGGGCCGAGCAGCGCGACGGCGAGCGTGCCCCCGAGCAGGTGGCCCTGCGTCCCGAACCCGAGCGGGACGAACGGCGAGTCGCCGACGATGAAGAAGGCGCCCGCGAGGCCCGCGAGGGGCAGCCGGCCGTCCTCGCCGGTCAGCCGGGCGCGCCGCACGCAGACGGTGAGCCCGGCGACGGCGACGGCGGCGCCCGTCGCGGTGACCGGCGCGGCGAGGAAGCCCTCAGGGATGTGCACGCGGGCCCTCCGGCGTCGAGCTCGGCAGCGTCGCCGAGCGGGGCATTCCGGCGCCCGCGCCCCGCGGGCGGGAGGGCGTCGCCGCGGGTGCGTCGTGGGATCCCGACGCCCGTGGGTCCGGGCGAGCCGGGGCGGGGTCGCGCGGCGCGAGGGGCGTGACCGAGCCCGTCTGCGCCACGGTGCTCGCCTCGCCGCCGGCGAACCAGTCGAGGTCGATCGCGGCGACCTCCCCGATGACGAACGTCACCGGCGGGTCCAGGCGCGGCGGCAGGGCCGACAGCGTCCCGCGGACCGTGCGCTGCTCGCCGGCGCGGCTGGCCGCGCTGATCGCGGCCACGGGCGTGTCGGGGGAGAGCCCGGCGGCGAGCAGCCAGCCGGCGATCCGGCGGATCCGCGAGCGCCCGGTGAGGACGACGATCGTGCCGCCGAGGCGCGCCAGGGCGTCCCAGTCGACCTCGCCCGGGTACTCCGGGTCGGTGTTGCCGGCGAGGACCGTCACGACGCGCGAGCGCTGCCGGACGTGCACCGGGATGCCGGCGAACGCGGGCGCGGCGAGCCCGGCGCTCACGCCGGGGACGACGGTGAACGGCACCCCGGCGGCGGCGAGCGCGAGCGCCTCCTCGCCGCCGCGGGCGGCGACGAAGGGGTCGCCGCTCTTCAGGCGCACGACCTCGCGCCCGCTGCGGCCGAGCTCGACGAGCAGCGCGTCGAGCTCGGCCTGCCCGAGGGCGGGCGCGCCGGGGCGCTTGCCCACGAGGATCCGCTCCGCCTCCGCGGGCGCGAGGTCGGCGATCGGGTCGCTCGACGGGCGGTCGGTGACGACGACCTCGGCGCGGCGCAGGAGCGCGACGGCGCGGACGGTGAGCAGCTCGGGATCGCCGGGTCCGGCGCCGACGAGGTGGACCGTCATGCCCGCGGGACCGTAGCGGACGGACCCGCCCGCGGACCCGTCCCGGGCCGCCGCGCCGCGTCCGGACGAGGCGTCCGGACCGAACATCCGTCCGTTCCGATGGCGCGGAGCTTCAGCCGCCCCGCGGAGGAGCCGACCGCGAGCGGAGATGGATCGCGCGACCCGCAGGGACTTCGGGCTGGCCGGAGCCGTCGGACTGACCCTCGCGGTCGGGACGCTGGCGCTCGGCGTCGCCTTCGTGCCCGGCGGCGGCCCCTCCGGCCGCGTCGACCTCGCGGAGAGCGATCCCCACGCCCGGCTGCTGCAGCTCGTCGACGGCGTCGAGCGAGCGCCGCTGCGCCGCGGACCGGCGGCGCCGTCCGCGGAGCGCGACGCGAGCCGCGGCGCCGGGGACGGCGCGGCGACCGGTGCGGGCGATGCTCCGGACGCCGGTGCCGCGCCGCGGGGCGGCGGTGCGCGGTTCGGCGAGGCCGCTCCGGAGCGCGGGCGCATCCCCTCCGGCGACGGCGCCGCGGGCTCCGGCGGCCCGGGCTCCAACGGCGGGGCGGGCGGCTCCGGCGCGACGCCCGGGGGGTCCGGGGCCGGCTCCGGCGGCTCCTCGCCCGGCGGGTCCGACGGGGGCGCGGGCGGCACCTCCCCGACCGACGGCCTGCGCCTGCGGGTGGCGTCGGTGAGCCTCAGCGGCGGCGACGGCGCGACGCTGCGCGCCGGCAGCGAGGTCCGCGTCCGGGTCGAGGCCTCCGGCGCGGGGACGGACGACGAGCGGAACGCCACCGCGGGCGCCGCAGTGCCCGGCGGGACGACGAGCGTCGCGCCGCCCACGGGCGTGGCGGCGGCGAGCAATCGCGACGAGACGGCCGCGGATCCAGTCGCACGATCGGGCGTGAGCGCGTGGTGGGGCGCCGACGAGCCCGTGCAGATGGACGTGCGCGTGCGCCTGGGTGACGAGACCGTGCGTGAGCTGCGTGCCGCCGCGGCGCGCGTGGGCGGCCCGGTCGGGCTCCGCGCCGTCGTCGATCTGACGCGGGGCTCGGGCGACAGTCCCGATGTTCGCGTCCGCCTGCAGATCCAGCCGTTCTCGGGCTCCGCGCCGGCCGCGCGACGCTCGACGGCGCCGGCCGACGGCGCCCTGAGCAACGCGGTCGAGCTCGTCACGCCGATCGACCTGCAGGAGCCCGCTGAGGCCAAGCCGGCACCGTCGGCGGCGGTGGGCGCCGAGCAGGAACCCGTCGAGGTCCGGATCGCCGTGCCTCAGGCGGGGCAGACCGCATCGAGCCATGCCGGGGTGGGCCTGCCCGAGGGCGGCACCGGCGACGACGCCGCGGTCTCCGTGGCGCTGCACCTCCCGGCCGCCGACGAGCCCCTCGGGGGCACGCCCGTGGCGGTCGAGGACCGCGGGACCGGCGACGTGACGGCGAACGCCCCGGCCGACCCGGGTCCGGGCTCGGCCGCCGGCGAGGGCTCGTCCCCGGAGGGCGGCTCGGCGTCCGGCGGTGGTGCGTCCTCCGATGGCGGTGCGTCCGGGTCGGCGTCGGGTGCTGGTTCCTCCTCCGCGGGCGGCTCGTCCGCTGACGGGGGAGCGTCCTCTGCCGAGGGCTCGGCCGCGGGCGACGCCTCCTCCGGTAGCGGGACGTCGACCGACGGCGGTGAAGCGACCGCCGTGAGCGACTCGGCTGCCGGCTCCACGGACGCGAGCGACGGCGAGCGCGCCGCGAGCGTCGAGCGCCGGGCAGCCCGCCGCAGCCGGGGGCTCCGACGTGCGGAGCGCGCCGCCGAGCGCCGGGCCGATCAGCGTGCCGCGGCCCGCGAGCGCGCTGCCCGTCGCGGCGGTGGCGACCCCGGCGTCGCCCGGGCCGCCGCGAGCGCCGGCTGACCCGGGCCCGGCCCGGCACGACGGTGCGAGCGCCGGATGATGCGGGCCCGTGCGTGCGCGTGATCGATGCGGTTCGTCCGTCTCGTCGGGGCGCGATCGGCGGGGTCGACGGCCGGCGAGGTCCGTAGCATCGCCGCCGATGACGGGCAGCCTCGCGATCGTCGGCCTCGGACCGGGCACCGCCGCCTGGCGCACCGCACGGGCCGAGGAGGTCGTGCGGGACGCCGAGGTCGTCGTCGGCTACGGGCCCTACGTCGACCAGTGCGCCGACCTCCTGCGGCCGGAGCAGCGGATCGAGCGCGGCACGATGGGGGCCGAGGAGGAGCGGGCGACGATCGCGCTCGCGGAGGCCGCCGCCGGTCGGCGGGTGGCGCTCGTCTCCTCCGGTGACGCCGGGATCTTCGGGATGGCCGCGCTGGCGCTGCGCGCGGCGGCGGCGCTGCCGGAGGACGAGCGGCCCGCGGTCGAGGTCGTGCCCGGGATCACGGCCGCGACCGCCGCGGCCGCGCGGCTCGGGGCGCCGCTGGGCGACTTCGCGACGGTCTCGCTCTCCGACGTCCTCGAGCCGTGGGAGAAGGTCGAGGCGCGGATCGCCGCCCTCGCGGCGACCGACCTCGCCCTCGCGCTCTACAACCCGCGCTCGCGGACGCGGGAGTGGCAGCTCGGCCGCGCCCGGGACGTCCTCGCGGAGCACCGCGACCCGGCCACGCCGGTGGCGCTCGTGACCGACGTCGGCCGCGACGACGAGCGGATCGAGCACACGACGCTCGCCGACCTCGATCCCGAGCGCGTCGCGATGCGGACGCTCGTCCTCGTCGCGGGGCCGACCGCCGAGCACGTCGGGCCCTGGCTCGTCACGGCGCGCGGTCGCTGACCCACCGCCCAGGGCCACCGGTCACCGCGGCCGGCGCCCCGGCGGCCGGCTGCGCGCGTGCCGGGCCCGCACGTCGGGCCGGGGTCCGGTCAGAACAGGCGCGTCTGCCGGCCCGCCGCGGAGCTCCCGGGGCGGGCCGGGCGCGTCCACGAGCGGTCGTCCGCCGGCGCACCGCCGGGCGCGCCGCGCCAGCCGAACCGCCGCGCCTCTCGCGCGGCGGGGCTCGCGGGACGGCCGTCGGCCCCGCCCCGACCGCGGGCCGCCCCGCTGCGCGGGGCGCCGCCGGGTCGCGGCCGGGCCTCCTCCATGGCGATCGACCGGGCGAGGCGGCTCGCCTCGGGCCGCGGCAGGTACGGACCGTGGCGGTAGAGCTCCTCGTACCGGGCGACGAGGTCCGGGCGCGCGTCGCGCAGCCAGTCGAGGAAGACGTCGCGCGTGCTGCCGCGCAGGTGCAGGCCGATGCCGCGGACGCTCACCGCCCCGGCGTCGCGGCAGGCGGTGAGCAGCGCTTCCAGCTGCCGCGGGTCGTCGTTGATGCCCGGCATGAGCGGCGCGGCGAGCACGCTCGTCGGGATCCCGCGCCGCGTGAGCTCGGCGACCGCGGCGAGACGGGCGCGGGGATGCGGCGTGCGCGGCTCCGTCGCCCGCCACGCGGACTCCTCGAGCGTCGGCACGGAGAGCGCCGCCTCGAAGCCCGCGACGGCCTGCAGCTCGAGCATGAGGTCGACGTCGCGCAGGAGCAGCGGCGACTTCGTGAGCACCGACCCGGGGACCTCGGCGTCGATCAGCGCGCGCCAGATCCCCGGCATGAGCCGGTAGCGCGACTCGACCCACTGGTACGGGTCGGTGTTCGTGCCGAGCGCGACGCCCTCGTCCGCGGCGGGCGTCCGCGCGCGTCGGCCCAGGTCGATCACGAGCCGCTCCGGCGCGTTGACCTTCACGACGATCTCGCGCTCGAAGTCCCGGCCGGGACCGAGGTCGAGGTACTCGTGGGTCGGTCGAGCGAAGCAGTAGACGCACGCATGGGTGCAGCCCCGGTACGGGTTCACCGTCCACCCGAACGGCATCGACGACCGGGCCGGGACGCGGTTGAGCACCGACTTCGCCCGCACCTCGTAGAAGCGGGTCTCCAGCGCCTCGGGGGCGTCGAAGCGCCGGACGACCGCCGGCTCCCGCATGCCGGGGAACGACCGGGTCGGGGCGTCGACGTCGAGCTGCAGGTGATCCCAGCGCATGCGAACGCATGTTCGCATCGGCGGCGGCGGAGCGGGGAGCGCTCCGCCCGTCCATCCGTCCGTCGCGGGACCTCGAACGGGCTCCCGCCGCGCCCTCCCGGCCCACCGGCGCCCGGGGCCGGGCTATCGTCGGTGGGGTGCGCAACGCGACAGACCTCCGCGCGACGGCCGGGCGCCTCGCGCTCCTGCTCGGGCTCCTCGGCGCCCTCGCCCTCGGCGGGCCGCGGCCGGCGGCCGCCGACGACGTGCAGCTCGTCCAGGTCGTCGAGGCCCACGTCGCGACGCTCAAGCCCGAGGCGACGACCCTGCAGCAGCGCCTCGAGCGCTTCTCGCGGGCGCCCACGAGCCGCAACCGGGCGACGCTCGCGGCGCGCTCCGCCGAGCGGGTCGAGGCGGAGGCCTCGTCGCTGCGCCTCTCCCTGCGGCGGACGACGGCGTCGAGCACCCAGGGCCGTCGGCTGCGGGCCGACCTCCTCTCGGCGGTGAACGTCGTGCGCTCCGCGACCGGCACGCTCGGGACCGGGCTGCGGCGGGTCGCCGCGCGCCGCGCGACCTTCGCGACCCTGCGGCAGCTCCAGCGGGCCGCCACGCGGCTCGAGCGCGGCATGCGCGACGGCGAGCGCGTGGCGTCGCGGATCGCCGCCGCCGTCAACGGCGGCTGACCGCCGCCCGCCGCGTCAGGCGGCGAGCGGGTTGAAGCCCGCCGGGAGCTCCAGCCGGTGGGCGCGCATGAAGCCCTCGTCGGCGAGGATCTGTCGCGTCGGGCCGTCGGCGATCACCTGGCCGGCGTCCATGACGATCGCCCGCGGGCAGAGCTCCAGCGCGTAGGGCAGGTCGTGGGTGACGAGCAGCGTCGTCGTCGGCAGCCGGCGGATGACGTCGGCGAGCTCGCGCCGCGCCGCCGGGTCGAGGTTCGACGAGGGCTCGTCGAGGACCATGAGCTCGGGCTCCATCGCCAGGACGCCGGCGACCGCGGCGCGGCGCCGCTGGCCGAGCGAGAGCTGGTGCGGGGCGACCTCGCGCAGCTCCTCGAGCCCGAACGTCCGCAGCGCCTCGGTGACGCGCTCCTCCAGCGCCCCGCCGGTCAGCCCGAGGTTCGCGGGGCCGAAGGCGACGTCGCTCTCGATCGACGGCATGAAGAGCTGGTCGTCGGGGTCCTGGAAGACGATCCCGACCTTCCGACGCAGGTCGCGCGCGGTGCGCTTCGTCAGGCCGGTGCCGGCGATCTCCACGGTGCCCTGCTGCGGCTGCAGCACGCCGTTGAGGTGCAGCAGGAGCGTCGTCTTGCCCGCGCCGTTGGGGCCGAGCAGCGCGACGCGCTCGCCGGCGCGGATCGTCAGGTCCACGCCGGTCAGCGCCTCGGAGCCGTCGGGGTAGGCGAAGTGCAGGTCGCGGACCTTCACCGCGACGGCCGCCTCCGGGTCGGCCTCGCCGGGCTTCACGCGGCCGCGGTCGCCCTGGCGGCCCTCGTCGGCGAGCTCGAGCGCGGTCCCGTCCCAGCCCGGCCGCGGTGCGCGGGTCGCGCGACGGTTGCGCCGCCGTCCCCGCGCGGGCCCGTCCCCGTGCGGGGTGAGGCTGATCGGCAGGCCGACCTTCTCCTCGTAGCCGGGCAGCGTCACGCGGTAGACGCAGAGGTCGCAGTTCATCCGCACGTCGCCGCCGAACCCCTCGCGGTAGCGCTCCAGCGCGACGCGCGCGAGCCGCCGGTCGGCGCCGAGATGGGGGCCGCCGCGGACGGTCAGCTCGGGGTGCTGCTGCGCCCACGCGGCCGCTTGGTCGAGGATCCGGCCGAGCAGCACGCCGGTGAAGAGGAAGAACGGGACGACGGCGATCGTCGTGGCGCCGAGCCGGCGGCAGCGCTCCAGCGCGTCCGGGACGCGGGGCTCGGCGACCGAGATCCACGCCGGCTCGACGATCGGCAGCCCCCGTCGGTCGCTCAGCAGGCGACAGAGCTTCGCGAAGTCGCCGGAGGCGTCCGGATCGCTCGAGCCGCGGCCGACGAGCACGACCCCCGAGGCCGCCGGGTCGGCGTCGCCGAGCGTCGCGGCGATCCGATCCTCGGCGACCGACAGGACCTCGGGGTGGATCCCGAGGTCGCGCGCCATGCGGAACGTCACGTCCGGGTGCCGGATCCGCGCGCGCGCGAGCGTCGCCGGGCCGTCGTTCTTCAGGTGGCCCGCCGCGAGCAGGACGATCGGCACGGAGACGATCTCCGTCGCGCCGTCCGCCACGAGCGCGTCGATCGCGGCGTCCGCCGACGGCTCGGCGAGCTCGATGAACCCGCCGGCGTGGTGGAGCTCCGGATCGATCTCCCCGACGTGGCGGACGAGGTCCCAGAACTCGTCGACGTGGTCGGCGTCGCGCGAGCCGTGCCCGACGAGCACGAGCGACGGCCGGTCCGGCGCGGGGCGCCCGTGCGTGCCGCCACGGGCGTCGGATCGGCGGAGGTCCACCCGGTCAGGGTAGACCGGCGCGCGGTGCGCTCGCGTGCCGCACCGCGGACGGCGTGGGTCGGCGCCGTCGCGCGTGCCGGCCGGGCGCCGCGTCTCAGCTCCGGTGGCCCAGGACGTTCACGACGTGCCCGGCGGGGTCCCGGACGAAGAACCGCCGCACGCCCCACGGCTCGTCCGTCAGCGGGTGGACGATCTCGGCGCCGGACGCGACCGCGGCGGCGTGCGCCGCGTCGACGTCGTCGACCTCGAGCGACGCGACCGGCACGACGGGTCCCGACGCGTCCTCGCTGACGAGGCTCAGCTGCAGGCCGGGCCGCGCGGGGTCCGCGACGGTCACGATCCACCCCTGGTCCATGACGACCTCCATCCCGAGGACGTCGCGGTAGAACGCCGCCGCCTCGATCGGGGTGGCGGCGTGGAGGTTCGGGACGACGCGGGCGAGGGCCATGCCCTCAGCCTCGCACCCCGGCGGCCGACCGGGCGAGCGCCGGGCGGGTCGCCGCGAGCTCCGTGCGCGAGCGGACGCCGAGCTTCGCGTAGACCCGCGAGAGCGTGTGCTCGACGGTCTTCGGGCTCAGGAAGAGGAGCTTCGCGACCTCCTTGTTCGATCGCCCGGCCGCCACGAGCTCGGCGACCTGCTCCTCGCGCTCGGTGAGCTCGCCGCGCTCGCCGGCGACCCGCAGGGCTGCCGGCAGCCGCGCGCCCAGCCGGCGCAGCTCGCTGGCGGCGGCGTCGCGCAGTGCCCACGCCGCCACCGCCGTGGCCCGGTCCGCCGCGGCGCGGAGCCGGCCGACGGCGGCGTCGCGCTCGCCGGCGAGCGCCAGCGCGCGGGCCGCGACGAGGTCGGCGTGGAAGCGCAGCTCGCCGAAGCCGCGCTCGGCGGCGCCCGCCGCGGCCTCCTCCGCGAGGCGCAGCGCCGCCGAGGCGTCCGGCGCCGAGCCGTCGAGGGCGATCTCCGCGCGGACGAGCGCGGCGGCCGCGCGCCCGCCGGGCAGCGCGAGCGCCGCGGCCCGCTCCGCGAGCAGCGCGGCGGCCGCCTCGGCCGCCGGCCGCCGACCGCTCGCCAGCAGCGCGCGTACGTGGAACGGCAGCACGCGCGTCGTGGCGAACTCCGGCTCGAGGCGCTCGAACCGCGCGCCGGCGATCGCCGCGAGCCGCTCGGCGCGCCGCTCGGGGTCGTCGACCGTCTGGACGAGCGCGAACGTCACCTGCGCCGTGCGCGCCAGGCCGATGTCGCCGATCCGGCCGGCGAGGGCCGGCCACTCCGCGGCGGCGCGCTCGACGTCCTCGCGGTCGCCGTCCAGGCGGCAGAGCTCGGCGCGCGCGGCGAGGGCGTACGCGATCCCGTAGTCGGCCTCCTGGAGCCGCGCGGCGTCCTCGGCCAGCGCCACCGCCTCGCGGCCGCGACGGGCGTCGCCGAGCGCGAGCAGCGCCTGGACCCGCAGCTGCGACAGCGGGACGAGCGCCGCGTCGTCCCCGCCGGCGGCGAGCGTCGCGAGCCCCTCGTCGACGAGCCGCAGCGCCTCGACGTTGCGCTCGGCCAGCGCCTCGGCCTGCCCGAGGTAGACGAGCACGTCGCTGCGGCTGCGCCGGATCGCCGGATCCAGCGCGGCGAGCCGCTCGAGGACCGCGGCGCGCAGCGTCTCGAGGCCGTCGGTGCGGCCCCGCCAGCGGCGCGCGATGAGGACGAGCGCGTCGTCGCAGAGAGCGGTCGCCGGGTCGACCTCGCGCAGCGCCGGCGCCGCGCGGCCCGCCCACGCCTCGAGGCCCTCCTCGTCGGGCAGGTACACGCAGCTCGTGGCGAGCGCGAAGCGGCCGAGCGCTCGCAGCTCCTCCGGGACGTCCTCGGGCAGGGCGGCGAGCTCGGAGCGCAGCCGCGTCAGCGCGTCCTCGTGGCGCGCGCGAACGTGGTCCACCGAGCAGAGCGCCGCGGTGATCCGCACGCGGCGCTCGACGAGCGCCGGCGGCAGCAGCTCGAGCGCCTCGAGCAGCGCGGCGCGGGCCTCGCCGTGCCGGCCGGTCGCGCTGAGCGCCGAGGCCTGCTCGGCGAGCAGGTCGGCTCGCTCCTGCGGCGGCGCCCCGGGCAGCAGGGCGAGCGCGGAGCCGAGGTGCCGGGCGCTCGTGGCCGGTGCGCGCCCGGCGGACGCGCGGGCCGCCGCGACGAGCGTCGCGGCGGCGTCGGCGTCCCCGACCCGCGCGACGCGCTCGACGTGGTGCGCGAGGCCGGCGGCCCCGACGCCGCGGGCCGTCAGCGCGGTGACCGCCCGGCCGTGCGCGGTGCGCCGGGCCCCCGGCGCCATCGCGTCGTAGACGGCGCGGCGCACGAGCGGATGGCGGAAGCGCAGGAGCGTCGGCCGCTGCGGCTCGGGCCGGACGAGGTCCGCGGCGGCGATCGCGTCCAGCGCGTCGTCGGCCGCGCCGACGCCGAGGCCGGCCGTCGCCGCGGCGAGCTCGACGTCGAACGGGTCGCCGGCGACGGCCGCTCCTTCGAGCAGGGCCCGCGCGGCGGGGTCGAGCGCCGAGACCTCCAGCTCGACGGCGGCGAGGATCGTCGGCGGCAGGCGGTCGTCGGCGGCGCCGACCCGCGCGAGCTCCTGGAGGAAGAGCGGGTTGCCCCCGGCCTCGCGCACGATCGCCGGCCGGTCGCCGGCGTCGACGTCGACGTCGCGCAGGAGCGCGGCGGCGTCCTCGTCGGGCAGCGGCCGGAGCTCGAGGTGCGCGCCGGGGACGCCGTTGCGCAGCGCGTCGAGCAGCCGCGCCAGCGGCCGGGGGGCCGGCCGCAGCGCCAGCACGAGCAGCGCGGGCGTGCGGGGCGGCCGGCGCAGGAGGTGGGTGACCCACTGCAGCGAGCCCTCGTCGGCCCAGTGGAGGTCGTCGAGCACGACGACGGTGCCGTGGCGTCCCGCGAGCTGCTCGAGGACGTCGCGCAGCGCCCGGTGGACGTGGAAGCGCCGGGCGGCGGCGGCCGGTGCGGGTCCCGGTCGCCCGCCGCCGGTCCGGGCGCCGGGCGGTGCGAGGCTCGGCAGGACGTCCCCGAGGTCCGCGGCGAGCGCTGCGCGCGGGGCGTCGTCGAGCCGGTCGAGCTCGCCGTCGAGCGCGTCGATCGCCAGGCCGAGCGGCACGTCGGTCTCGTGCTCGGTCGCCCGGCCCGCGAGCACCGCGAGCCCGGCCGCGCGCGCCTCGTCGGCGATCGCGTCCAGGAGCGCGGTCTTCCCGATGCCGGGGTCGCCCGAGACGACGAGGACGCGCCCCGCGCCGTCGCGCACGGCGGCGATCGCGGCGACGGCCTGCTCGAGCTCGGCAGCGCGGCCGACGAGCGGCGCACGGGTGCTCCGGTCCTCCATCCGGGCCGATCCTAGAGCCGCCGCGGCGCCGTTCCGGGCGGGTGGGGGACGACGGGGGAATCCCCCCTGGGACGGCGCGCGGCGTGGCCGCACCCTGTCGTCATGACGACGACCGCCACCGTGGCACCCAGCCCGGCGACCGACCCCCGCCGGCTCGCCCACCCGGGACACGGGCTCGCCGTGACCTTCCTCGTCACCGCCGACGACAGCGGCGGCGCTCGCACGCTGCTGGAGGTCGAGCTCGAGCCCGGCGCCGGGACCCCGCTGCACGTCCACGACGCGTTCCGCGAGACCTTCGAGGTGCTCGACGGCGCGCTCGTCGTCGAGGAGGCCGGTGCCCGCCACGTCCTGCGCGCCGGCGACGTCCGCTCCGTCGAGCTCGGCACCGCCCACCGGTTCGTCAACGAGGGGACCGCCCGCGCGTGCTTCCGCGTCGAGATGGTGCCGGCCAGCCGCGGCTTCGAGATCGCCAAGCAGGTGACCTACGGGCTGCTCGCCGACGGCCGGACGGCCCCGGGCGCGGACCCGCGCGACCCCCGTCACGGCGCGCTGCTCCTGCACTGGACCCGCACGCGCGCGGCCGGCCGCGGCGCCTGGGCGCTGAACCGCCTCCTGCGCGCGCTGGCGTGGCAGGCGCGACGCAGCGGCGAGGACCGGCGACTGCGGGAGCGCTACGTGCGCTGGTGAGCGCGGCGACGCCGCAGCGGTCCGGTGACGAGGACGACGACGAGCGCCAGGATCCAGGTCGGTCCGTCGCCGAGCCGCGCGTGGAGGGTGCGGGGCGCGTCGGCCGGGCGCAGCGGCACGTCCGCGACGAGGACCGCGGGCGCGGGGCCGGTGCGCCGCGCGCGCACCCGACCCGCGGCGTCGACGACCGACGCCGGGCTGCCGTTCGTCGCCCTGACCATCGGCCTGCGCAGCTCGATCGCGCGCATCCGGGCGAGCAGCTCCTGCAGCCGTGGCTCGGTCGTCGCGCGGAACCACGCGTCGTTGCTGAGGTTCGCCAGGAGGTCCGGTCCGTCCCCCACGCCGGCCAGCGCGCGTGCCACGTCGCCACGGACGGCCTCGAAGCAGATGAGGACGCCGATCCGCAGCGCGGGCCCCCGCGGGAGCGGTGCGTGCAGCAGCCGCGGCCCCGAACCCGGGGAGACGTTCGAGGCGTTCGGGAAGAGCTCGTCGAGGAACGGCAGGACGCCGGCCAGCGGCAGTCGCTCGCCGATGGGCAGCAGCGCGAGCTTGTCGTACGGGCGCCCGAGCCGGCCGTCGGAGGTGCTCACGGCAGCCGAGTTGTACGGCCGTCGCCGGCGGTCGCGCGTCTCCAGCCCCAGCAGCAGCGGCGCCCGGGTCCCCGGTGCGCGGGGGTCCGCGCTCCCGCCGGTGATTCGCCCCGAGGCGTGGGGGAGGGCGATCGGGTAGGCGGACTCCGGCCACGCGACGAGCGCTGCCCCGCGGCGCTCGGCGGCGATGGTGAGCCGGCGCAGCGGCGCGAGGACGCGAGGATCCCGAGGCCCCGCGCTGCGGCGGTGGACCGGCGCGTCGGGATCGACGAGGCCGACCCGGACCGTCCGCCCCGCGGTGGCGTCGAGCGAGGCGATCCGCGCCGCGCCGAGCCGGTCCAGGCCACCGAGGAGCAGCGACGCGAGCAGCAGGGCGACAGTGACCCGCGCGGCCCCGGGTCGGCTCCTCGAGCGCGGGACGACCGCGACCGCGACCGCGATGATCGCCGCCACGAGGACCGACGTGCCGCGCTCGCCGAGCCACTCCGCGGTCTGGACGAGCTCCGGTCGGTCGAGGAGGATCGAGGCCGGGGTCCACCCGAACGGCCGGGGCAGCGAGCAGGCGACGAGGACCGCCACCGGGAAGGCGACGAGCTCGGGGCTGCCGAGCCGGCGGCGCAGCAGCGCGTGGGCCGCGCCCCCGACGGCCCACGGCAGCGACTGGACCCCGAGCAGCAGGCAGAGACCGGCGAGGCCGCCCACGACCCCGAGGTCGGTGAAGCGCTGGACCGTCGTCACCACGAAGCTCAGCGGCACCACCTGTCCGATGACCGCCCAGACGACCCCGGCGAGCGCCGCGGTGCGCCAGCCGTCGGCGGTGCGCCAGGCGAGCGCGAGCAGGGCGAGCGCGACGAGCAGCGCCAACGGGGTGAGCGAGACCGGCGGTGGGGCCAGTCCGCCGATGGCACCGCCGATCGCGGCCAGCGCCCCGGTCCGCCCTCGGCGGCGCGCGGTCGCGTGCCGGGGGGCGTCGGCCGCGCCGGGCGTGCCGGTCCGGGGCACGTCGGCGCGCTCAGCCGGGTGCACCGGACGCGTCGCGCATCGCGGCGACGTAGAGCGACTCGAGATCGGCGTGCCCGGAGCGACGCAGGAGCTCGGGCACCGGACCCTCGTGCAGCACGCGGCCGTCGCGCAGCAGGGCGATCCGGTCGCAGCCGCGCTCGACCTCGTGCAGCTGATGCGAGCTCAGCAGGACGGCGACCCCGCGTTCTCGTAGGGTCGTCAGGAGCCGGCGGACCATCCGCACCCCGACCGGATCCAACGCCGAGGTCGGCTCGTCGAGCAGCACGAGCGTCGGTTCCCCGACGAGCGCCTGCGCGAGGCCGAGGCGCTGCTGCTGGCCCTTGGAGAGGGTCCCGACCCGGGCGTCCCGGCGCTCGGCGAGGCCGACGAGCGCCAGGAGCTCCATCCGCTCGGGAACGCCGGAGGCGCTGCCGGCGAGCCGCTGGTGCAGGCGCAGCGTCTCGTCGACGGTCTGCCAGGACGGGAAGCGGAACAGCTCGGCGAGGTACCCGACGCCGATGCGGGCCGACGGGTCGGTCGCCGCGCGTCCGTGGAGCTCGACGACCCCGGCGTCGGGCCCGGCGAGGCCGGCGGCCAGCCGCAGCAGCGTCGACTTGCCCGCACCGTTGGGTCCGAGCAGCCCGACCTGCTCGCCCGGCGCGACGACGAGGTCGATCCCGGGCAGCACCGTCCGGCCGCGGTGGCGCTTGACCGCCCCACTGACGCGGAGCGGTGGCGCGGCCGGACGCGACGCCGATGCCGGGCCCGCGGGCCGGCGCGCATCGGGGTCGCGCCCGGGCACGGGCTACTTCTTGCCCTTCTTCGGGAGGTACTGGGCCAGGCCCTTGCACCCGGCGGTCGACCTCGCGCGGCCGCGCTTGGCGGTCAGCGAGACCGAGCGCTTCGCCGGCAGGCCGACGACGAGCGGGAACGCCGTCCCCGAGCCGGTCCAGCCGCGCGCCTTGCCGGTCGCGCCCAGGATCCGCCACGTCGTGCCGGACGCCTTCGTCGTCCCGTCGCTGGAGACGGCGAGGCACACGAGCGTCCGGCGATCGCTGCGCGAGCGCGCCAGCAGCCGGCCGGTGCCCTTGAGCCCGAACGCCGTCGGGCTCAGCAGCACCCGTTCACCGTCCATCCGGATCGCGTAGTCCGCGTTGCGCAGGACGCCGAGGGCCGGAGCCTGCTTGCGCTGCCGGCTCGTGAGCTTCGCGGCCATCCGGCCGCGCAGGACCGCGCCCTTCGTCGCGAGTCGTCCGGCCGCGTACGCGGTCCTGCCGACCGTCACGAGCTTCGGCGCGCCGCTGACGGTCGTCGCGACCTTGACCGTCCGCGGCTTCCGCGCCGCGTGCGTCGCGGAGCGCGTCGGCGCGGTGACCCGCACGAAGCGACCCCAGCTGTTGTGTCCGACGCCGTCGAAGAAGCTGATCTCCGTGAACTTCAGGCCCGGACTCGCGAACGCGTGCGTCCGGGAGCTGTCGCAGGTGGGGTAGATGGGGTTGCTCGCGTCCGCGTCGGCGACGCTCTCGTAGAACCAGACGCAGCCGCCGGTCGCCCCGGCGGGCGGGGGCGGCGTGATGCTCAGCGTCACCGGGGCGCCGACCGGCACCGATGCGGGGACGGCGTAGTCCTTGGCGCCCAGGCCGGACGCATCGACGGTCGTGGTGATCGGGTGCGTCGCGACGCGACCCTGGTCGTCGACGGCGCTGAGGCACCCACTGAGCGGACCGGCCGCTCCGGGGGCGGTGGTCAGGAGCTGCCCTCCGGTCGAGGTCGCCTCGGGGGTCCCGTCGTTGTCGAGGTCCAGCGCGTAGCGGACGACGGGCCTGGCGCTCGTCGTGCCGCCGGGGTCGACGCCCAGTGGCTGGCCCGCGATCGGCTTGAGCGGATTGACGCGGAAGCCCCAGCTGAAGCCGTCGGGGACGCTCGGCGTCGTGCCGCAGCGGACCGGCGCCGGTGGGGTGCCGGGACCCGTGGGCGGTGGGCCGCCGGTCCCGGGCGTCACGACGCGGATCGTCTTGCTCGCGATCGTGTAGACCGGCAGTTGTCCCTCGGGGGCGTCGGCCTCGATCCGGACCTGCAGCACGGCCTCGCGCACGCCCGGCTCCGCGGCGGCGAAGGTCGTCCGGAACTCGCCCTTCACCACCGAGCAGGCGCTGCCGGAGGCGAGGGTCTCCAGGCCGCCGACCGTCTGCTCGACCGCCCCGCCGTCCCGGAACACGAACGCGGCCACCGGGCATGCCTGCGGATCGTCACCGATCTTCGATCCGGCGATCGAGACGTCGACGGGCTGGCCCGCGGTGACCTCGTCGGGCGCGACGAGCACGCCGCCGTCGCGGTGCGTGGCGGTTCCGGCGATGGCCGCCGCCAGGTCCTGGTCGTTCGGCCCGCAGCCGGAGAGGGCGAGGCCGGGCAGGACGAGCAGCGTCAACGCCGCTGCGTGCCTGCCCCTCGAACGTGGTGGTCGGGTCACGGGAAGACCGCTCCTTGGTCGTGCTGACGATCTGGTGCACCGACGTCGGGGGCCACGCGGCGCGAGCAGTATGGCGCCTCGCCGCCCGTCGCGCCAGCGTCGTGCGTACGGCGTCCCCATCTCGCTCGCCCGCGTCGGCGCGGCGGGCGCATCCGGGAGTGGGCCGCGGCTCAGACGTCGGTGCGTCGGACCCGCCACGCGACGAGCGCGAGGCCGGTGGTGACCCATGCGGTCAGGGCCGGACCGTGCCAGGCGGCGAGCTCCCGGGCGCCGCCGAACGGCCCGATCGCGACGCCCACCGCCGCGAGGTCGCGGCCGTCGGACAGGCTCGCGAGGACGTGCCGGTAGAGCGCCTCGAACGGCAGCAGCGCCGCGGCGACGTCGGCGACCGTCCGCAGGTCCGCCAGGCCGAAGGCGCTGCCGAGCTGGGCGACGAGCCCGACGCTCAGCCCGACGCCGACGGTCGCGAGGACCGCGATCGTCGCCGCGGTCGTCGGGAGGGCGGTGGAGACGACGGTCCCGCCGAGCGCGACGAGGGCGACCGCGCCGCCGAGCGCGAGCGCGGGACCGGCCAGCGCGGGCGGCGACCAGTCGCCGGCGATCCGCACGACGAGGACGCTCGTCAGCCAGAGGGCGATCGCGAAGGCCGCCGCCAGGCCGGCCCCGGCGAGCGTGCGTCCCAGGACGATCGCCAGACGCGACACCGGCCGTGCGGCGAGCGGGCCGAGTGCGCCGCGCTCCGCGTCGCCGCGCACCGCCGAGGCGGTGAGCGTGCCCGCCACCGTGGCACCGAGCAACAGCGCCACGAACGCGGCGCTGCCCAGCAGGGTTCCGCCGACGACGTCGACGGTCACCGTGCCACCGCGCCCCCGGGCGGCTCCGAGCGCCTGGTGCGCGGCGAGCGCGAAGAGCGCGAGCAGTGCCGCGCTGACGACGAGCAGGCCGCGCGCCGCGCGCCCGCGCACGACCTCCACGAGCGTCAGGCGCGCGACGAGCAGCGCCGTGGCGAGCGGACCGGGCGGACGCACGCGCGGCACGCTAGCCCACGGGGCGGAGGCGGGCCGCCGCGTCGGGTTCGTCGCCGGGCGCGTCGGGTAGCCGAGGAGCATGGCCTTCCCCCAGCTCTGGTTCGCCGGCTCGACCGAGGAGTTCACCCCTCCGCAGCTCGTCGCGCAGGCGCGTGCGGCGGAGCAGGCCGGGTTCGACGCGCTCGGCCTCTCCGACCACTGGGCGCCCTGGTTCCCGGGCGGCGAGGGCGCCCAGGCGTGGGTGACGCTCGCGGCGATCGGCCAGGTGACGAGCGCGCCGCTGGCCACCGGCGTCACGCCGATCGTCCACCACTACCACCCGGGCGTCGTCGCGCAGGCGTTCATGTCGCTCGAGTCGCTCTTCCCCGGCCGGATCACGCTCGGCGTCGGGAGCGGCGAGTCGGTCAACGAGTCGCCGCTCGGCCTCGACTGGCCCGGCGTGCCCGAGCAGCAGGAGCGCTTCGCCGCCGGGCTGGCCGCGATCCGCCGGCTCTGGGACGGCGAGCGCGTCACCGTCGACGAGGGCTGGTTCGCGCTGAAGGACGCCCACCTCTTCACCCGCGCGGAGGGGCGCCCGCGGATGATCGTCTCCGCGTTCGGGCCGAAGGCCGCGCGGATCGCCGCCGAGCACGGCGACGGCCTCTGGACGCTCGGCGATCCCGAGCAGGCGCCGGAGGTCATCGGCGCCTACCGCGACGCGTGCGACGAGCTCGGGCGCGAGCCCGGCACGATCGTCCTCCAGAGCGGGATCTCCTGGGCGCGCGAGCGCGACGCGGTGATCGCGGGCGCGCGCCGCTGGAAGCCGACGCAGCTGCCGCAGCTCTACACCGACGACATCGCCGATCAGGAGGAGATGCAGCGGCTCGCCGACGCCGAGATGAGCGACGAGCAGTTCGCGCGCGAGGGGTTCATCGTCAGCGACGACCCGGAGGAGCACCTGGCCCGGGTCCGCGAGCTCGCCGGCCTCGGCGCCGACGCGGTGTGCCTGCAGCTCATCGGGCAGGCCGATCCGGACGGGACGCTCGCGCTCTACCGCGACCGGATCCTGCCGGAGCTCCGCTCGGGCGCCGTGCCGGTGGGCTCCGCCGTCGGCGGTTGATCCGGGCGCGCGCCGGCTCAGCCGACGACGAGGCGGGAGGCCACGGTGATCGAGGCGGCGACCGTCACGAGCCCCGCGACGCCGAGCCACTCCACGCGGGTGGCCGGCACCGTCAGCAGGCCCGGCGGCATGCCGCCGTCGTATCCGCGGCTGATCATCGCCAGGTGCACGCGCTCGCCGCGCTCGAAGCAGCGCACGAGCAGCGTGCCGGCCGAGCGGATCGTCGCCCGCGCCTGCCAGACGAAGCGCGGGTCGTCGCCGCGGGCCACGCGCGCGATCCGCATCCGCTGCAGCTCGTCGAGGACGACCTCGACGTAGCGGATCGTGAACCCGGCGATCGCGGTGAGGACCTTCGGCGCGCGCAGCCGGTCGACGCCGGCGAGGATCGCCGCCGGCGGGGTGCAGGCGGCCACGACCGCGGTGGCCAGCAGCACGAGCGAGGCCTTGGCGACGATCGCCCACGCCGTCCACAGCCCGTCGATCGACAGTCCGACGCCGAGCACGTGGGTCTCCTCGCCCTGCGTCACGAACGGCAGCAGCAGGACGAACAGCACGAACGGGATCTCGATCACGAGCCGCGAGGCGAGCTGGAGCAGCGGGACGCGCGCCACGAGCGCCGCCGCGAGGACGAGCAGGAGGTGCAGGCCGTAGGGCCAGACCGCGTGGGTCGGGCTGAGCGCGACCGCGAGCGCGAAGAGCAGCAGCGTGGCGACCTTGCACTGCGCCGGGAGCCGGTGCAGCGGAGTGTCGAGGCGGAGCAGCTCCTCGTTGCCCCCGTGTGCGGCGCCGCTCACCCGCCGGAGTGTAGGCGCGCCTCCGCGGCCGCGCCGGCTCGCCGGAGGTCGCTGCTCGACCCGGCCAAGGTCTAGTCGGGTGCTAGTCTGAACGCGTGGCCGGTGCGGATGCGGAGGTCGGGATGCACGAGGCGAAGACGCACCTCTCGCGCTTGGTCGCGCGCGTCGCCGCGGGCGAGGAGATCGTGATCACGCGTCACGGTGCGCCGGCCGCGCGACTCGTGCCCGTCGAGCGTCCCAACCGGCTGGCCGAGGTCCGCGGGGCGTGGCGCGGCCGCGTCCGGCTCGCCGACGACTTCGACGACGTTCCGCCGGAGATCGCCGAGGCGTTCGGCCTGCGGTGAGGCTGCTCCTGGACACCCACGCCGCGCTCTGGTGGCTCGACGACGCGGCGCCGCTCGGCGAGCGGGCCCTGACCCTGCTGGCGGACGAGCGCAGCGAGGTGCTGCTCAGCGCGGTGGTCGTCTGGGAGGTCGCGATCAAGCGCGCTCTCGGCAAGCTCGAGGCGCCCGACGGCTTCGCCTCGACGCTGCTCGGCGCGGGCGCGCGTGCGCTGCCGATCGCGCTCGAGCACGCCGCCGCGGTCGAGCGGCTGCCGGCGATCCACGCCGATCCGTTCGACCGGCTGCTCGTCGCCCAGGCGCAGCGCGAGGGCGCGACGATCCTCACGAAGGACGCGGTGCTCGCCCGCTACGGGGTCGACGTCGCCTGGTGAGGCGGGGTCCTCGCGGCGCTCCGGGTAGGGTCGCCCGCCATGCGGCACCTCTCGCTCGTCGGCATCGGCGCCGGGGACCCCGACCAGGTCACGGTCCAGGCGATCAAGGCGCTCGACGCGGCGCGCGTGATCTTCCTCATCACGAAGGTCCGGGAGACGGAGGACCTCGTCGCGGTCCGGCGCGAGGTCCTGCGCCGGCACGTGACCGGGGAGCACCGCGTCGTCGAGCTCGTCGACCCGCCGCGGGGCCGCTCGCGCGACGCGCACGAGGGCGTCGTGGACGACTGGCGCACCCGCCGCGCGAAGCAGTGGGCCGCCGCGATCGCGACCGAGCTCGGCGAGGACGAGCGCGGGGCCTTCCTCGTCTGGGGCGACCCGGCGATCTACGACTCGACGCTCGGCGTCGTCGAGCAGGTCCTCGCGAGCGGGACGGTCGCCTTCGACTACGACGTCGTCCCCGGCATCAGCGCCGTTCAGGACCTCGCGGCCCGCCACCGGACGACGCTCAACCAGGTCGGCGGCACGATCCGCGTCACCCCCGGTCGGCGCCTGGCCGAGCAGCTCGCCGACCTGACGACCGAGGACGTCGTCGTCATGCTCGACGCCGAGCTCGCGTTCGCCGACCAGGACCCCGACCTCGAGCTCTTCTGGGGCGCGTACCTCGGGACCCCGGACGAGCTGCTGATCCACGGTCGGCTCGGCGACGTCGCCGACGAGGTCGTCCGCGTCCGGGCCCAGGCGCGTGAGCGCAAGGGCTGGATGTTCGACACGTACCTCCTGCGCCGGGCGCGCTGAGCCGGCCGGCGACGAGCTGCCGCGTCGCGGGCGGGAACGACCTCGGCACCGTCCTGTGACGGGCATGATCTAGTCCGTTGGCTAGTTCGCTGGTACGGTCGACGCATGGCGAGCGTCGGCATGCACGAGGCCAAGACCCACCTCTCCCGGCTCGTGGAGCGCGCGCTCGCGGGAGAGGAGATCGTCATCACCCGTCGGGGCGAGGCCGTCGTGCGGCTCGCGCCCCTCGAGCAGCGGAGGATCCCGTTCGCGGAGGCGTTCGGGACGCTCCCGGACGTCGAGATCGCCGACGACTGGGACGAGCTGCCCGAGGACGTGGCGCGCGCCCTCGGCATGGTCGACTGACGTGCTGCTCGACACGCACGTCGTCCTCTGGTGGCTGGCGGGACGTCGCGACCGACTCAGCGCACCGATGATCGAGGCGCTTTCCCGGCCGCGGGCGAAGGTCGTGGTGAGCGCGGTCGTGCTGTGGGAGGCCGCGATCAAGCGGTCGCTCGGCAAGCTCGTTCCGCCGACCGCGGACCTCCTCGCGCGTCTCGAGGCGGTCGACGTGGAGCTCCTCCCGATCGCCCCGCGCCACGCGGACCACGTCGCAGTGCTGCCCTGGCACCATCGCGACCCGTTCGACCGCTTGCTCGTCGCGCAGGCCCAGCTCGAGGGCCTGACGATCGTGAGCGCCGACCCGTGGATCGACGCCTACGACGTCCCCGTCCTCCGCTGAGCCGGGGGCCGACGGCGCCGGCCCCGGGACGTCGCGCGGCGCCCTAGGAGCGGAGCTTCCAGCCGCGCCGGAAGAGGCGCAGGTTCAGGAGGAACAGCACGGTCGTCGCGAGCGTCAGGAGCGTCAACGACAGCCAGATCGACTCCTCGGTGTAGCCGAGGAACCCGTACCGCACGAGGTTGATCATGTAGTAGACGGGATCGAAGTGGGTGAGCGTCGCGAACGGCTCGTCCAACAGCGACGTCGAGTAGAAGACGCCGCCGAGGAAGATCAGCGGCTGCAGCACGAACGTCTGGGCGACGGCGACGTCGTCGAACTGCTCGGCGCGGACGCCGATGAGCACCCCGAGCTGGGCGAAGAACATGCCCACGAGGAAGAGCGCCGGGAGGAGGACCTCCGGGTGGCGCAGCGGCAGGTCGACGAGCAGGGCGGCGGCGACGAGCGTCAGGACGGCGATCACGAGGCCCCGGAGGAACCCGCCGAGCGAGAACGCCAGCAGCAGCTCCAGCGGCGTCGCCGGTGACGAGAGCTGGTCGTGGATCGAGCCCTGCATCTTCTGCTGGAGCAGGGAGCTGGAGTTGTTCGCGAACGCGTTGATGGCGAACGCCATCATGATCAGGCCGGGGACGACGAACACCACGTAGTCGAACCCGTGGAGGTCGCCGACCCGGCTGCCGAGCGCGGCCCCGAACACCGAGACGTAGAGGAACGTCTCCAGCAGCGGGGCGCCGATCGTCTGGCGCTTGATCTTCAGGAAGCGGCTGCACTCGCGGCGCAGCAGCGAGAGCAGGCGGATCTGGGCGGCGGTCATCGCTCGGACTCCGTCGCGCCGGCCCGGGCCGCGGCGTCGGCGAGGTCCGGGTCGACGCCGTCCGGGACGGCGCTCGCGCCGTTGCGCGACAGCTCCTTGCGCCCGACGAGCTCGAGGTAGGCGTCCTCGAGCCCGGCCACGCCGTAGTGCGCGGCGAGCTGCTCGCTCGTGCCCTCGGCGACGATCTCGCCGCCGTTGATGAAGGCGATCCGGTCGCAGAGCAACTCGGCCTCCTCGAGGTAGTGGGTCGTGAGCAGGACGGTCGTGCCCTCCTCGTTGATCCGCCGCACGTACTGCCACAGCTCGAGGCGCAGCTCGACGTCGACGCCCGCGGTCGGCTCGTCGAGGATGAGGAGCCGCGGGCGGTGCATGAGGGCGCGGGCGAGGATCAGCCGGCGCTTCATCCCGCCGGAGAGCGTGCGGGTGCGCTCGTCCTTCTTCTCCGTCAGCGAGAACGCCTCGAGCAGCTCCTTCGCGCGGGCGCGGCGCTCCTTGCGGGGCATCCCGAAGTAGCCGCCGTGGTAGTCGAGCGTCTCCTCGAGCGTCAGGAACCAGTCGATGTTCAGCTCCTGCGGCGCGAGGCCGACGGCGGCGCGGGCGTCGACGTAGTGCGTCACGGCGTCGTGGCCGAACACGCGGATCGTGCCCGACGTCGGGCTCGCGAGGCCGGTCGTGCAGTGGATGAGCGTCGACTTGCCGGCGCCGTTGGGGCCGAGGAGGCCGAAGAACTCGCCCTCCCGGATGTCGAGCGAGACGCCCTTCAGGGCCTCGGTACCGGTCGGGTAGCGCTTGACGAGGTCGCGGACCTCGAGGGCGAGGGTCACGCGCGACCTCCGGGGCCGGATGGGCAGGACGGGACGACGCGCCGGACGGCGCGGGGACGGGAGCACCACATGGGAGCCATGATGGCGCCTCGACCGCACTTGAGGTCAAGCGCGGCGTTCCCGGGCGACGCGCCTCGCGGCGGGGCCCGTCGGAGGCACGGCGGGGCGCGGCCCGCGCGCCGCTCAGGACGGCTCGTCGCCGCGGTACGCGGCGGGGTTGCCCAGCCGCCGGTAGCGGTGGCCGTACGTCGGGCGGTAGACGTGCGAGCGCCGCTCCTCCTCGCCGCCGGCGAGCGCCGGCCCGAGGACGATCAGCGCCTGGGTCGTGATCCGCTCGGCCTTCAGGGTCGCGGCGAGCTCGTCGAGCCGGCAGCGGATGATCCGCTCGTCCGGCCACGAGACCCGGTAGCCGATCGCGACCGGCGCGTCGGGGGCGTAGCCGCCCGCCAGGAGGTCGGCCTGCAGCTCGCGCGGGCGGCGCACCGAGAGGTAGAGGGCCATTGTCGTGCCGTGCCGGGCGAGGTCCTGCAGCTGCTCGTTCTCCGGCATCGGGACCCGGACGGCGCGCCGCGTGAGCACGAGCGACTGGGCGACCTCGGGGACCGTGAGCTCCTGGCCGAGCGCGGCGGCGAGCGCGGACAGCGATCCGACGCCGGGCACGATCTCGTACGGCAGGTCCATCCGCCGGCAGGCGTTGATCTGCTCGTGGAGCGTCGCGTAGATCGAGGGGTCGCCGGACTGCAGGCGGCAGACGACGAGGCCCTCGACCTTCGCCCGCGAGAAGAGGGCGATGACGTCCTCGAGCGTGTGGTCGTCGCTCGTCAGCACCTCGGCGTCGGGCCGCGCGTGCTCCATGACCTCGGGCGGCACGAGCGACCGGGGCCAGACGACGACGTCCGCCTCGCCGAGGACCTTCGCCCCGCGGATCGTGAGCAGGTCGGCGGCGCCGGGGCCGGCGCCGACGAACACAACGCGACCGCCCGCGGCGGGGCGGGGGTCGACGGCGGTCGGCCGATCGGGATCGGTCATGCGACGGGCGCTCCCTCGAGCAGGCGCTGCAGGCGGTCCGGCGTCCACGGGACGACGATGAGGCTCGCGTGCAGGCCCGGCATCGCCCAGCCCTCGCGATCGCGGCCGATCGTCCACGCCGGCTGCGAGCCGGCGGTGACGTCGAGCGCCACCGCGCGGGAGGGGCGGCCGATCCGCTTCTGCCCGATGGCGTGGACCGGCCCGTCGGCGGCGGCCATGAGCTCGACCGGACCAGGCACGCCGCCCGGGCCGGGGCGCGCCGCGGCGGGGAGGACGTCGCACATCGGGTGCCCGTCGAGGCTCGTGGCGAGGTACGCCACCCCGGCGCCCTCGGCGACGATCCGCCGTCCGGCCCGGTGGTGGGCGACGACCGCGTCGCGCAGGGCCTCGTTCGCCCCGATCGCCGGTGCGTGCGGCACGGGGGCCCCGTCGCCGAGGACGAGCGCCACGGCCCCGTCGGGCAGCGCGGCGTCGGTGGTGAGGTCGACGGTCGCGAGCGCGGCGCCGGCCACGGCGATCGCGTCGCGCAGCTCGCGGCTGGGCTCCAGCAGCGCGGGGCCGGTCGCCACCGCCACGACCGGGCGGCTCATCGCGCCCCCACCCGGGCGCGGGGCGCCTCGCCGGCCAGCGCGCCGATCGGCAGCAGCCGCGCCTCCGGTCCGGCCGCGGCGGCGATCCGCGCGCTGAGGCCGAGGCGCACGCGCCCCTGCTCGCTGTCGAAGACGACGACCCCGTCGGCGACCCGGCCGAGCCGCGCGGCGGCACGCTCGGCGGCCGCGAGCCCGGTGCGGCCGCCCGAGGCGCGCCCGTCCGTCACCACGAGGCAGAGCACGCGGCGCCCCGGGTCGCGCAGCCGGTGGGCGCGGACGAGCGTCGTCGCGGCGTCGAGGCCCGCCGCCAGCGGCGTGCCGCCGCCCGTCGGCAGGTCCGCCAGCCGCGTCGCGGCGCGCTCGACCGACCCCGTGGGCGGCAGGACGACCTCGGCGTCGCGGCCGCGGAAGGTCACGAGGGCCACGCGGTCGCGGCGCTGGTAGGCGTCCATGAGGAGCCCGAGCGCGGCGTCCTTCACCGCGCCCATCCGTCGCCGCGCGCCCATCGAGCCGGACGCGTCGACGCAGAACACGACGAGCGTCCCCTCACGGCCCGCGCGGACCGGGGTGCGCTGGTCGCCGGGCGTGACGCGCAGCCGGCCGGTGCGGCCGCCGCGGGCGGCCAGGGCCTCGCGCAGGGCGGCGCCGCGCAGCGTGGCGGGCAGCGCGAGCGGCTGCTCGTCGGTCTCGCGGGGGCGGGTGTCGACCTGGTGCCCGGCCTCGCCCGCGGTCCGGCTGCGGCGCCCGCTCGGGGTGCGGTGGGCTCCGCGGCCGCGGACGAGCTCCAGCAGCGGCGCGACGCCGGGCGTCCCGGTCGGCGCGTCGCGACGGGTGCGGGCGGCGGCGCCGGGACGGAAGGGCCGGTCGGCGGGCGGTTCGTCGGCCGGCGGGGCGGGGTCGGGGACGGGCGGCGGGGCCGGGGCCTCGGCGGCCGGGTCGTCGTCCGCGGGCCCCTCGCCGGGCTCGCTGGCGGGGGGCGGCTCGGGCGCGTCGTCGCCCGATCCGGCGGGCGGGGCGTCGCGCGCGTCCGGTGGGGCGTCGTCCGGCGCCGGGCCGCGGTCTCCGGGGCCGCGGTCGTCGTCGGGGCCGTCGTCGTCCTGCGGCGGGGCGGTCGGCGGCTCGTCCTCGTCGCCGCGCGCCTCGTCGAGCGCCTCGTCGAGCTCGTCGGGCTCGAGGCCGGGCGGGTCCAGCGGGCCGCGGCGACGGCGGTGGGGCAGCGTCAGCAGCAGCGCCTCGCGCACGTCCTCCTCGGACACCTCGTCGCGTCCCGCGAGCGCGGCGATCGCCCGGCTGCAGCGCGCGGCGACGAGGTCGGCGCGCAGCCCGTCGACGCCGAGCCGCGCGCACGCGCCGGTGATGAGCCGCAGCGCGCGCTCGCCGAGGCGGACCGCGGGCAGGCGCGCGGCCGCGGCGGCGATCGCGGCGGCGATCCGGGCGTCCTCGTCGGCGAACCGGGCCGCGAAGGCGACGGGGTCGGCCTCGAACGCCAGGCGCCGGCGCACGACCTCGGCCCGCGTGGCCGGGTCGGTCGACCCGGCGACGGTGACGGAGAGCCCGAAGCGGTCCAGCAGCTGCGGCCGCAGGTCGCCCTCCTCGGGGTTCATCGTCCCGACGAGCAGGAACCGCGCCGGGTGCCGGACGGAGATCCCGTCGCGCTCGACCGTCGCCTCGCCCTGGGCGGCCGCGTCGAGCAGCACGTCGACGAGGTGGTCGCCGAGGAGGTTCACCTCGTCGACGTAGAGGATCCCGCGGTGCGCGCGGGCCAGCAGGCCGGGCTGCAGCGCGGCCTCGCCGTCGCGCAGCGCCCGCTCGAGGTCGAGCGTGCCGACGACCCGGTCGACGGTCGCGCCGACCGGCAGCTCGACGAGCGCCGCGGGGCGCGTCGCCGTCGCCGGCTCGTGCAGCGGCGCGCCGGCGACGAGCGCCGCGCACGCGGGGCACGGACAGCGAGACGCCTCGGCCGGGGCGGAGCCGTACGGGCAGCCGGCGACGACCTCCAGCGGCGGCAGCAGGGGCTCGAGCCCGCGCACCGCCGTCGTCTTCGCCGTGCCCCGCTCGCCCCGCACGAGCACGCCCCCGACCTCGGGGGCGACCGCGTTGACGAGGAGCGCGCGGCGGAGGTCGTCCTGGCCGACCAGCGCGGAGAGGGGGAAGCGAACCGATCCCGGCGACGTCACGAGGCCGTGACGCTACTGCGACGGCGGGGTGAGCGCTGCCACGCCTCGGGCCCGCTCCCGGCACCGGGCGGCGCCCGCATCGGCGCGCCCGGACCGCCCCGCGAAGGGCGCACGGGCGCGTAGAGCGCGCCGCGCCGGGGTAGGCGCTCCCGGTGACCGAGCCGACCCTGGACGAGCTGGCCGCCGAGGTGCTCGGCATCGAGGAGCTGCGCGACGCGCAGCGGACGGCGGTCGAGGCCGTGCTCGACGGCCGCGACGCCCTCGTGGTGATGGCGACCGGCGCCGGCAAGTCGGCGATCTACCAGCTCGCGGGGCTGCGGCTCGCCGGGCCGACGATCGTCGTCTCGCCGCTGATCGCGCTGCAGCAGGACCAGGTGGCGAACCTCGCCGCCGCGTCGGGCGACGAGGGGCTCGCCGTCGCCCTGAACTCCCAGACGGGCGTCGGCGAGCGGCGCGACGCGCTCGAGCGGCTCGGCGACGGCCGCGCCCGCTTCGTCCTCCTCGCCCCGGAGCAGCTCGCCAACCCGGACGTCCTCGAGGATCTCGCCGCCGTGCGTCCGGCGCTCCTCGTCGTCGACGAGGCCCACTGCGTGTCGGAGTGGGGCCACGACTTCCGGCCGGACTACCTGCGGATCGGCGCCGCCCGCGGGCGCCTCGGGGACCCGCCGCCGACGGTCCTCGCCCTCACCGCGACCGCGGCGCCCCCCGTGCGGGACGAGATCGTCGCGCGCCTCGGGATGGAGGACCCGGCGCTCGTCGTCGGGTCGTTCGACCGGCCCGAGCTCTGGCTCGAGGTGCGGCGGTTCGAGGACGAGGACGCGAAGGCCGCCGCGCTGCTCGACGAGATCGGCGAGCAGGAGGGCTCCGGTCTCGTGTACGTCGCGACGCGCCGCGCGGCCGAGGAGCTCGCGGCGACGCTCGTCGAGCGCGGCGTCGCCGCGCGCCACTACCACGGCGGGATGGCGGCGGGCCCGCGCGAGGAGGTGCTCGAGGCGTTCCTCGACGGCACGGCGCGGGTCGTCGTGGCGACGATCGCGTTCGGGATGGGCGTCGACAAGCCCGACGTGCGCTTCGTGCTGCACGACGCCCCGTCCTCGTCGCTCGACGCGTACTTCCAGGAGATCGGGCGTGCCGGCCGCGACGGCGAGCCGGCGTCGGCGATCCTCTTCTACCGGCCGCAGGATCTCGGGCTGCGGCGGTTCCAGGCCGGCGCCGGGCAGGTCGACGGCGACCAGATCGCGCGGGTCGCGACCGTCGTCGAGGCCGTCGACGAGCCGGTCGACCCCGCGGAGCTCGCCGAGGAGGTCGACCTGACCGCGTCGAAGGTCACGACGGCCGTCGGGCGGCTGGAGGACGCGGGGGCGGTCGAGGTCCTCGCCGACGGCCGCGTCGCCCCGCGCGAGGAGCTCGACGACCTCGCCGGCGCCGTCGAGGCGGCGGAGGAGGCCGGCCGCCACCGGAAGGCGTACGAGGAGTCGCGCCTGGCGATGGTCCGGACGTACGCCGAGACGCGCGACTGCCGCCGGGAGGTGCTGCTCTCGTACTTCGGCGACGCGTTCGCCGGCCCCTGCGGCGCCTGCGACACCTGCGCCGACGGGCGCGCCGACCCGGACGACGGCGAGCGCCCGTTCCCGGTCGGCGCGGCGGTCCGGCACGGGGAGTGGGGCGGCGGCGTCGTGCAGCGCTACGGCAGCGGGCGGATGACGGTCCTCTTCGAGGACGCGGGCTACCGGACGCTCGACGTCGGCCTCGTCGCGGAGCGCGGGCTGCTGACGCCGGACGACTGACGGGCGCGGGTCGCGGCCGCGCGCCTGCCAGCATCCCCGCGGTGCCCCGCATGGACCAGCCGCTGACCGTCGAGGAGCTCGCCCCCGGGATCACGCGGATCGCGCTGCCGGTGCCGGGCATCGACGACGGCGTGAACGTCCACCTGCTCCGCGGCGGGGGCCCGACGACGCTCGTCGACGCGGCCATGCCGGTCGTCCCGCACGAGGCCGCGCTCGCCGCCGGGCTCGCCGCGGCCGGCGCCGCGGTCGCCGACGTCGAGCAGGTCCTCCTGACCCACCACCACGTCGACCACGTCGGCCTGGCGGGCTGGCTCGTCGAGGCGGCGGGCGCGACGGTCCGCACCGGGGCGCGCGTGGCGGAGGTCCTCGCGGACCCGCGCACCGCGTACGAGCGCGAGCTCGACTGGGGCGAGCGGCACGCCGGGCGCCACGACGCCCCGCCGGAGGTCCTCGCGTCCACGCGCGGCGCGCTCGCCGTCCTCGACGGCTTCCGGCCCGTCGCCGACGTCGTGCCGCTGGCGGAGGGGGACGTCGTGCCGGCCGGCGACCTCGAGCTCGAGGTCCTCGAGCGCCCGGGCCACAGCCCGACCGACGTCCTCCTGCGCGACGGAGCGGCGGCCGTCGCGGCCGTCGGCGACCACCTCTTCGCCACGGCGCCCCTCACCCCGGTGCTCGGCTCGATGGTGGCCCCCGGCGCGCGCCCGGCGGTGGCGTACCTCGCGGCGCTCGCGGAGACGGCGGCACGCGGCGACCGCCTCGTCCTCACCGGCCACGGGCCCGCGCTGCGCGACGCCGGCGCGACGATCGCGGCCCGTCGCGAGCGGCTCGACCGCCGGACGGCGCGGATCGCCGCGCTGCTGGGACCCGAGCCGCGCAGCGGCTGGGCGATCGCCCGCGAGCTCTGGCCGTCGGGTCCGGCGAGCGCGTACGGGCTGACGCGGCTGGCGAGCGTCCTCGCCTCCCTCGAGCTGCTGGAGGACGCCGGGACGGCGCGGCGCGTGGACGCGGGCGATCGGGTCCTCTGGGCCGCGGCGGGGCCGCGACCTACTGGCGAGTAGCCAAACTTCCTACGGACGAGTAGGATGCGCCGTATGGCTCGCTCGATCACCGACCAGGTCGTCCTCGTGACCGGCGCCGCGCGCGGCATCGGCGCCGAGACCGCGCGCGTCCTCGCGCGGCAGGGCGCCCGCCTCTCGCTCGTCGGGCTCGAGCCCGACGCGCTCGCCGCACTGGCCGCCGAGCTCAACGGCGGCGGGCCGGAGCGCCACGTCTGGTTCGAGGCCGACGTCACCGACCAGGCGTCGATCGACGCCGCCGTCGCCGGGACGGTCGAGCGGCTCGGCGGCATCGACGTCGTCATGGCGAACGCCGGCATCGCGAACAACGGCACCGTCGCGATCAACCCGCCCGACGCGCTCGTGCGGACGATCGACGTGAACCTGAACGGGGTCGTCCGGACGGTGAGCGCGGCGCTGCCGCACGTCACCGAGCGCCGCGGCTACGTCCTCGTCGTCGCGTCGCTGGCGTCGTTCACCGTCCTGCCGGGCATGGCCGCCTACTGCGCCTCGAAGGCGGGCGCCGAGGCGTTCGCGAACGTCCTGCGGCTGGAGGTCGCCCACAAGGGCGTGAAGGTCGGCTCCTGCCACCCCTCGTGGATCGACACCGACCTCGTCCGCGACACGGAGAACGACCTGCGGACGTTCCGGGAGATCCGCTCGCGGCTCCCCGGCCCGCTCGGCTCCACGACGACGGTGCAGGCCTGTGCCGCCGCCGTGGCCGAGGGCATCGCCAAGCGCAAGCGCCGGATCTACGTGCCGCGCTCGCTGGCCGTCTTCCAGGCGCTGCGCACGATCGTCATCAGCCCCGTCAGCGACATCGGGATCAAGCTCCAGGCCCGCAAGGCCGTGCCGGCGCTCGAGGCGGAGGTCGCGGCGCTCGGCCGGTCGTTCGGCGCGAAGACCGTCGAGGCGCAGGAAACCGGACAGACCGTCCAGCAGGGTTGACGGACGGCCCGTCGGGGTAGAGCCTTGTCCGCGATGCGCCTCGCCCTCCCGACGCTGCCGCAGCTCCTGCCGAAGATCGAGCAGGCGCTCGACGCGGTCATCGACCTGCAGCGGACGCTCGGCACCCTGCCGGGCGAGATCCGCAAGCTGCAGGGCGAGCTGATGCTCCTGCGCGACGTCGCCGTCGACATGAAGGGCATGCGCGGGGACATCCAGGAGGTCATCGGCGCGGTCGAGGGGCTGCGGTCCGAGATCGCGGCGCTGCAGCCGGAGGCCCTGTCCGGCTCGGTCATCACGATGAGCCGGCGGGTCGACGAGCTGACGACGTCCGTCGAGCCGCTGCCGACCGTCCTCTCCGGCGTCGAGCACAGCATCGGCGACATGGGCCGGTCGCTCGAGCGGATCGACCGGATCGCGCGCCGCGTGGCCAATCCGCTGCGCCGGCGCTCGAAGCGCCCGGCGCTCGACGAGGCCCGGATCGACGGCACCGCGGCGATCCTCGACGCGCCGGAGAGCGTCGAGGTCGTCGTCGAGGAGCCCGAGCCGACCCGCGCCTGAGCCGCCTCAGCGGGCGCGGACCGCGTAGACCGTGACCTCGGCCGGGACGCCCTTGGCCCGGAACCGGCGCTTGCGCTTGCGGCTCCAGCGCTCCTCGTCGAGCCCGGCGACGGCGGCGTCCGAGGCGAGCAGCTCGTCGGCGCTCGCGGCGTCGGCGACGCGGGCGGCGATGTTCACGTCGACGCCGAGGTAGTCGCCGCCGACGCGGCGCGGACGCCCGCGGTGGATGCCGGCGCGGATCCGCGGCTGGAAGCCCGCGACCTCGATCTCCCGCAGCGCGTCGCGGCCCTCGAGCACGGCCTGGACCGCGGCCTCCGGGGTGGGCAGCACGGCCATCATGCCGTCGCCGAGCCACTTCACGACGCGGCCGCGATGCCGTGCGACGGCGGGGTCGAGGACCGCCGCGACCTCGCGCAGCAGCAGCAGGGTCGCCGGGTCGCCGGCCTCCAGCGCCCAGCGGGAGAAGCCGACGAGGTCCGTGAAGAGGACCGTCAGGTCCTCCGTCCCGCGGCCACGACCCCGCGACTCGGCCGCGGCCTGCCACACCTGCAGCGCGCCGAGCCCCAGCTCGTGCGCCAGGCCGCCGGTCCCCTGGCCCGCCAGCCGGGCGATGCGCCGCGTGAGCGACGCGGAGCCGGACGGGCCGGACTCCGCGGTCGAGAGGGCGTCGCCGAAGCGCGGGTCGCCCGGCAGGCGACGGCGCAGGCGCTCCGCCGCGTCGATCAGCCGGTCGCTCTCGTTCACCCGGCGCAGCGCGCCGAGCGGTCCGCGCTCGCTCCGGGGCAGGCCCGCCGGCGCGTCGTGCGCCAGCAGGTCGGCCGCAGCGCCCGCCGGACCCGACGCGGCGTCGGGCGCCGGCGGCTCCGCGGGCCGCTGCTCCGGCGTCGGGGGCTCGTCGCGCTCGGGCGGCATGCCGCAGGAGCCTCGCAGGTCCGGGCGCGCCCGTCGGGGCGCGCCCGGCCGGGGTCAGTCGCGGTGCGGCGTGGGCTGGGTCACGTCGGGCGGCGTGCCGGCACCCGAGGGCGGGGGCTCGCCGGGCCAGTGGCCCTCCTCCCGCAGGGTCTCGCGGGCGGAGCGCTCCTCGTCGCGATCGATCTGGCTGCTGCCGCCGAGGCGGATCAGGCGATCGGCGACGATCGCCACGACGGCGACGCCGGCGAGCACCATCGCGATGATCTCCTGCCCGATGACGAGGGCGACGACGGCGAGCACCAGCGCCGCGAGCGGGATGCCGTAGCGCGAGGTCCAGCGCGCGCCGTCGGTGGGGGAAGCGGTCGAGCTCATCGGCCCTCCTGGGGTCGTGGACGTGCCCCTCGACTACCCAGCGGTGGGCGCTGCGAACCGCGCGCCACCGGTGCAGGCGACGCTCCCGGCGATGAGTTCGGCGTGCCCGGGGCGTCTCAGCCGGCGATGGTCCCGCCCCCGCACCCGACCGGCGGCACCGCCGCCCCGGCGGGCGCGCGCGTTCAGGCCGTGCCCGCGGACGAGCGCGGGGGTACAAGGCAGGGACGCCCGGACGACCGGTGCCCGCGATGAGCGCCTCCCTCGACGACTACCGACGCAAGCGCGACTTCGGCGCCACCCCGGAGCCGTCGGGCGATCCCGACGGGGGCGCTCCCACCGGCGCCCTCGCCGCGCTCCCGCGGTTCGTGGTCCACGAGCACCACGCGCGGCGCCTGCACTGGGACCTGCGGCTCGAGCGCGACGGCGTGCTCGCCTCCTGGGCGGTGCCCAACGGCCTGCCGCACGACCCGCAGCAGAACCGCAAGGCCGTCCACACCGAGGACCACCCGCTGGAGTACGTCGACTTCCACGGGACGATCCCGGCCGGCAGCTACGGCGCCGGCGAGATGTCGATCTGGGACGCCGGGACCTACGAGACGGAGAAGTGGCGCGACGACGAGGTGATCGTCGTCTTCCACGGCGAGCGCCTGCGCGGGCGCTACGTGCTCTTCCAGGCCGGCAAGGACGCCAAGGACTGGCTCGTGCACCGGATGGACCCGCCGGAGGATCCCGACGCCGAGCCGATGCCCGAGCGCCTCGCGCCGATGCTCGCCCGCACCGGGCCGCTGCCGCGCGACGAGGAGCGGTGGGCGTTCGAGGTCAAGTGGGACGGCCTCCGCGCCCTCGTCCACAGTCGTCCCGGCCGCCTGCGGGTCGAGACCCGGACCGGGCGCGAGGTCACCGGGGCCTACCCCGAGCTGCGGGGGATCAACGCGGCGCTCTCGCACCACGAGGCGATCCTCGACGGCGAGGTCGTCGCCTTCGACGAGGACGGGCGGCCGAGCTTCGCGGCGCTGCAGCCGCGGATGGCCCAGCACGGCCAGCAGCTCGACCTGCGGGCGGTCCGCCGGCGGACCGGCTCGCGCGCCGAGATCGTCCTCCTGCTCTTCGACCTGCTCTGGCTCGACGGGCACCCGCTCGTGGACCTGCCCTACGCCGAGCGCCGCGAGCAGCTCGCGGCGCTCGGGCTCGAGGGGGACCACTGGCGCGTCTCGCCGAGCCATCCCGGCGAGGGCCGCGCGCTGCTGGAGGCGACCGCCGCGCAGGGGCTGGAGGGCGTCGTGGCCAAGCGCCTCGACAGCCCGTACCGCGCGGGGCGCGACGGCCGCTGGCGCAAGATCAAGCACGTCCTGCGGCAGGAGCTCGTCGTCGGCGGCTGGACCCCGGGCGGCGGCGGGCGGGCCACGACCTTCGGGGCGCTGCAGCTCGGCGTCCACGACGCCGAGGGCGCGCTGCGCTACTGCGGCGCCGTCGGCACGGGGTTCGACGAGGCCGCGCTCGGGCGCGTCCTGCGCGCGCTGCGCGAGCGCGAGGCGGACGCCTCGCCGTTCGCGGGCCGCCAGCCGCCGAAGGGCACGCGGTTCGTCGTTCCGGACCTCGTCGCCGAGGTCCGCTTCGCCGAGTGGACGCCGGACGGCTCGATCCGCCACTCGTCGTTCCTCGGGCTGCGCGACGACGTGCCGGCGGCGGCGGTCGTCCGCGAGCCGACGCCGGCCGAGGTCGCCGCGGGCGGCGCCGCCGTCGTCGCCGAGCCGCCATCCGACGAGGGGGAGGACCCCGTGCAGGACGCCGCGACCGACGACGACCACCCCGACGCGGCGTCCGCGCTCGACGCCCTGCCGCCCTCGCCGCTCGAGCTGCCCGCGCAGGGCGATGCCCAGGTCGAGGTCGAGGGCCGGACGCTGAAGCTCACGAACCTCCACAAGGTCCTCTACCCCGAGGCCGGCCTGACGAAAGGCGCGGTCATCGACTACTACGCGCGGATCGCGCCGTTCGTCCTGCCGCACCTGCGCGACCGCCCGACGACCATGAAGCGCTACCCCGACGGCGTCGAGGGCAAGGCGTTCTTCAACAAGCACGCGCCGAGCCACCGTCCCGACTGGGTGCGCACGACGCCGGTCCCGACGTCGCGCAAGCCCGAGCCGAACGACTTCGTCGTCGTCGACGACCTGCCGACGCTCGTGTGGACGGCGAACCTCGCGGCGATCGAGCTGCACCCGTCGCTCTCGCGGGCCGATCCGGCCGGCGTCCTGGAGGGCGCGGAGGACGCCACCGGCGTCACCGGTCCCACGGCGCTCGTCTTCGACCTCGACCCCGGCGCGCCGGCGACGATCGTGGAGTGCTGCGAGGTCGCCCTGCTGCTGCGCGAGCTGCTCGACGAGCTCGGGCTGCGGAGCTTCGCCAAGACCTCGGGCTCGAAGGGCCTCCAGCTCTACGCCCCGCTGGATCCGAGCGGCCGCGCCACGACGTACGAGCGGACGAAGCCGCTCGCCCACGCGATCGCCCGGCTGCTCGAGGAGCGCCACCCGGACCTCGTCGTCTCCCGGATGACGAAGAAGCTGCGCCCGGGCAAGGTGCTCATCGACTGGAGCCAGAACGACGAGCACAAGACGACGGTCGGGGCGTACGCGCTGCGGGCCCGCCCGCGCCCGACGGCCTCGACGCCGGTCACCTGGGAGGAGGTCGCCGGCTGCGCGCAGGACGGCGATCCGGACGCGCTCGTCTTCACCTTCACCGACCTGCTCCTGCGGGTCGCCGCGCACGGCGACCTCCTCGCGCCGCTGACGACGCTCGAGCAGGACGTTCCCGAGCTTGGGGGAACAGGCTGAGATGGCCGCGCGCTCGATCTGGAACGGCACGCTGACGTTCGGCACCGTCGCGATCCCGGTGAAGCTCTTCTCCGCCACGGAGAGCCGCGGGCTCGCCTTCCGCGAGGTGCGCGCGAGCGACGGCGCGCGGATCCAGCACAAGCGGATCGGGGTCGAGAGCGGCGAGGAGCTCGCGTTCAAGGACCTCGAGAAGGCCTACGACACCGGCACGGGCCAGATCGTCCTGACGAAGGAGGAGCTCTCCGCGGCCGACGGCCCCCGGCCGAAGGTCATCGAGATCGAGCACTTCGTGGAGGGCGAGGAGATCGATCCGGTCTTCTACGACAAGCCGTACCACCTGGGCGCCCGCGACGGCGGGGCCCACGCCTACCGGGTGCTGCTCGCCGCGCTGGAGCAGAGCGGGCGGGTCGGGATCGGGCGCTTCGTCCTGCGCTCGCGCGAGCAGCTCGTCGCGCTGCGGCCGCTGCACGGCGCGCTCGGCCTGCAGACGATGCGCTTCCACGACGAGCTCGTGCCGGCCGACGAGATGGAGCTCACGACGCCGAAGAAGGACCCGTCGGCGCGCGAGGTCCGGATGGCGGGCAAGCTCGTGGCGATGCTCGCCGACGAGTGGGACCCGGACGAGCACCGCGACACGTACCGCGAGGCCGTGATGGAGATGATCGAGGCCAAGCGCCGCGGCGAGACGCCGCAGCTGCCCGAGCGCGAGGACGAGGGCGACGACGACCTGCTCGCCGCGCTCGAGGCCTCGCTCGCCGGTGACGGCGAGGGCGCGGGCCGGGCGGAGAAGGGCTCCGGCTCGAAGGCGAAGGCGAAGTCGAAGTCGAAGGCGAAGGGGAAGGGCTGATGCCCCGTCCGATGTGGGTCGGCTCGCTGAGCTTCGGCCTCGTGAACGTCCCGGTGGTGCTCTTCAGCGCCACCCGCGACCGCGACGTCCACTTCCACCAGGTCCACAAGGACACGGGCGAGCGGATCGAGGTCCACCGCGTCGCCGCCGGGACCGACGAGGAGGTCGCCTGGGACGAGCTCGCGCGGGGCTGGGAGACCGACGACGGCGACCTCGTCGTGCTGACGGAGGACGACTTCCAGGCCGCGCAGCCGGAGAAGACCCGCACGGTCGACATCGACCTCTTCGTCGACCTCGAGGAGATCGACCCGATCTTCTTCCAGCAGCCCTACTGGGTGCTGCCGCGGGGCGAGGGCGAGGGCCCGGCGCGCGCCTACCGCCTCCTGCGCGACGTCATGGAGAAGGCCGGCCAGGTCGCCGTCGGGCGGATCGTCATGCGCGCGAAGGAGCAGCTCGTGGCGCTGCGGGTCCAGGAGGGGCTGCTCTCGCTGACGACGATGCGCTTCGCCGACGAGATCCGCGATCCCCAGGACACCGGCGCGGTCCCGTCGCTGGAGGACGACCCGCCGACCGAGCAGGAGGTCGCCGACGCCGTCGCGCTCGTCGAGGAGATGACCGCCGACTGGGAGCCGGAGTCCTACGAGGACCACCACCGCGAGCGGCTGCTCGCGCTGATCGCCGAGAAGCAGGAGCGCGGCGAGGTGACGATCCCCGAGCCGGAGCCCGAGCCGGAGCCCCAGCGGGCGTCGAAGGACCTGCTCGCCGCGCTCGAGGAGAGCCTGCAGCGCGCCCGCGACCGCAAGCGCCCCGGCAGCCGGGCGGGCTCGCCGAAGGGCCCGGTCGGCACGCCCGGTCGTGGCGCCGATGACGGCGGGAGCGCGAGCGACGAGGCCGGCGCGAAGACGGGCGCCGGCAAGGGCGCGAAGGCGCGGTCCGGCACGTCCTGACGAACGCCGCCGGAGGGGCGGATCCACGAACGCCGCCGTTCTTCGCCCGCCTGCTTGCCCCGTACGCACCCGAGGGGGTAGGTTCGCCCCAGGGCCGCGGTACCGGGTCCCGCGCGACCCCCATCGCGCCAGCGTGATCGTCCGTCGGAGCCGCCGCTCGGCCGCCCGCCGGCCGGGCGGCGCCCCGCCCGACACCCCGACCGCTCACGCACCCCGGCCCCGCCGGGTCGCGTCCCGCACCCCGGCACCCGGATGTCCCACCACGACGACGCCTACTGCCCCCACTGCCAGCGCCTGCTGCTGCTGGAGGCCCCCCGCCCGTACCCGACGCGTCCACTGCGCTGCCCGAGCTGCCACCTCGTGGTCGGCCCCGGCCGCGCCCAGGACGCCACCGGCCACGTCCGCCTGACGATCGACGGCGGGCGCCGTCCGGACGCCGTCCTCGACGTCCTCATGGAGCTGCAGCTGGGCGCGCGCCCGGTCGGCGGCGACGACGCCGGCGTGGCGATGGAGCGCTGAGCCCGGGGTCCCGGCTAGGCCGGGAGGGCGAGGCGCAGGATCTCGTCGGCGACGAGCTGCGGGTCGTCGAGCAGCGCGTGGTGCGAGGAGCGCTCCGCCGGCACGAAGCGCCCGCGCGGGGCGGCCGCGGCCGACGCCCGGTGCGCGGCCACGACGGCGGGCCGGTCGCGGCCCTCGCCCCGCCCGGGCGCCTGGCCCGACACGATCGTCAAGGGCAGGTCCCCGATCGCCGGCGGATCGGCCCGCAGGCGGTGGATCTCGGTCACGAAGCCCTGGAGCTCCGCGGCCAGCGCGCGCGCGGCGGCCGGCGAGAAGTCGTCGCGCCGGTGGGCGGCCCGCGCCTCGGGGGGCAGCGCGCGCCCCGGGCCGAGCCGCCCGGCGAGGCGATAGAGCCCCGTGCGGGCGAGACCGGGCAGCCAGCGCGCGGCGGCGGCCGAGCGCTTCGCCATCTTCTCCGAGAGGAAGAGGTCGCACCGCTCGTCGGTCGGATCCAGCAGCAGGAGGCCGCGCAACCGCCGCGGGTCGGTCCGCGCGGCGGCCGTGCGGACGATCGGCCCGGCCCAGCTGTGGCCGACGAGCACGAACGGCCCGTCGCCCAGCGCGTCCAGGAGCGCCAGCAGGTCGTCGGCGAGGTGCTCGAGCGTGCGCATCCGGGGATCGGGATCGCTGCCGCCGAAGCCCGCGCGGTCGTAGGCGACGGTCCGGACCCGGTCGCCCAGCAGCGGCACCACGCAGCCCCAGGTCGCGCTCGACATGCCGAGTCCGGCGTCCAGGACGACCGTCGCCGATGCATCGGCGGGCCCGGAGACCCGGTGGCGCAGCCGGCGTCCGTCGGGGAGCTGCAGCGCGCGCGGGGCGCCCAGGGCGTGGGTGGCGACCATCGCGCGGCACCATAGGCCACGGCCTCGGCGGTCGGTCGACCGCTCGGGGTCATCGTGAAGGGTGCCGAGCCGTCCTCCCCCAGGGTCCCGCGGAGGGTGACGGGGCGAAGCTCGCCGTCGCCAGCGCTGGCCGGGCCGCCCCGGCGGGCGTCGGGTCCCGCGACGGCCCGGCCCGTGGCTCAGCCGGTCCCGCCGTCGTCGCCGGCCTGTCCGCCGGCGGCGGCGTCGCGGTCCCGCGAGAGCGAGGTGACGGTGAGGACGGTCGCCAGCACGACGCCGCAGAGGACCGCGGCGGTCCAGTTCCCCGAGATGAGGAACCGCCAGACGAGCGTCACGACGACGAAGGCGATCAGGGCGTCGCGGACGAGCACCAGCCGACGCGGCCGGCTCGGGTCGGGCGTCGGATCGCTCATGCGCGCCCCGCCTCCTCGACCTCGCCCTCGACCTCCAGCAGCGCGTCGCGCAGCTGCTCCAGGCGCGCGTCGTCGGGGGCCTCCCAGAGCCCGCGGTCGGCGGCCTCCAGCAGCCGCTCGGCGATCTGGCGCAGCGCCCACGGCGACGATCGCGTGAGGAACGCGTGGACGTCCGGGTCGCCGACGTAGCGGTCGGTCACCTGCTCGTACATCCAGTCCTCGACGACGCCGGCCGTGGCGTCGTAGCCGAAGAGGTAGTCGACGGTGACCGAGAGCTCCATCGCCCCCTTGTAGCCGTGACGGATCATGCCCGCCACCCAGCGCGGGTTCAGCACGCGCGAGCGGACCACGCGGCGGGCCTCCTCGGCGAGCGTCCGCGTCTCCACGGTCGTCGGGTCGGCGCTGTCGCCGAACCACGCCTTGGGCTCCTTCCCGGTCACCGCCTCGACCATCGCGACCATCCCGCCGTGGTACTGGAAGTACCCGTCGGAGTCGAAGATGTCGTGCTCGCGGGTGTCGAGGTTCTTCACGGCGACCTCGATCCGGCCGAACTGCTCGCGCATCGACCCGCGGGCCTCGACCCCGCCGAGGCCGCGCCCGTAGGCGTAGCCGCCCCACGCCTCGTAGACGGCGGCCAGATCGCTGCGGTCGTGCCAGCCCCGGCTGTCGACGAGCTCCAGCAGCCCCGCGCCGTAGGTCCCGGGCTTCGAGCCGAAGATCCGCGTCGTCGCCCGGCGCTTCGCGCGCTCGGCGGCGGAGGAGCCCGGCGCCCCGTCGGCCGGCTGCGCGAGGAGCTCCTCCAGCAGCCGCGCCTCGTCCTCGCGCACGTGCTTGGCGACGAAGTTCTGCTCGTCCGGCTCGTCGAGCGCGGCGACGAGCGCGACGGCATCGTCGACGAGGTCGATGAGCCCGGGGAACGCGTCGCGGAAGAAGCCGCTGATCCGGACGGTCACGTCGACCCGGGGGCGGCCGAGCTCCTCGAGCGGGACGACCCGCAGATCGCGCACGCGGCGCGTCTCGGGATGCCAGACCGGCTCGACGCCGAGCAGCGCGAAGATCTCCGCGACGTCGTCGCCGTGGGTCCGCATGTTCGCGGTGCCCCAGACGACGATCCCGACCTGCTCGGGCGCGCGGCCCTCCTCCTTCACGTGGCGGCGCACGAGGTCGTCGGCCAGGCGGCGGCCGGTCTCCCAGGAGAGCTCGCTCGGCAGCGCCTTGGGGTCCACGCCGTAGAAGTTGCGCCCCGTCGGCAGGACGTCGAGGCGACCGCGGGTCGGCGAGCCCGAGGGACCCGACGGCACGTACCGGCCCGACAGGGCGCCGATCACGTGCTCGAGCTCCTCGCCGCAGCGGCGGATCCGCGGGACGACCTCGCCGGCGGCGTGGCGCAGCACGCGCTCGACCGCGTGGTCGCTGCGCCCGAGGACCTCGGTGACGATCGCCAGCGCGGCGCCGGCGTCGGTCGGCCAGCCGGCGTCGCCGAGCGCGTCGACGAGCGCGCGCTGCGCGGCGTCGAGCCGGTCGACGAGGTCGCCGGCGGTGGCGGCCGGACCGGGGAAGCGCTCCACGAGCGCCGCGACCCCGGGATCGCCCGCCGACGGGAGCGGAGCAGCCGCGTCGCCGAGGGCGTCGGCGACCGCGGCGTCGAGGCCGCACGCGGCGCCGTCGGCCGAGCCGACGGTCGATGCGCGCGGCAGCCGGGCGCCGCCGGCCCGCAGCAGCGCGTCCTCGTCGATCCCGAACGCGGCGCCGACGGCCGTCCGCAGGCCCGGCAGGTCGCCCGAGCCGAGGCGCAGGATCGCGACCGCGAGACCCCGCAGCTGCTCCTCGTCGGGGGCGCGGCCCAGGACGTGCAGGCCGTCGCGGACCTGCAGGTCCTTGATCGAGCAGAGGTACGTGTCGATGTCGGAGACGAGGTGCTCGAGCCGGTGCTGGATCTCGGCGGCGTCCGCGTCGGCGCCCTGCGCCCGGAACGCCGCGAGCTCCTCGTCGTGCAGCCCGAGGTCGTGCTGGAGCGCGGCCGACTCGACGACCTCCCAGATCCGCCGGGCGAGCGCCGGCAGCTTCTCGGGATCCAGCGCCTCGATCCGGACGTACTCGTCGAGCAGGTGCTCGAGCTCCTGCAGCTCGTCGTAGGTCTCGGCCCGCATCATCGGCGGCACGAGGTGGTCGACGATCGTCGCGTGGACGCGGCGCTTGGACTGCACGCCCTCGCCCGGGTCGTTCACGACGAAGGGGTAGACGAGCGGCAGCGAGCCGAGGATCGCGTCGGGGTGGCAGTCGGCGGAGAGGCCGATCGACTTGCCCGGCAGCCACTCGAGCGTCCCGTGCTTGCCGAGGTGCACGAGCGCGTCGGCGCGCCAGACCGCCTCGAGCCAGCGGTAGACCGCGAAGTAGTGGTGCGGCGCGGCCCGCTCGGCGTCGTGGGAGAGCGCCGCGGCGTCCTCCTCGCTCGTGGCGCGCGGCGGCTGGATGGCGATGAACACGTCGCCGAGCTCGATGCCGGCGACGATCACGTCGTCGCCGTCGACGTAGAGCGGCGCGTCGGTGCCGTGCCGCTCGGCGGCGCGTCCGCCGGTGGTCCAGCGGCCGTCCTCCCAGCCGGCGCCGTGGTCGCGCTCCACGAGCGCGCGCAGGCCGTCGGGCAGCGTCGCGAACCACGCGGCGTACTCCGGGCCGCCGAGGCGGTAGGGGCTCTCGCGCAGGTGATCGTCCGAGAGGAGCTCGGGGTCGTGGCCCCCGCGCGCGACGAGCGCGTGGATCAGCGCCTCGCCGGCGGCCGTCGCGGTCGCGGCGTCGACGTCGTCGGCGTCGAGCGCCGCCTGCAGCTCGGGGACCGCGGTGGCGTCGACGCGCTGGCCCTGGGCGGCGAGGGCGCGCAGCAGCAGCACCGCCGAGGCGGGCGTGTCGAGGCCGACGGCGTTGCCGATCCGCGAGTGCTTCGTCGGCGAGCTCGAGAGGACGATCGCCACGCGGCGCGTGGCCGACGGGTCCTCGGCCAGGCGCCGCAGCCGGCCGTGGCGCACGGCGAGGCCGGCGACGCGGCGCGCGCGATCCGGGTCGGCGACGTACCGGGTGACCGGCAGCTCCTCGTCGCCGGCCAGCGCGACGGTCTCCCGCTCCTTGAACGAGACGACCCCGCCGAGCACGCGACCGTCGAACTCGGGGATCGCGACCTGCATCGCGACGTCGAGCGGGGTGAGGCCGGCGGGCGAGGCCTCCCAGCGCGCCCGCGACTGCGTCGCCGCCGCAGCCTGGATCACCGGCACGCCGAGCTCCTCGAGCCGGGCGACGTCCCAGACCTGCCAGGCGTCGGTGGCGCCGTCGGTGCCCGCCTCGACGACGTCCCCGGCGTTCGAGCCGCCGGAGGCCAGGACGGTCGTCAGCAGCGCGTCGACCACCGGCGCTCCGCCGTCGCCGGTCAGCGCGTCGAGCGCCGCGATCCGGCCGCTGGCGTCGGGACGCAGCGACGCGCACCAGATCGGCAGCGCGACGCCGCCCTGGTCCTCGACCGCCTCCGCGAGCGCGGCGACGAAGCCGGTGTTCCCGGCGGTGCGGTGCGAGCGGTAGAAGACGATCCCGACGACCGGCCGGGCGTCGAGCGCGTCGGCGGTCCGCACGCCGTCGGCCACGGGCGCGCCCGTGGGAACGCGGGTGCCGGCCCGGGAGCGGGCGGCGGTCAGGACGTCGGCGACGGTCCCGTCGCCGGTCTCCGGATCCCACGCCGAGAGCTCCTGCAGCGCCCGGGGCGGGTCGAAGTCGTCGCCGCGCAGCAGCAGCGTGTCGCCGAGGAACCGCAGGAGCGACGCGACGTTCTCGACCCCGCCGTGGCGCAGGTACTCGTGCGCCTGGGCGACGACGGCCGGGCCGACCGTCGAGCGGTCGGCGAGCTCGGCGTCGAGCTCCGCCTCGCCACCGAGCGCGATGAGCGCGACGCCGTCGCGCCGGCAGGCCTCCTCGAGGCGGTCGAAGCCGGTCTCCCACGCCCGCCGGCCGCCGAGCAGCCGCACGAGCACGACCCGCGCCCCGTCCAGGATCCGCGACACCGCCTCGGCCGTCGCGTCGGGATCGACCGTCGCGGGGTTCAGGCAGCGGACCGCCGGGAAGTCCTCGGGCAGCAGCGGGCGGGCGCCCGCGACCGTGAGGATCTCGGTGTCGGCGGTCGTGATGAGGCGGATCACCGGGGCGGCTCCTCGCGGGGACGGGCGCGACGGGGACCGGGACCGGATCGGCCCCTCCGCGCGGGAACGGACCCGCCGGACGATAGCGGCGAGGGCGCGCGGGACCCCTGCGCGCATCCGCCGGCGAGCCCCGCCCGCGTCGCCCGAGGGCGCGAAACGGACGTTGCTGCCCGGCCGCGGCGTCGGCCTGCGAGGATGCGCCAGGTGCAGCGGCGGCGGCACACCCCGTCCGGTCCCGAGGAGCAGGTGGAGCCCTCGGTGCCGGAGGCTGCCGCCGATTCGCCCACCGGGCCACCAGGACGGGGGCCACGGCCCCCGGTCGACGCGGAGCCCGCTCCGGCACCGAGCGGTGGAGCGGTCGCCGAGGACGGCGCGCCGGAGGAGGCCCCGGCGCCGGCGGCGACCCCGGTGAGCGACGCGATCGCCGTCGCGGAGCCCGACGCGCCCGCCACGACGCCCCTGCCGGGCACGGTGGGCGCCCTCGACGGGGAAGACGCCGAGGAGGAGGGCCTCTTCCACGGCCGCTCCGTCCTGAAGCACATCGTCGTCGGCACGGCGATCCTGCTCGGGATCGTCATCGCCTTCCGGCTCCTCGCGCCCCACATCTCCTGGATCGGCGACACCTGGGAGAAGGTCCGCCAGGGCGATCCGAAGTGGCTCATCGCCGGCGTCCTGCTCGAGGTCCTCTCGTTCGCCGGCTACGTCGCGGTGCTCTCGGCGACCGCCGAGCGCTCGGGGCTGCGGCTGCCGCGGATCACCGCGTGGCGGATCACCCTCGCCGGCGTCGCCGCGACGCGCCTGCTGGCCACGGCCGGTGCGGGCGGCATCGCCGCGACCGCGTTCGCGCTGCGGCGCAACGGCCTCGACGCGCGCGCCGCCGGCGCCACCGTCGCGGCGCAGCTCGCCCTCGTCTACGCGTGGTTCGTCCTGCTCATCCTCATCACCGGCCTGGCGCTGTTCCTCGTCGGCCACGCGAGCCCCTCGCTGACGATCGTGCCCGCCGGGATCGCCGCCGCGGTCCTCCTCGTGGCGGTCCTCGGACGCGGCGGCCTGCGGCGGCTCGCGAAGGTCTCGGCCAAGCGGGAGGGTCGGATGGCCGAGGCGCTCGCCGCGATCCCGGGGACGCTCGACGACGGCGTGCGCAGCGTCGTGACGCTCGTGCGGGAGCGCGACCCGGCGGTCGTCGGCGCCGCCCTCTGGTGGATCGCCGACGCCGGCGTGCTCTGGGTCGCCTGCCACGCGTTCGGCGCGTCGCCGAACATGCTCGACGTCCTCATGGCCTACCTGCTCGGCCAGCTGGCGAACCTCCTGCCGATCCCGGGCGGCCTCGGCGTCGAGGCCGGCCTCCTCGGCATGCTCATCGCCTTCGGCGTCTCCTCGCCGGTGGCGCTGCTGGCGAGCCTCACGCAGCGGCTCATCTCCACGTGGCTGCCGGCGCTCCCGGGCGCGATCGCGCTCGTGGCGATCGGCAAGGCGTCGCAGCACGCGGAGATCGTCGACCCCGGCGGGGGACGATCGCCCGCGGCCGGGCGCTCCTGATCCCGGGTGCCGATCGAGCGGCCGCGCAGCCGTTCGCTACTGTTCCGTAGGAAAGGGTCTCCGCCGCGTTCCGCGGCGCCCCCGGAACGCGCGGACGCCGGTCGGCGGCGCCCGCGGGAGAGGACCACGTCATGGCTCGCCCACGCCTCCCCAGGCCGCTGCTCGCGGCGGCCGCCGCCACCGCCGGCGGCGCCTGGTACGCGACCTTCCGCCGCGACCGCGACCGCATCCGCCGCGATCCGATCCGGCCGGCGCTGCGCCGCGACCTCGCCGAGCTCGGGGGCGAGACGCTCGGCGTCCCGGCCGGCGACGGCACGCGCCTGCGGGTGCGGGTGGTCGGCCCGCAGGACGCGCCGACGGTCGTGCTCGTCCACGGCTGGACCTGCGCTTTGGAGTTCTGGACGCTGCAGCTCCAGGCCCTCGCGGGCGAGCTGCGGATCGTCGCCTACGACCTGCGCGGGCACGGGGGCAGCGCGCCGTCGAGCGGCGGCGACTACTCGATCGACGCCTACGCCGACGACCTCGAGCGCGTGCTCCGGGCGACGGTGCCGGAGGGTCGCCGGGCGACCCTCGTCGGGCACTCGCTCGGGGCGATGACGATCGCCGCATGGGCCGGCGACCGCGACGCCGCCGAGATCCGCGAGCGCGTCGCCGCCGTCGGGCTCCTGAGCACCGGCCTGGGCGACCTCATCTCCTCGTCGCTGATCCTGCCGACCCACGGGCTCGGCGACCGGATCGAGCAGGAGCTCGGCCAGCTCGTCCTCGGCGCGGCGGCGCCGCTGCCGAAGCGCTCGACGCCGATCTCCTCCCGCGTCGTGCGCTACGTCGCGCTCTGCGGCGCCGCGAGCCCCGCGACCGTCGCGTTCTGCGATCGGATGGTCCTCAGCTGTCCCCGCGACGTCCGCGCGAACACCGGCTCGACGATCAGCCGCGTCGAGCTCCACGAGGGCCTGCGCTCGCTCGAGGTCCCGACGATCGTCCTCGGCGGCCGCCGCGACCGGCTGACGCCGCCGGTCCACACGGAGCGGATGGCCGAGCACCTGCCGCAGCTGCTGGACCTCGTCCTGCTCGACGACGTCGGCCACATGGCGCCGCTCGAGGCGCCCGAGGTGACGACCGACCTCATCCGCCGGCTCGTCGCCGCCGGCGACGCGGCCCCGTCGGCGGCGACGCCCCTCGCCGCGCCCGCCACCGCGGGCTGAGGGCCCGGCCGGTCAGGCGGGGTGGGCGCTCGTGGCCCGCGACCGCGCCGCCTGGCCGGAGCGTCCGGACCCACCGGCGGGGCCCGCGCCGGTCACACTGGGGCGGTGCGGTTCCTCCTCGACGGCCCCCGACCCGCGGTGCGCCCGTGAGCGGCGGGCGCCGCGTGTCGCGCCGCGGTCTCGTCGCGGGCGGCGTGGCGCTCGCCGGCGGCGCGATCGCCGGGCGGGCGCTCTGGTCGGGTGGCGACGGGCCGGCGACGCCGGAGCCCGGTCGCGCGCCGGACCCGCTCCTGCGGCCGGGCCACCTGCGCAAGGCGATCGGGCTGGCGCCGTTCGTGGGCCTCGGCGTCGCGCAGGGCGGCGGCGACTTCGACGTGGCCCGAGGCCGCTTCGTCCGGGGCGGCCGGCCGGCGAACGTCCAGATCGAGGCGAACCTCCAGGCGCCGGGGCTGCTCACCGGGGCGGGCGGCACCCCGGGCCTGCTCGCCGACACCGGCACGGACGTCGTGCGGCTGTGGGCCCCGTGGGACCAGATCATGGGCGCCGGGCCCGGCCGCTTCGACGGGCGGACCCTCGAGGCGCTGGACGCGAACATCCACGCCGCGAACACGGCGTCGCCGCGCCCCGTGCGGATCGTCCTCGTCGCCGCCCGCTTCCCGGGCTGGGTGACCGGGTGCGCGGCTCCCGACGCCGACGGGACGTTCCGGATGCCCGCGGACGACGAGCCGCGGGTCGCCTACGTCGCGCGGTTCCATCCGTCGCGCCGGGCCGCCGCCGGCGCGGTCTGGGACGACCTGCGTCGCGGCTGGCGCTCGGCGGGCGAGCCGGACCCCGGCCGTCCGGCCGTCCATCGGCTGCCGGGCAGCGTCGGCGACCCGGCCGACGACGGGCTGGGGCACGTGCGGCCCGGCGGCGCCTGGACGCGCTGGATCGAGTTCCTCGCCCGTCGCTACCACCCCGACCCGGCGCGCCGGGCCACCGTCCACTTCCCCGACGCGCCGCCGAACCGCCTCGGCGCCCACGTCGACCTGCTCGAGGTCATGAACGAGCCGAACTTCGAGGGCTGGCCGCAGTTCGTCACCCTCCGCGACGGGCGGGCGGTGGCGGACCCGGCCGACGCCCGAGCGGGGGACGAGCGGCGCGCGTACGCCGTGGCGACGACCGCCGAGATGCTGCGCAGCGCGGTCGCGCTGTGCGCGACGGTCAACGCGGGGGCACGGGTCCCGCTGCTGCTCGGCGGACCCGGGACGAGCGACGCGCACCGCGCCGACGAGGCCTCCGCGGTCGTGCTCGGCTACGACCGGTTCCTCCGGCGCCTCGTCGCGGAGCTCGGCGACGGCCTGCCGGCCGAGCCGCGGTTCGTCTGGACCCACCACCACTACAAGGACACCGAGCAGGACCGGACCGGCGCACCGGGCGCGCCGGGCGCGCCAGCCGACGAGCGGACGAACGGCGCGGCGTGGGTGGTCCGACTGCTGCGGGGCGCCACCGAGGACGGGGCGTGGCGCGGGTGGCGCGGGTGGCCGAGCGGTCGCGCGCAGGACGCGGGCCTCGCCCTGACCGAGGGCGGGTGCCGGCGCAACCGCGACGCGCCGACGGCCGACGAGCAGGTCCGCCGCCTGCGAGCGAGCTTCGAGCGGATGCGGGACGGGCCGCTCGGGGCCGGCGTCGTGCTCTTCACGACCTTCCTGGCGTGGCAGGACGAGAGCGCCGACAACACCGGGTACCTGCTGCGCCGCGACGCGCCGGGCGTCGGCGACCTGGGCCGGGCGCGCGGGGCACCGGCCGACCTGCGGCCCCTGCGCACGCCGCTCTACGCGGCGTGGCGGGCGTTGCGCTCGTCGCGCTGAGCCGGGCCCTGTCGTCCGGCGGAGCGCCGACCGGCGGACGGCCCGACGGCCCGGGCCGGGTCAGGCGTCGCGATCGTCGGCGGGCGCCGCGGCGGCGGATTCCATCTCCGCCATCGCCTTCGACATGCTCGTCGGGTAGGGCGCCTCGCGCGGGACCTGCGCCATGAGCCAGCGGGTGAAGGTCAGCAGCCGGTCGGGGCTGTAGCGGTCGGGGTGCACGAGCATGAGCCGCGCGCCCTCCTCCGCGTTGCCGATGACGAGCCGGGTGAGGAGGTCGACGTCGATGTCGTCCGGGCTGCGGCGCACCGCGAGCCCGATCGTCAGCAGCTCGCGCCCGAGCTGGACGACGCCCTCGCGGATCTCGACGACCTTCGAGCGGATCTCCGGCGGGGCGCCCTCCGCCGGGTGCAGGATGAGCAGCCAGCGGCTCGGGTTGCCCTGGACGGCGCGGAAGAACGTCTCGAGCGCCGTCACGAGCACGTCGTCGGGGTCGGTGTCCATCCACGGCGGGCTCGGGATCGCCTCGGCGAGCTCGGCGAGGGTCCGCTGCTCCTCGCGCTCCAGCAGGGCGGCCAGGAGCTCGGCGCGGTTGGCGAAGAAGTCGTAGACGACGGGCTTCGTCACGCCCGCGGCGCGGGCCACGGCCTCCATCGAGACCGAGTCGAAGCTCTGCTCGCTCGTGACGAGCAGGAGCGTCGTGTCGAGCAGCTGCTCGCGGCGCTCCTCGGGCGGGAGGCGGGGCGCGGGCCGGCGACGACGAGCGGGAGGACGGGGCCGGGGCGCCACGCGGCGATTCTGACAGGCCGACCGGCTGCCGCGCGCGGGCGCGCGGGCCGCCGAGATCCCCGCCCGGCGTGTGACCGGGCCCCGGAAGTCGGGTATACGCTTCCGTAGGTACGGTGCCGTAGGAAGCGGCCCCGCCGTTCGATCCACCGGAACCGACCCAGATGCCCACGCTCCTCGCCCAGGCCACGGCGAAGCCCGCCGGCGGCGCCCCGCTCGAGCAGATCGCCGTCGTCGCCGTCTCGACGACCGTCATCACGCTCGCGGTCCTGCTGCTCGTCGCGCGCTACCGCACCAGCCACGCCCGACCACTGCGCGCCGCCGGCGCCGCCGCCGAACGGGTCCTCGGCGTCCCGGCCTGGGCCGGCGTCCCCGCCGTGCTCGGCATCGCCTTCGGGGTCGTCGCGCTCTTCGGCGTGACCTGGGACGTCTCGCTGCACGTGGACCAGGGGCGGGACGAGGGGCCGCTGGGCACCGGCGCCCACTACCCGATCCTCGTCGGGCTGCTCGGCCTCTTCCAGGCCGGCCTGCTGGCCGTCGGCATGGCGCCCGCGTCGCGCCGCGACGCGAGCCGCACCGCGCTGCGGGTCCGTGGCCTCTGGCCGGTCCCGCTCGCCGCGGCGCTCATGCTCGTCGCCTCGTCGCTCGCGTTCCTCGGCTTCCCGCTCGACGACCTCTGGCACCGGCTCTTCGGGCAGGACGTGACCATCTGGGGCCCGACCCACGTGCAGATGATCGCCTGCGCGATCATCGGCGTCATCGGCGCCCTGCTGCTGCTCGTGGAGGGCGCGCGGACCGCCGGTCGCGACCTGCAGCACCCGCGCGGCGTGGTCCTGCGGCCGCTGCCGGTCGCGTTCGGCACGGTGACGCTCGCCGGCTGGGTCGTGCTGCTGGCCGAGTACGACCTCGGCGTGCCGCAGTACCGGATGGTGTGGCACCCGCTGATCCTCGCCTTCGCCGCGACCCAGGCGCTCGTGCTCGCCCGGCTCTGGGGCGGCCGCGGCGCAGCGCTCGCGGCGACGCTCGTCTACGTGCCGGTGCTCGCGGTCTTCAGCTGGATCGTCGGGCAGCCGCTCGGCCTCACGCACCCGTCGATGCCGCTCTTCGTCGTCGAGGCGCTCGTCGTCGAGGGCGCCGCGCTGGCGCTCGGCACGCGCCGGCCGATGCGCTTCGCGGTCGCCGCCGCCGCGCTCGTCGGCACCGTCGGCTTCGCCGCCGAGTACGCCTGGTCGCACGTCGCGATGCCGCTGCCGTGGACGCCGTCGCTCCTGGCGGAGGGCGTCCCGGTCGCGCTCCTCGGCGCGCTCGCCGGCGCGGTCGTGAGCGTCGTGTTCGTCCAGGCCCTGCTCGGGCGCTCCGCGCCCGGTCGTCGGCCGGTGCTCCTGGCCAGCGGGGCGGGCGTGCTCGCGGTGGCGCTCGGCGTCAACGCGCTCGTCGTCAGCAACCCCGGCGGCGGCGTGACGGCGCGGATCCAGGTCAGCGACGTCCGCCCGACGGCGGGCCCGGGCGGTACGCCGACGCAGCCGACCGGACGGGTGCGGGTGACGTTCGACCCGCCGTCGATCGCCCGGGACGCCCACTGGGTCCAGGCGATGGGCTGGCAGGGCGGCGCGAGCTTCGTGGACCGGCTCACGCGGCAGCCCGACGGCTCGTGGACGACGAGCGAGCGCGTGCCCCTGACGGGGAACTGGAAGTCGGTCGTCCGCGTGCATCGCGGCCGCGCGATGCTCGCCGCGCCGATCTTCATGCCGGCCGACGACGCGATCGACTTCGCGGGCGTCCCGGTCCGCCCGGACGCGGCGCGGGCGATGGTCTACGACCACGAGCTGCTGCAGGTCGAGCGCAAGGACGACGTGCCGACGTGGCTCTGGAACCCGGCGATCATCGCCGTCCTGAGCATCGTGGCGCTGCTGCTCGTCGGCACCGGCCTGGCGGCCGGGCGCCTCGGCCGGGCCGCGGCCCGCGGCGCGGTCACCGCACCGACCGGGCCGGGCCTGCTGGCCGAGCTCGTCGGCGGGGTCCTCGAGCGGGTGACGCACCGGCGGCCGCCCGCGAGCGGGGCGACGGGGGACTGACGTGGCGCTCGACGGCCTTACCGGGATCGTCGTCGCGATGACGACCGTCCTCGCGCACCACCTCAACGGGGCGCTGGCGCTCGCGTTCGCGGCGCCGCCGATCCTCGTCGTCGCCGCGGTCGTCCTCTGGCTGCGCAAGCACGGTCCGTCCGACGAGGACGAGAACTTCGACTGGGACGACGAGCTCGAGCGGGACGCCGGCGGACCGGGCGGCGTGGCGCCGCCCGGCGGTCCCGCGCCGCACCGCGGCTGAACGGGACGGGACCGGCGAGCAGCGGTCTGCCTGGGCCGGTGGCGAGGGCCACCGGCCGGGCGCCGCTCAGTCGACCTCGAGCACCGGCGGCTGGAAGGCCGGCGGCTCCTTCGTGAAGTTCGCCTGGACCGTCGCGATCTGGTTCGGCGAGCCGATCAGCGCCTTCTGGAGCTTCGACTCCAGCAGCAGGGCGTCGGCGTCCGGGGCGTGCCACGCCTCGTTGAGCAGGCGCTTGCCGAAGCGGGTGGCGTCGGGCGACTTGCCGGCGATCTCGGCGGCGAGGTTCAGCGCCGTCGCCAGCGGGTCCTCGGCGACCCGCGTCACGAGGCCGAGCTCGAAGGCCTCGAGGCCCGAGACGATCCGGCCGGTGAACGTCAGTTCCTTCGCGACGTCCTGCCGCACGAGCGGCGGCAGCGTCACGGCGAGGCCCATGTCGGGGATGAGCCCCCACTTGATCTCCATGATGGAGAGCCGGGCGTCGGTCGACGCGATGCGGATGTCGGCGCCGAGGGCGATCTGCAGGCCGCCGCCGAAGCAGTTGCCGTGGATCGCCGAGATCACGGGCGCGGGGACGCGGCGCCAGTCGTAGGCCACCGCCTGGAAGAGGTTCACGAGCTCGCCGGGGAGCCGCTCGGCGAGCTGGTCGGCCTGGGAGAACGCGCCGCTCTGCACGGCGTCCTGGACGTCGAGGCCGGCGCAGAAGCTCGGGCCGTTGCCCGACAGGACGACGGCCCAGACGTCGCGGTCCTCGCGCAGCCGCGCGGCCGCGTCGCGCAGGCCCTCGAACATGGCCGTGTCGAGGCCGTTGTGCTTGTCGCCGCGGTTCAGGCGGACGTCGGCGACGTGATCGGTGATCTCGATGGTCACCCGCTGCTCGGACATGCGGGCATTCTCGCGCCTCGACGGGCGGCGCGCAGGGGCGCCCGCCGCTGCGCCGCTCCCCGGCGTGTTCACGAGCCGCCGGTCGGGGTACATCAGGATGGTCCGATGCGCGCGTTCGCCTGCACCGTCTGCGGACGGCTCGTCCCCTTCGAGGCCGTGCGGTGCCTGCACTGCGGAGCGGAGCTCGGCTTCGAGCCGGGCCGCCGATCGATCGTCGGGATGCGACCCGATCCCGCCGGCGGCGGGCTCGTCGCCGTCGTCCCGGAGGACCCCGACCCGCGGTACCGGCGGTGCGCCGGGTTCGCGCAGGTCGGGTGCAACTGGCTCGTGGAGCGCGCCGGCGAGCTCTGCCGCTCCTGCCGCCTCACCCGCACGCGGCCCGCCGACGACGACGCGGAGGGCGTCGAGCAGTGGGCGGGGGTCGAGGCCGCCAAGCGCCGGCTCGTCTTCCAGCTGCTCGAGCTCGGGATCCCGATCCGCGAGGGCGAGCACGGCCTGCGGTTCGACCTCCTCTCCAGCGCGCACGAGCACGTCGTCACCGGGCACGCCGACGGTCTCGTGACCCTCGACCTCGCCGAGGAGGACGACGCGCACCGCGAGGCGCTGCGCGAGCGCCTCAGCGAGCCGTACCGGACGGTGCTCGGCCACCTGCGCCACGAGGTCGGCCATCACCTCTGGGACGTCCTCGTGCGCGACGGGCCCGCCGAGCTGCTGGAGGGCTCGCGCGAGCGCTTCGGCGACGAGCGCGAGGACTACGGCGAGGCGCTGGACCGCCACTACCGCGACGGCGCCCCGGACGACTGGCCCGAGCGGCACGTCTCGGCGTACGCGACGATGCACCCCGCCGAGGACTGGGCGGAGACGTTCGCGCACTACCTCCACGTTTGGGACACGCTGCAGACCGCCGAGGCGTTCCGGGTCGGCGTCGCGGGCCCGCTCGACGTCCACGAGGCGGTCCCGCTGGACGCCGGCACGATCCGCGCGCCCCGGCTCGGGGCGCTCGGCGAGGCGCTCGAGCAGTGGCTGCCGCTGACCTACGCGCTCAACGCCCTGAACCGCAGCATGGGCAGCCCCGACCTCTACCCCTTCGTGCTCGCCCCCGCGGTGATGGAGAAGCTCGTCTTCGTCGATCGCGCCGTCCTCGCGTCCTCGGTCCACGCCGGGGGCTGAGACCCGGAGACCCGGCCGTCCGTCCGCGCAGCGGGTCCTCGCGCGTGGCTCCGTCGCTCCGTCGTCGCGGGGTCAGCGAGCCGCCCCGGGCGAGTCCGCCGGGCCGGGCGGGTCGAGCGGGGTCGCCGCAGCGGGCGGGGCGGGCAAGGCGGACGGGGCGGGCGGCGTCGCCGCAGCGGACGGGGTCGCCGGGGAGGGTGGGGTGGGTGGGGTGGGTGGGCCCCAACTCCCGCGGCCGTCGCCGGTGATCGGGTGGGGCGGCCCCCCGCGGACGCGGGCACCGGTCACGACGCTCCAGACCGCCTTCACGCGGGCGAGGACCTCGCGGGCGCTGCCGGCGCCGGTGCGGTAGGGCTGCAGGTCGCTCGTGAGGCCCTGGACGTCGATGCCGGCCCGGCGGGCGAGGTAGAGCGCGCGGCTCATGTGGAAGCCCTGGGTGACGACGACGGCGCGGCGGACGCCGAACACGCGGCGGGCGCGCTCCATCGTCGCCCGCGTGTCGAAGCCGGCGTGGTCGGTGAAGACGTCCCGGGGCGGGACGCCGGCGCGGACGAGCGCGCGGCGCATCGTCCCGGTCTCGTCGTAGCGCCAGGCGCCGTGGTCGCCGGAGACGAGGAGCTTGTCGACCTTCGCGACGCGGTAGAGCGCCAGGCCCTGCCGCACGCGGTCGGCGAGCATGGCGCTCATCCGCCCGTCGGGCAGGACCGCGGCGCCGAGGACGATCGCCACCGGGGCGTGGTCGATCCGGGCGACGTCGTCCACGCCGCCGCGGCCCTCGCGCAGCACGAGGACGTTCAGGGCGAGGACGACGAGCGCCACCGCCCCGACGACGCCCGCGGCCCAGCGGAGGACACGTCGTCGCCGGCGCACGTCCTCACGGTAGCGGCGTCGTCGCCGGGGGACGACCGCTGCAGCCGCTCGTCGGAGGTCCGCAGCCGTCCTCCGCGACGGCGCTACGGGGGTGCAGGACCGGTTGCAGGAGCCGCCGGCCGGGGTCCTCGGCGCGTCCGGCGGGCTACCGTCGGTGGGCCGATGTCCGTCCCGTCCCGCACCCGCAGCACCCGTCGCCCGGATCCCGCCCGGGACGAGGTTCGCGCCCGCGACCTGCGCGCGCGCGATCGACGCCGCCGGTCGCCGGAGGCCTCCCGCGCCGGAGGCGATCGCGACCTCGCGGGGCGCGCGCCCGACGGCCGCCCGCGTGGCCCGGTGTCGCCCGGCGGGCCGTCCGATCCGCGTCGCCCCCAGGGGCCGCGGCGTCCGCCGCAGGGCCCGCCGACCGGCGGGCGTCCCACCACGGGAGGCACCGGCGGGGGCCGCCCGCCGCAGGGGCCGCGGACGGCGCGCGGATCCGGTCGACCTCCGCGTCGCACCCCCGCCGGGCCGCTGGCGCTGGGCGCGGCGGCGTTGGCCGGCGTCCTCGTCGTCCTGCTCGCCGCGGCCCTCGTGGCCCGCGCCGCCTACGCCGGCAAGGCGCTGCCGAGCGTCCGCGTGGCCGGGGTCGACGTCGGGGGCGCGGACGAGGCCGAGATCCGACGCCGGATCGGTGCCGTGCTCAGCGCCCGAGAGCCGGTCCGCCTGACCCTCGACGGCCGCACGCGCGAGCTGCGCCCGAGCGAGGCCGGGTACCGCTTCGACCTCGAGCGCACCGTGCAGGAGGCGCTCGACGCCGGGCGGACCGGGGTCCTCGGCGGGCTGCCGGCGACGCTCGGCTCGCTGCTCGGCACCCGCCGCGTGCCGGCGCGCATCACCGTCGACGACCGCGCGTTGCGCACCGCCGTGCGCCGGATCGCCCGCGACGCGGTCCGGGACCCGTTCCCGGGGGCGCTGCAGGTCGACGCGTCCACCGGCGCCGTGGAGGCGAAGGCCTCGCGGCCCGGCCGGGCCGTGAACCAGGCGCGGCTCACCGAGCGCGTCCGCGCGGAGCTGCTCGCGGCCGGGCGGGGCCCCGTCGAGATCCCGACGCGGACGATCGCCGCGGTCCCGACGGGGCGCCTGAACGAGCTCGCGCGCAGCGCCGAGCGCTTCCTCTCCGAGCCGCTGCGGATCACCGGGGCCGGCGCGCCGCTGGACCTCACGATCGACGAGCTCGCGCCGCTCGTCGAGCTCGAGGGCCGCGACGGCGGTCGCAGCGCGCGCCTCGGCGTCGACCAGGCACGGCTCGCGACGCTGCTGGACCGCCTGGCCGCGCGCGCCGCGCGGCCCGCCCGCGACGCGCGTCCGCTCGCCCCGGCGACCGACGCGATCCTCACCGGCAAGGGCTCGGAGAGCTTCCGGCCGCGCAGCGTCGACGTGCGGGTGCGTCCCGGCCGTCCGGGTCGGGCGCTCCGGCGCGACGCGGCGGCGGAGGCGATCCGCGCCGCCGTCCGGAGCGGTCGGCACGCCGTGCGCGTCCCGACGGCGACGACCCAGCCGAAGGTCACCACCGCGCAGGCGCGGAAGGTCGACCAGCTCATCGGCAGCTTCACGACGCCGTACGTCTCCGGGCAGCCGCGCGTCACGAACATCCGGCGGATGGCGGCGACGATCGACAACACCGTCATCGCGCCCGGTGCGACGTTCTCGCTCAACGGCCTGACCGGCGAGCGCACGAAGGCGAAGGGCTACGTCGAGGCGCCGTTCATCGCCGGCAACAAGATCGAGCCGTCCGTCGGCGGCGGCGTCTCCCAGGTCTCCACGACGGTCTACAACGCCGCGTACTTCGCGGGGCTGCAGCTCGACGCGCACACCGCCCACAGCCTCTACATCGATCGCTACCCGCCGGGCCGCGAGTCGACGCTGAACTTCCCGGACATCGACCTGCGCTGGACGAACGACACCGACGCCCCGGTGCTCGTGCGCACCCGGACGACCGACGGCGGGATCACCGTGACCCTCTACGGCCACAACGGGGGTCGCCGCGTGAGCGCGAGCCCGGGCGACCGCCGGCCGGCTCCCGGCGGCGACTTCCAGATCACCGTCACGCGGACGGTCCGCTACGCCGACGGCCGGGTCGTCCGCCAGCCCGTGACGACGCGGTACGAGAACGAGGTCGAGTCCCCCTCGGAGTAGCGCTCCGGCGCCCGAGGGCGGGGCCGCTCGCCAGGCCGGGGCCGACGGCGCGACGTCCGCGGCCGGACCGATGAGTTCCGGCTCCTGGGCCGGTCCATCAATCCGAGCGTCCCGGCATCGGGCCGGCGTCGCGCAGACCAGGAGATCCACATGAGCTCGCCCGCCGTCGAGAACGTCCGCCGCATCGGCCGGACCGTCCTGCCCGTCCGCGACCAGGACGCCGCGATCGCGTTCTACACCGGCGTGCTCGGCATGGAGCTGCGGGCCGACGTGCCGTTCGGCCCGGAGGAGGCGCCCCAGCGCTGGGTCGAGGTCGCGCCGCCCGGCGGCGAGGCGACGATCGCGCTCGGCCGGCCGCCCGTGCCCAGCGACGAGTTCTCGCCGGCCAGCGGCGTCTGCGTCGTCCTCGACAGCGCGGACTTCCGGGCCGACCACGCGGCGCTGCAGGCGGCGGGCGTCGACCTGGACCCGGTGATGGAGGGCGCGCAGGGCGCCCCGACGATGGTCTTCCTCCGCGACCCCGACGGCAACGCGCTGCTGCTCGTCGACGCCGCCGAGCGGGCCTAGGCTGGACGCTCAGCGCGCGCGTCGGCGCGCGCTGAGCGCGAGGCCGCAGAACCCGACCGTCGTGCTGACGAACGAGCCCGTCACGGCCGCGAGGTACGCCGGATGCCGATCGAGGTCCGGCCGGAACGCCAGCGGCAGGAACGCCATCGCGTTCGTCCAGGCACCGATCCGCAGGGCCCGCTCCGCGGTCCGTGGCGGGTCCGGCACGGCGAGGCCGCAGGCGACGCTGGCGGCGCCGAGCGCGGCGAGGTCCAGGTGCCACTGGCGGATCCGGGCGGTGCTGCGGATCCCGAGCCGGCGGGTGAGGTCGGGCCGGGTCCGGCAGGCGGTGAAGACCCAGCCGGAGAGGGCGGCGGCCGCGAGCTCCGTCAGGCCGGAGCGCACGAGCGGGGCGACCGGCGCGCGGTCCGCGTCGGGCGGGGCGCTCATCGGCCGCGTCCCGCGACGGCGGCGCGGTCGAGGCGCCGGCGGTGCTCGCGCCGGTACTCCCGCCGCCCGACCGGGTTCTGGTACGCCCACGCGGCGGCGGCGATCGCGCCGCGCTCCTGCAGCCAGAAGCGATCCGGCCGCGGGCGCGGTGCCCGCCGGCCCGGCGTGACCTCGGCGACCGCCACGCCGGGCCCCGCGTCGCGCCGGCGCAGGGCGAGCGTCGAGCCGTCGGCGTCGTAGACGCCCGCGCCGCCCGCGAAGCGCCCGCTGTAGACGCATCCGGCCAGCGGCCACGGGCAGGAGACCGGTCCGGCATGCGCGGCGTGGACGACCGGTGCGCCGACGTACGGCGCGAACCGCTCCGGCGCGCGCACGGCGCGCTCGTGGTTCGCGCGCTCGAGGGCGCGGAAGAGCGGCCGCGGGACCCAGGTCGGGATGCTCCACCAGCCCGAGCCGCCGACGACGAGGTCGACGCGGCCGGCGAGGCGCTCGGCGGTCGCCGTGCGCAGGAGCTCCCAGCAGAGCGCGACGCCGACGGTCAGGCCGTCGGCGCTCTCCAGGCGCCCCGGGTCGCCCCCGCCGACGTAGAGGGCGTTCTCCCACATCGTCGGCAGATCCTTGTCGTGGCGGCCGAGCAGCGCGCCGTCGGGCCCTGCGAGCAGGAACGCGTTGCGGACGTGGTCGTCGGCGTCGCGGACGAGCGTCGACCCGCTGAGGTGGACGCCGAGCTCGCGGGCCAGGTCCCGCAGGAGCGCGGTCGGCGCGCCGTCGATCGCCGGGGCGTCGTCGCGCAGCTCGGGCCGGTTCGCGACGCCGGAGGCGAAGAACTCGGGCAGCACGATCCACGTGGCCCCCTCGGCGGCGGCCGCGCGCACGAGCGCGTCCGCCATCTCGAGGTTCGCGTCGACGTTGCCGACCTCCGCTTCCATCTGCACCGCCGCCGCCCGGATCGTGTCCGGCATCCCCGCCTCCTTGGAGTAGCGCTCGAAACTGAGCGCTACTCTAACAACGGGCCGGGGGCGCAGGAGGCGCCGGCCGTACACTCGCGGCGTGGACGAGCCGACCCCGACCCGCGGACAGCGGCGCAAGGCGCGCACCGCGGAGGCGATCCTCGCGGCGTCGCGCGAGCTGTTCTTCGCCCAGGGCGTCGCTCGCACGACGATCGACGAGATCGCCGCGCGGGCGGACGTCTCCGTCGGCTCGGTCTACTTCCACTTCCGCTCGAAGGACGGCGTGCACCTCGCGCTCGTCGAGGAGGCCCTGGAGGTCAACGAGCGCTACATGCGCGACGTGCCCGGCGCGGCGTCGCCCCTGCAGCGGGTGCTCGACGCGGGGGAGGCGTACCTGCGCTTCCACCTCGAGCGACCCGACGCGTTCCGCCTCGTCGCGCTGCGGATCCTCGAGCCGACCGCCGAGGGGGGATCCACCGACGTCGAGCGCCGGATCGCCGACCGCGTCGAGCGGCTCGTCGGCGCGGTCGGGAACGACCTGCAGGCCGCCGTCGACGCCGGCGAGGCCCGGCCGATCTCCGCCGAGGACGGCATGCGGTTCCTCTGGGGCGCCTGGAACGGCGTCATCGCGCTCTCGCTGCGCCAGGACCGCCTGCGGCTGACCGACGACGAGGTCCGGCGGGCGCTGGACGAGGGCCGCGCGATCATCGAGCGGGGCCTGCGGGCCTGATCCGCGGAGCGTCGCCCGCCCCGGCGGCGCCCGGGGCCGCCGGTCAGTCGACCGCGGGCGCGTCGGCGCGCCGCGCGCGGCGCAGCCACCAGACGCCGGCCCCGGCGGCGCCGAGGACCACGAGCGCCAGGAGCGGCTTGGAGAGCGGGGCGATGACGTCCTCGACGCGCTCCCACTCCGCGCCGAGGAGGTAGCCGGCACCGAGCAGCAGGCTGTTCCACAGCAGCGTGCCGGCGAGGCTGAAGCCGACGTACTGCCAGCGCGGCATCCGCAGCGCCCCGGCGGGCAGGGCGATGACGCTGCGCACGCCCGGCACGCAGCGCGCCGCGAGCACGACGACCGGGCCGCGGCGCGCGAACCACGCCTCCGCGGCGTCGAGGCGCCGCACGTCGATCCGGGCGCGGCGCAGGAACCGCTCCGCGAACGGCCGCCCGCCGGCGCGGGCGAGCTCGTAGAGGACGATCGCCCCGGTCATCGCGCCCGCCGTGGCGGCCAGCAGCGTCGGCAGCAGCGCCAGGTCGTCCTGCTCGACGAGGTAGCCCGCCAGCGGCAGGACCGCCTCCGAGGGGATCGGCGGGAAGAGCGTCTCGGCGAGCATCAGCGCGGCGAGGCCGGCGTAGCCGAAGTCGCGCAGGATCTCGGTGAAGGAGACGGCGAGCGTCACGGTCACGCCGGGAAGGATGGCGCACACCGAGCGTCAACGCGCCACGGCACCCGCCGGTCTGGCGGGTGCCGAGTGCGGCACGCGAAGGCGGCGCGGCCACGCGACCGGTGCCGGGCACCGGTGCGGCGGCGCCGCGGACGGCCGGCGCGGGAGCAGCCCGCGCCGGCCCGAGAGCGGGCGCTACGGCGCCGCCTGGAACTCGATCTCCTGCGCCGCGGGCGACGTGACGTCCTTCGCCTCGAGCTTCAGGCCACCCGGGGCCTTCGGGTCGATCGAGAAGATCGCGTTGCTGCGCGACGGGGTCCGGTCGCCGTCGGCGCCGTACGTGTACGGCGCGATGAGGCCCTGGTAGTCGACCTCGCCGAGCTCGTTCAGCGCGGCCAGCAGCCCGTCCCGGGACAGGTCGCCCTTCTCGACCGCCTTCTCGAGCAGCGCGGTGAACGCGCGACCCTGGTTGTAGCCGTACTGGAAGTAGATGTCCGGCTGCTGCTTCGGCGCGTACTGCTTCTGGTCGGCGATCATCTGCTTCATGCCGGGGACGCTCTCGTCCCCCCACTGGGTGCCCTCCGCGACGACCCAGGTCGTCTGCTGGAGGTAGGGCGCCAGCGGCGACTTCGCGAACGCGCCCGTCCAGGCCGGCGCCTGGGCGATCCACCGCGGGGCGAACTTCAGCCGGGCGGCCGTGCCCCAGATCGTCGCGGCGTCCGTCGGGGTGGCGGCGAGCGAGACGGCGTCGCAGCCCGCGCGGCGCAGGCGCTGGACCTGCCCGGTGACGTCCTTGTCGGCGAGCTTGAACTTCTGCCGCGTCGCCACCTGGATGCCGGCCTGCTTCGCCTCGGCGTCGACGCCGCGCAGCGCGGCCTCGCCGTAGACGTCGTCCTGGGTGAAGGTGCAGAACGTCTTGTCCTTGCCCTCGGCCTCGATGTAGTGCGCCAGGCCGTTGGCGGCCTCGAACTCGTATGGCGCGCCGATCGGCAGGAGGTTCGGCTCCTTGACCCAGAAGCCGTCCAGCGACGCGGGCCCGGCGACGATCTTGTCCCGGCGCAGCTGCGGCAGCAGCGCGAGCGTCGGCGCGGTGCCGAGGACCTGGAGGACCGCGGTGACGTCGTTCTTCACGCGGTTGTACCGCTGGACCGTCGTGTCGGCCTCGTAGCGGTTGTCCTCGTTGACGAGCTCGACCTTGTACTTGCCCGCGACGCCGCCCTCGGCGTTCAGGCGGTCGAACCACGTCTTGTTGCCCGCCACGAGCGGGTTGCCGATGACCGCGACCGGCCCGGACTGCGCGCTGAGCGTCGCGAGCTTGATCGTCGTGCCGTCGAAGCCGGGCGCCTTGGCCGGCGCACCGGCGCTCGCGCCGTCGCCGCCGCCTCCCTCGTCGTCGTTGTCGGCTCCGCCGCAGGCGGTGAGGCCGAGGGCGAGCACCGCGCTGGCGGCGATCGCTCCCCATCGTGTCCGGTGACCCATCTGCTCTCTCCTTGGTGCTCGTACCGCGGGTGGGAGGACGCGTCCCGCTAGTAGCGGAACGGCCAGGTGCGGAAGTACGTCTTGATGCGGAGCCAGATCGCGGCGAGACCGCGCGGCTCCAGCAGCAGGAAGGCGACGATCAGGACGCCGAAGATCGCCTGGTTCAGCGCGAAGACGCTGATGAAGCCGTCGTCGCCGGGGCCGGTCTGGACCCCGGGGATCGAGTGCGAGTACTCCTCGATGATCGACGGCAGCGCGCCGATGAAGAGCGCCCCGAGGATCGTGCCGAAGATCGTCCCGATCCCGCCGACGATGATGATCGCGATGTACTGGATCGAGAGGAACAGGGTCCACTCGTCCGGGCTAACGAACTCCTGGTAGGAGCCGTAGAGCGCGCCCGCGGCGCCGGCGAACGCGCTCGAGATCGCGAAGACCCAGATCTTGTGCCGCCCGACCTCGATGCCCACGACCTCGGCGGCGAGGTCCCGGTCGCGGATCGCCTGGATCGCCCGGCCCGGTCGCGTGCGCACGATGTTCTTCGCCAGCAGGGCGGTGAGCGCGACGAGCGCCCAGATGAGCCAGAACCAGCCCTGCTGACGCGAGTACGCCTGGCCGAGCAGGTCGAGGTCGGCGAAGTCCAGCGAGCCGACCGACGGCGTCGCGGCCACCGAGGTGCCCGAGTTGCCCCCGGTGACGTCCTTGAGGTTGCGGAAGAGGTGCTCGCCGATGAAGACGAGCCCGAGCGTCACGATGACGAGGTAGTGCCCGCGCAGGCGCAGCGCGAACGGCCCGATCGCGGCGCCGACGAGACCCGCGAGGAGCGTCGCGAGCGGCAGCCAGAGGAGGATCGGCAGGTCGCTCGAGCGCGTGACCTCGGCCGCGGCGTAGGCGCCGATGCCGAGGAAGAACGCGTGACCGAGCGAGATCTGGCCGGTGTAGCCGGTCAGGAGGTTCAGCCCGAGCGCGGCGATCGCCGAGATCCCCGCGTAGTTCAGGACGGTGAGCCAGAAGTCGTCGGTGACGACCTGCGGGACGAGGATCCAGGCGAGGACGAGCAGGCCGAGCCCGAACCGCGACCAGGGGGTGCGCCACAGCCGCACCGCGTCGGCGCGCCGCCGGTGCATCGTGCTCGAGGGTCCGCCGCGGCGCAGCATCAGATCCGGCGGACCTCCCGGGTGCCGAACAGCCCGTAGGGCCGGACGAGCAGGATGAGGATCATCACCACGAACGGCATGACCGTGGACACGTTCTCGCCCGCCCACGGCAGGACGTCCTGCTGGTAGCCGGCGGTGAGCGACTGGACGAGGCCGATGACGAGCCCGCCGACGACGGCGCCGCCCGGCGAGTCCATCCCGCCGAGGATCATCGCGGGGAACGCGACGAGCGCGACGGTGCCGAGGCTCGGGACGAGCGCGTCGGACCCGGCGGCGAAGGTCACGCCGGCCACCGTCGCCAGCGCCGCCGCGATCGCCCACGAGATCGCGGTGATGCGCCCCGCGCTGATGCCCTGCGCGAGCGCGGCCTCGGGATCGGCCGCGGTCGCCCGCATGGCGACGCCGAGCGTCGACCAGCGGAGGAACGCGAAGAACGCGGCAAGCGCGGCGGCCGCGAGGCCGAGCGTCCAGAGGTCCTTCACCGCCATGACGACACCGCCCGCCTCGACGGTGTCCAGGCCCCACGGGTCGCCGAGGGTCTTGTTGTCCGGCCCCCAGATCGTCGTAACCGTCTGTTCGAGCACGAAGAGCAGGCCGACGGTGACCATGATCGCCGCGTAGACCGGCCGGCCCACGAGCGGCCGCAGCGCGACCCGCTCCACCCCGGCCCCGAGCGCGGCGGCGCACGCCATCGCGGCGACGACCGCGAGCGCGAAGGGCAGGCCGGGGCCCTCGAGGAACGCGTAGGTGAGGTACGCGCCCACGACGAGCAGGCCGCCCTGGGCGAAGTTGATGACGCCGGTCGCGCGGAAGATCACGACGAACCCGAGCGCGACCAGGGCGTAGCGGGCGCCGAGCGCGAGACCGGCGAACGCGAGCTCGACGAACTCGCTCATGCCGCGCTCCCGGCGTAGAGCTCCTCGATGAGGTCGGCGAAGCGCCGCTCGATCGCCGCGCGGCGGACCTTCTGCGTGGCGGTCAGCTCGCCGTCCTCGTGGTCGAGCTCCTTGTCCAGGAGCGCGAAGCGCTTCACCTGCTCGACCTGGGCGAGGTCGCCGTTGGCCTCGTCGACGACGCCCTGCAGCAACGCGCGGACCTCGGGTCGACGCGAGAGGTCGGCGTACGTCGTGTAGGAGACGCCGTGACGGCCGGCCCAGTCGCCGACGGTGTCCTGCTCGATCCCGATCAGCGCGACGAGGAACTTCCGCCGGTCCCCGACGACGATCGCCTCGCGCACGAACGGCGAGACCTTGAGCCGGTTCTCGACCTCCGACGGCGAGACGTTCTTGCCGCCCGCCGTGATGATGATGTCCTTCTTGCGGTCGGTGATCCGGAGGTGGCCGTCGGCGTCCAGCTCGCCGACGTCGCCGGTGTGCAGCCAGCCCTGTGCGTCGACCGCGGCGCGCGTGGCCTCGGGGTCGTCGAGGTAGCCGAGGAAGACGCCGTCGGAGCGGGTGAGGATCTCGCCGTCCTCGGCGATCCGCACCTCGCCGCCGGGGCAGGCGACGCCGACGGTGCCGATCCGGACGTCGCCGGCCGGGGTGCTCGTCGCGATCGCGGTGTTCTCCGTCTGACCGTACGCCTCGCGGACCGGGATCCCGATCGCCCACAGCGCCTCGAGGATCCGGGGCGAGATCGGCGCCGCGCCGGAGAGGGCGTGGCGGACGCGGCGCAGGCCGAGCCGGTCGCGCAGCGCGCGGTGCACGAGCGCCTCCGCGACGAGCTCCCGGACCCGGTCGGCGGGCCCGCTGCGCCCCGTCCGGCGCCGCGCCGCGGCGCGGTCGCGGACGGCGGTCAGGCGCCCGTAGAGCGTGCGCTTGAGCCACGAGCTGTCGGCGATCCGGGTCTCGATCCCCGCGTGGAGCTTCTCCCAGACGCGCGGCACACCGAGGAAGAACGTCGGCTGGACCTCGCGGAGGTCCTCGACGAACGCCTCGCCGCCCTCGCCGAAGCTCACGACGTAGCCCGAGTGGAGGTTGCCGACGACCGACAGGAGCCGCTCGGCGACGTGGCAGAGGGGCAGGTAGGAGAGGAGCTCGTCCCGCGGGGTCGCGGGGTAGAGCTCGGCGAAGACGCGGCCGGCCGCGTCGAGGTTCGCGTGCCCGAGCAGCGCGCCCTTCGGGGGGCCGGTGGTGCCCGAGGTGTAGACGACGATCGCCGGGGCGGCGGGGTCGAGCGCGGCGACCGCGGACGCCAGCGCGGGCCCGTCGGTCGCCGGGTCCGCCCCCGGGTCCTCGAGCGCCGACCACGGCAGGACGCCGGGACCGGCGTCGTCGACGCCGCGCGGATCGACGACGACGATCGCGCGCAGCTCGGGCAACCGGTCGCGGACCTCCAGCGCCTTGTCGAGCTGCTCCTCGTCCTCGGCCACGAGGACGCTCGTGCGCGAGTGGGCGAGGAGGTACTCGACCTCGGAGGCGGGCGAGGTCGGGTAGATGCCGACGGTCATCGCGCCGAGCGCCTGGACGGCGAGGTCGACGAGCGGCCACTCGATCCGGTTCTCGGCGTGGATCGCGACCCGGTCGCCCGCGGCGACGCCGAGGCGTGCGAGGCCGGCCGCGACGGCCGCCACGCGCCGGGCGTAGTCGCCCCAGGTCGTCTCGCGCCACAGTCCGTGGTGCTTCTGGCGCAGCGCGACCGCATCGGGCGTCGTCGTCGCGCGCTGCAGCAGCAGGCCGGGCAGCGTGCCCGGGCCCGCGCCGGACCCGGTGGTGGACGTCGCGGCGGCCGGGGCGTCGCCGGTCGTGCTCATGCGGCCGCTCCGAGGTACGCCTCGATCACGCGCGGGTCGGCCTGGATCTCGGCCGGCGTGCCGGTGGCGATCCGCCGGCCGAAGTCCAGCGCGGTGACGCGATCGGCGAGGTCCATCACGAGGTGCATCTCGTGCTCGACGAGGAGCATCGCCAGGTCGAGCTCGCGGCGGATCTCGAGCAGGTAGCGCGCCATGTCCTCGGTCTCCTCGAGGTTCATGCCGGCGACCGGCTCGTCGAGGAGGAGGAGCTTCGGCTCCATCGCCAGCGCGCGGCCGAGCTCCAGGCGCTTCTGCAGGCCGTAGGGCAGGAGTCCCGCGGGCCGGTGGCGGTGGGCCTCGAGCTCCAGCAGCTCGACGATCCGCTCGACGGCCTCGCGGTGCTCGAGCTCCTCGCGCCGAGCCCGCCCGACCCAGAGCGCGCCGGTGAGGAACCCGGTCCGCATGAGGTGGTGGCGACCGAGCATGAGGTTGTCGACGACCGACAGCGCGGTGAAGAGGCCGAGGTTCTGGAACGTCCGGGCGACGCCGAGCCGCGCGATCCGCGCGGGCCGCAGGCCACGCAGGTCCTGCCCATCGAGGCGCAGCTCGCCCTCCTGTGGGCGGTAGACGCCGTTGATGCAGTTGAAGATCGAGGTCTTGCCGGCCCCGTTGGGACCGATGACCGCGTGCAGCTCGCCCGGGGCGACCTCGAGGTCGACACCGTCCAGCGCGGTGACGCCGCCGAAGCGCAGCGTCACGGCGCGCAGGGCCAGCAGCGGCTCGGCCGTGCTCCGCGACGCCGCGCTGGCCGGTGCGACGCTCATGCCGCCCACCGCTTGCGCCGTCGGTAGGACTTCACGTCGCGGAACGACCGCCGCGCGGGGCCCTCGCCGTCGGCCGTGCCGCCGATGCCGAGGTAGAACTCCTGGATGTCGCGGTCGTCGCGCAGCGCGGCGGCGGCCCCTTCCTTCACGACCCGACCGGTCTCCAGCACGGTGCCGCGGGTCGCGATCGAGAGCGCCATCGTCGCGTTCTGCTCGACGAGCAGGACGGTCGTGCCCTGCTCGTTGAGCGCCACGACGATGTCGCGGATCTGCTCCACGATCCGGGGGGCCAGGCCGAGCGAGGGCTCGTCGAGGATGAGGAGCTGCGGCGACGCCATGAGCGCGCGGCCCATCGCGACCATCTGCTGCTCGCCGCCGGAGAGGTAGCCGGCGGTCTGGTCACGGCGCTCGGCGAGCTTCGGGAAGAGGTCCATCACGCGGCCGTAGGCTTCGCGGGCCTCGCTGCGCGAGCGGGTGAAGCCGCCGGCGCGGAGGTTCTCGTCGACGGTCATCTCGGCGAAGATCCGCCGGCCCTCCATGACCTGGGCGACGCCGCGGCGGACGATCGCCGGCGGCTGGCGGCCGGAGATCCGCTCGCCGTCGAGCAGGACCTCGCCCTTCGTGATCCGGCCGCGGTGCACGTCGAGCAGGCCGGTGATGGCGCGCAGGAGCGTCGTCTTGCCCGCGCCGTTGGCGCCCAGCAGCGCGACGATCGCGCCGCGCGGGACGTCGAGCGACACGCCACGGAGGACGAGGACGACGTCGTCGTAGACGACCTCGAGACCACGGACGGCGAGGAGCGGCGCGGCGTCGCCGGGGGTCGTTGATCCGTGGTCCGGGACCGGGCCGGTGGTGGGGGGAGCGCCCATCGCTGCGCGCTAGCCAAACAGACGGCGACGCGCCAGAACGCGGGGCTGCGCGACACGATCGCGGGCGGAACCGACAGCGTTCACGCGGCGGTCACGGGCACGATCGACCGGTCGTTCCGGCGCTCCGACGAGCGTCCGGTCCGCTTGCGCGGAGGGTGGTGCGGTGGTTGGCACTGGAGCCCGCGGGCGAGAGGACCCGCTCGGACGCTCGCGGTCCGGGTGGGGCGCGTCGCCCGAGGGTCCCGCGGCCGACGCTCGGCCCCGCGCCGGCTCAGCGGACGGCCCGGCGCTCCTGCGCGGGCAGGTGCCCGAGGTGCCGGCGGAAGGCGTCGAGGAACGCGCCGCGGTCGCGGTAGCCGACGCGCAGCATGACGTCGCGGACGCTCAGCGACGTGCGCCGCAGGAGGTCGCGTGCCATCTCGACGCGCAGGCGCTGGAGGTACGCGCTGGGCAGCTCGCCCGTCGCCGCCCGGAAGCGCCGCGTGAGCGTGCGCGGGCTGACCGCGAACCGGTCGGCGACCTCGCACAGCTCGATCGGCTCGGCGTAGTGCTCCTCGAGCCAGCGCTGGATCCGCGCCACGAGCGCGTCGCCGTGCGCGCGCTGGGCGTCGAAGGCGCAGGGACCCGCGTCGTAGGAGCGCCGCAGGTCGACGAACAGGACGTCGGCGGCCCGCTCCGCCGCGGCGCGCCCGGCCCGCTGCTCGACGAGCCGGACGAGCAGGTCGCAGGCGGCGGCGAGGCCCGACGCGGTGCAGGTGGTGCCGGCGAGCACGACGTGGCGCTGCTCCTGGACGTCGACGGCCGGGTAGCGTCGGCGCAGCTCCGCGCCGAGGGGCGGGAAGACGGTCGCGGGCCGGCCGTCGAGGATCCCCGCCTCGGCGAGGAGGAACGGGGCGTCGCCGACGGCGGCGATCGTCGCGCCGCGCTCGTGGCTGCGGCGCAGGAACGGGATCGCGGCGGCGTTCTCCTCCAGGAGCCGCGCCGGGTCGCCCCACGAGCTGCCGATCCACACGACGTCCGCCGGCGGCAGGTCGTCCGCGGCCGCGTCGACGGCCATCGGGCGCCCGTCGCCGCCGCGCGCCGGCTGCCCGTCGGCGGACGCCACCACGACGCGGTCGGCGTCCGGACCGGCCCAGCCGGCGGTCGTCCCCAGCACGTCGGAGGCGAGGGTCACGGTCGCGGTGATCGCGGTCGCGGGAGCGAGGAGGACGCAGTCGGGCACGGCGGGGGGCCGCCAGCCTACGTGGCGCGTCGGAACCCGTCTGGCGCTCCGGACGCGTGGCCGATCGGTCGTCGTTCCGCGTGCACGGTCGTAACGCGGCGCGGCGCGGTACGGTGCGCCCCGATGACCGTCGAGGAGTACCTGGAGCGGATCGACGCGGCGCCCGACGAGGGCGCGCTGCTGGAGCTCCGCCGCCGGCTGCGCGCCGACCGGACGCTCCCCGATGACGACCGCAAGGCGCTCCAGGAGCGAATCGGCGACGCGCGCGCCGACCTGGGCTGACCGGCGCGGCCGGGCGGCCGGTTCGACCCGGCCGTCTCAGGCGGTCGGGGCCTCGCCGCGCGCCTTGCGCTTGGCGAGCTTCTGGCGCTCCGTCGTGTTCAGGACGGCCTTGCGCAGCCGCACGAAGCTCGGGGTGACCTCGACCTGCTCGTCGTCGGCGATGAACTCGAGCGCCTGGTCGAGCGTCATCTCGCGCGGCGGGGCGATCTTCACGAGCTCCTCGGCGGTCGACGAGCGGATGTTCGTGACCTTGCGCTCGCGCACCGCGTTCACGTCGAGGTCTTCGGCGCGCTTGTTCTCGCCGATGACCGAGCCCTCGTAGACCTCGTCGCCGACGGAGACGAAGAGCGCGCCGCGGTCCTGCAGGGCGATCACGGCGTAGGTCGTGATCTTGCCCGCGCGGTCGCAGACGAGCGAGCCCGACTGACGGGAGCGGATCTCGCCCGCCCACCCGTCCCAGCCGTCGAAGATCGAGTGCATCATGCCCGCGCCGCGGGTCTGGGTCAGGAACTCCGTGCGCATGCCGATGAGGCCGCGCGCGGGGATCCGGTAGTCCAGGCGCACCCAGCCGGTGCCGTGGCCGCCCATGTTGCGCATCTGGCCCTTGCGCTCGGCCATGAGCTGCGTGATCGCGCCGAGGTGCTCCTCCGGCGTGTCGATCGTGACGGCCTCGTAGGGCTCCTCGCGGCCGCCGTCCTCGGTCGTGCGCACGAGCACGCGGGGCTTGCCGACGGTGAGCTCGAAGCCCTCGCGGCGCATGTTCTCCACGAGCACCGCGAGCTGCAGCTCGCCGCGGCCGTGGACCTCCCACGTGTCGGGGCGCTCGGTCGGCTCGACCTTCAGCGAGACGTTGCCGATGAGCTCCTGCTCCAGGCGCGCCTCGATCATCCGGGCGGTGAGCTTGTCGCCGTCGCGGCCGGCCAGCGGCGAGGTGTTCACGCCGAGCGTCATGGCCAGCGACGGCTCGTCGACGACGATCGGCGGCAGCGGCCGGGGGTCCTCGACGTCGGTCAGCGTGTCGCCGAGCATGATGTCCGGGAAGCCGGCGATGGCCGCGATCTCGCCCGGCCCGACCTCCTCGGCGGGCACGCGCTCGAGGCCCTGGGTCGTGAAGAGCTCGCCGACCTTCGCCTTCACCTGCGTGCCGTCCCGCTTGACCCACATCACCTGCTGGCCGCGCCGCAGCGTGCCGTGCTTGATCTTCGAGATCGCCAGGCGCCCGAGGTAGGGCGACGCGTCGAGGTTGCCGACCTGCGCCTGGAGCGGGTGCTCCGGGTCGTGCGTCGGCGCCGGGATCGCGTGGAGGATCCCGTCCAGCAGCTCGGAGAGGTCGTCGCCCAGCTCGTCGGGACGGATGCCCGCGCGGCCGTCGCGGCCGATCGCGTAGTAGACGGGGAACTCGAGCTGGTCGTCGTCGGCGTCGAGCTCGAGGAACAGCTCCTCGACCTCGGACACGACCTCCGCGACGCGGGCGTCGGGACGGTCGACCTTGTTCACGACGAGGATCACCGGCAGCCGGCCCTCGAGCGCCTTGCGCAGCACGAAGCGCGTCTGGGGGAGGGGGCCCTCCGCCGCGTCGACGAGCAGCACGACGCCGTCCACGAGCGCCAGGCCGCGCTCGACCTCGCCGCCGAAGTCGGCGTGGCCGGGGGTGTCGACGATCGTGACCGTCGTGTCCTTCCAGCGGATGACCGTGTGCTTGGCGAGGATCGTGATGCCCCGCTCGCGCTCCTGGTCGTCGGAGTCCATGATCCGCTCGGTGTCCTCGCCGCGCTGCAGGGCGCCGGACTGGCGCAGCATCGCGTCGACGAGCGTCGTCTTCCCGTGGTCGACGTGGGCGACGATCGCGACGGTGCGCAGGTCTTCTCGAACGGCCGGCATGCGACCAGGAAGGGTAGGGACGCGACGCCGGTGACCGCCGTGCGCCCCGGCGCGGCGCCTGGACGGGCGGCAGCGAGGTCCGCGCGGCCGGTTCCGCGTGGCCACGCGGAACCGGCCGGGCGCGTGCGGGCCGCGGTCAGCCGGTCGGGACCGCGGTGGGCGCCGCCGGGACGTCCTCCCCGTCGGGTGCGGTCTCCCGCAGGAACCCGTCGACGAGGCGGGCCAGCTCGGCCGGCGCGTCCTCGGGGACGAACGTCCGGGCGCCGTCCAGCACGAGGAAGCGCGCGTCGGGGAGCGTCGCCGCGAGCCGGCGACCGCCGCCGCGGGAGAACCACCAGTCCTGGCCGCCCCAGACGACCAGCGCGGGGCGGGGGAAGCGGCGCAGGCCGGGCAGCGCGCCCGTCGTGTGCGCGGGTCGGACGTCGCGGAAGAAGCGGACGAGCTCGTCGCGCACCGCGCGCGAGCGCCGCATCGGGTCCAGGTAGGAGGAGGTGATCTCGGGCGGCAGCGGTCGGGACGCGACCGACCAGAAGAAGATCCGCCGCACGGGTCCCCACCCGAAGAGCCGCGCGATCGGGTGCGCCAGCCCGGGGACGATGGTCAGCCAGCGGACCGGCTTGAGGTACCGCGGCGGGAAGGCGCGGTGGTTGTCGCACGACGTCAGCACGACCCGATCCACGCGATCGGGGTGCCGTGCGAGGACGAGCTGGCTGATGGCCCCGCCGGCGTCGTTGGCCACGAGCACCACGCGGTCCAGGTCGAGCGCGTCGAGGACGGCGACGACGATCTCCGCCTGCCCGGGCGGCGTGACGTCGGCTCCCGCGCGCAGCGGCTCGGCATGGGACCCCAGCGGCCAGTCGGGCGTGATGCAGCGGTAGCGACCGGTCTGCGCCAGCGGAGGCACGACATCGCGCCAGAGGTCGCCGTTCGCCAGGCCGCCGTGCACGAACACGAGCGGGATCCCGTCCTGGGGGCCCCGCTCGCGGAGCTCGATCCGGCCCTGCGGGATCGTGACGTGACGGCGCGCGCCGAGGCGCTCGGAGCACGACATCTCAGGCCGCCGCCCGCTCGGCCCGCAGGAACGCGACGGCGGTCCGCGGCGCGGTCGCGGCGAGCCGCAGGCGCGCGACGAGGCCGGTCGCCGGCCGCACGTCGAGGAAGGTCCAGGCGTGGTGCTCCACGACGCGGCCGCTGTCGTCGAAGCGCCAGCTCTCCATCCCGCGAACGCGGTCGCTGCGACCGATCGTCCCCTCCCAGCGGTTCACGATCACGTCGTCGTCGGCGGCCACGAGCGTCTTGCGCACCCGGAACCCGCGCCGCGCCCCGGCTCCCAGCGTCACCTGCCACGCGCGCCGGATCGCGGCAGCGCCGCGATGGTCCTCGCGCGCGCCGTCCGTGACGAGCTCCAGGACGGCATCGGCGGCGTAGATCGCGGCGGCGCCGACCGCGTCGTGGGCGTTCGTCAGGCGCTCGGCCTCGGCGAGGAACGCGTGGGCGTCGGTCGGGCGCCGGGGCGCGGGTCGGTCGGTCGTGGCCGGCATGGCTTCCTCTCGTGCAACGGTTGCAAGAAGTCGCCGGAGCGTACTGTCCCGCCGGACTTCTTGCAATGCTTGCACGATGGATCCGCGCCGCCGCCGGACGATCGACGCCCTCCGCGCCGCGGCGCGCGACGCGTTCGAGGGGAGGACGCTCGACGAGGTCACCGTCGAGGAGATCGCCGCCCGTGCCGGGGTGGCCGTCGGATCGATCTACAACCACTTCGGGTCGAAGGCCGGGCTCTACGCCGCGGTCGTCGAGCAGGCGCTGGACGCCGACCGCGCGCACATGGACCGCGCCTACGACGCGGACGCCGGACCCGTCGACCAGATCGAGGCCGCGGCGCAGGAGTACCTCGCCTTCTACCTCCAGCACCCCGAGCACTTCCGCCTGCTCGCCGCGCCGCCCGAGCCCGGGCGCTATCCCGCCGGGCGCGAGGTCGCCGCCCTGCTCGCCGACCGCGTCGCGGAGCAGAACGATCGGCTCGTGGCCGCGATCCGCGAGGGCGTCGCCCGCGGCACGCTCCGCGACGTCGATCCCGAGCTCGTGGCGACGGCGCTCTGGGCGGCGTGGAACGGGATCATCGGCCTCGGGTGGCGCCCGGACCGGCTGCGCCGGGAGCCCGAGGAGCTGCGCCGGCTGCTGACCGCGGCGACCGACCTGGTGCGGCACGGGCTGCTCCCGCGCGGCGAAGACGACGAGCGCTAGCGAGTCGCCGGCGACTCGGGAGCCCCGCCGTCGCCGGTCGGGAGGCGCTCCCGGGGACGGCTCCCCGGCGGTCGTCCGGTGCCCGCGCCGGGACCGGGGCGAGCGTCGGTCGCCGACCGCTACCCTCGCGCCATGCGGCCCGGTCGCACGGCGACCGGCGCCGCCCTCACGCTCCTGCTCGCGCTGGTCGCTGCGGCGCCCGCGGGCGCGGTGATCGACGGGCGGCGCGTGGCGCCCGAGGCCTACCCGCAGGTCGTGGCGCTCGACGGCACGTGCTCCGGGGCGCTCATCGCGCCGGATCGCGTCCTCACCGCCGGCCACTGCGCCGACCAGCTGCGGGCGGGGTTCGGCGTGCGGTTCGCCGGCCGGGCCGCGGGCGGCGCCCGGTACGTCGTCACGCGGATCGTCACCGCGCCCGGCTACCGCTACCAGGCCGGGCGCGTCCCCGCCGAGCCGCTGAACGACCTCGCCCTCGCCCAGCTCGACCGGCCGGTGGTCGGCGTCGCGCCCCTCGAGCTCGACGAGCGGGTCGTCCGCCAGGGCGAGCGGCTGCGCCTGGCCGGCTACGGCACGACCGCTCCGTCGCGCCCGATCTTCGGCACGTTGCGCGCCGCCGACGTCGTGTCCCTGTCGAACACCACCTGCCGCCGCGCGCTGCGCCGCCGCGACGCCGAGCAGGGCTCCCAGCTGCGGGCGCACATGCTCTGCACGCGGGGCCGGACCGGTCCGCCGTTCGCCTCGGGCTGCTTCGGGGACAGCGGCGCGCCGCTGCTGCGACGCGACCGCGGCGGATGGCGCATCGTCGGCGTCGACTCGTGGGGGCTGGCGTGCGGCACCGACCGCGGGGACCCCGAGGTGTTCGTCCGGGTCGCGCCGTTCCTCGCGTTCCTCCGCGGCCCGCTGCCCGCCCCGTAGACCCGGACGACGATCACCGGGCGGTCACACGCGACCCGCCCGCCGGTGGTTCGATCGGCCCGTTCCCCCGGGGCGGGTCGCCCCCCACGCGGTCCTCCCGGCCGTCGACCCGCCCGCGATCCCCCGATGAGGAGGTCCACCGTGTCGACCCTGACCCGTCGATCCCTGCTGCGCTCCGGCCTCGCCGGCGCCGGTGCCGCCGCCGCGACCGGCTTCCCGCTCTCCCAGGCCTTCGCCCGCACGCGCGTCGCGCTCCCGTCGACGCCGTGGGCGCTCGGCGTCGCGTCCGGCGATCCGTCGCCGGACGGCGTCGTGCTGTGGACCCGGCTGGCCACCGACGCGCTCGGCGTCGAGCGGATCGGCCCCGACCGCGTCCGCGTCCGCTGGGAGGTCGCCGAGGACGAGGCCTTCCGCAAGGTCGTGCGGACCGGGGCGACCGTCGCCGACCGCCAGGCCGCCCACAGCGTCCACGTCGAGCTCGACGGCCTGCGGCCGCAGCGCGAGTACTGGTACCGCTTCGCGGTCGGCACCGCGGCGAGCCTCGACATCAGCCCGGTCGGCCGCACCCGCACCGCGCCGGCGTTCGGCGCCTCGCCCGACGCGCTGCGCTTCGCGTTCGCCAGCTGCCAGCACCTCGAGGCCGGCTACTACACCGCCTGGAAGGACGTGGCCCGCCAGGACCTCGACCTCGTGCTGCACCTCGGCGACTACATCTACGAGGGCGGCCCGGGCGCCCCGACCCAGCCCCGCCAGCACGTCGGGCGCGAGATCACCTCGCTCTTCGACTACCGGCGTCGCCTCGCGCAGTACCGCTCGGACCCGGACCTGCGGGCCGCGCACGCCGCGCACCCGTTCGTCGTCATCTGGGACGACCACGAGGTCGACAACAACTACGCCGGCCTCGTCAGCCAGGACGACGATCCCGAGGACGCCTTCGCGACGCGGCGGGCCGCGGCCTACCGCGCCTACTACGAGCACATGCCGCTGCGCCGGCGCAGCCGCAACCGGGGACCGAACCTGCTCCTGGACCGGACGCTGCCCTACGGCGACCTCGCGCAGTTCACGATGCTCGACACCCGCCAGTACCGCGCCGACCAGGCGTGCGGCGACGGCAACAAGGAGCCGTGCGCCGGCTGGGACGACCCGGGCCGGACGTTCCTCGGCGCCGACCAGGAGCGCCGCGTCCTCGGGGCGCTCGAGCGGTCCGGCGCGCGCTGGAACGTCATCGGCAACCAGATCCCGCTGACGGCGATCGACCAGCAGGCCGGTCCCGGGCAGAAGCTCTACATGGACGGCTGGGCCGGCTACCCGGTCGCGCGGGACCGCTTCCTGCAGGGCCTGACGGACCGACGCGTGCGCAACCCGCTCGTCGTCACGGGCGACGTCCACGCCTCGTGGGCCTGCCAGGTCAACCGCGACGTCCGCGATCCCGCGTCGACCCCGGTCGCCGTCGAGCTCATCGGCACCTCGATCACCTCCGGCGGCGACGGCACGACCGACGCGCCGAGCCCGGTGCTGCCCGACAACCCGCAGGTGAAGTTCCAGCAGAGCCGGCGCGGCTACGTCCACGTCGAGCTCACCCGGGCGCAGGCGACGGCGGAGTTCCGCCACCTGCCGTACGTCTCGCGGCCCGATGCCCCGATCGGCGTGGCCGCGCGGTTCACGGTGCCCGACGGCCGGCCGGAGCTCCGGCCCGACTGAGGCGCGCCCGGCGCACGGACGGCGGCCCCCGGAGCCGCGCGCAGATCACCGTGGCGATCGGCGCGGCGTCCCGGCACCGGGCGGCCACCGCCGGACGGCGCGCCGCTCGACGGCCGGGCGTCGCGTCGCGGCGCGTCGATCGGGCGCGGCGACGCGCCGGGATGGCCGGGGTCGGGGCCCGGACCGGGGAAGCTCTCCTCGGACCTTCCCCCGACCGGAGGCCTCCCGCACCGTGCTCCGCTTCCTGCCCGCCGCCCTCGTCGCCCTGCTCGCCCTCGTCACGACCGCGCTGGCGCTCGCGTCGGGCGCGGGGTGGTGGTGGGCCGCCGCGCCGCTCCTCGCCCTCACCGCGCTCGCGGCGTGGGACCTGCTGCAGCGGCGCCACTCCGTGCTGCGGACCTACCCGCTGACCGGCCACCTGCGGTGGGTCGCCGAGGACCTGCGACCCGAGATCCAGCAGTACTTCGTGGAGTCCGACACCGCGGGGCGGCCGTTCGACCGCGACACCCGCTCGATCGTCTACGAGCGGGCCAAGGGCGACGAGGCCGAGTCGCCGTTCGGGACCGAGCTCGACCTCGAGGGCGTCGAGCGGGAGTACCTCGTGCACTCGATGGCGCCCGTCGCGCCCCCGGGCCCCGGCGATCCGCCGCCGCGGGTCCGGATCGGCGGTCCCGACTGCGCGCGGCCCTACGACATGGCGCTGCTGAACGTCTCGGCGATGAGCTTCGGCGCGCTGTCGGGCAACGCGATCCGGGCGCTGAACGAGGGCGCGCGGCTCGGCGGGTTCGCCCACGACACGGGCGAGGGCGGGATCTCGCGGTACCACCGCGAGCCCGGCGGCGATCTCGTCTGGGAGGTCGGCACCGGGTACTTCGGCTGCCGCACGCCCGACGGCGACTTCGACCCGGAGCGGTTCGCCGAGCAGGCGGCCGACGACCAGGTGAAGATGGTCTCGCTGAAGATCTCGCAGGGCGCCAAGCCCGGGATCGGCGGCGTCCTGCCGGGGCCGAAGGTCACCGCCGAGATCGCCGCCGCGCGCGAGGTGCCGGCGGGCGTCACGTGCGTCTCGCCGCCCGGGCACCGGGTCTACGCGACCCCGCGGGAGCTCGTCCGGTTCCTCGTGCGGATGCGCGAGCTCAGCGGCGGCAAGCCCGTCGGCTTCAAGCTCTGCGTCGGGTCGCGCGTGCAGTTCCTCGCGGTCTGCAAGGCGATGCTCGACGAGGGCACCGCGCCCGACTTCGTCATCGTCGACGGCGCCGAGGGCGGCACGGGCGCCGCGCCGCTGGAGTTCGAGGACCACGTCGGCCTGCCGCTGACCGAGGGCCTGCTGTTCGTCCACAACGCGCTCGTCGGCTGCGGCCTGCGCGACCGCGTCCGCGTCGGGGCCAGCGGCAAGATCGCGACGGGCGCCGACATCGTCAAGCGGATCGTGCAGGGCGCGGACTTCACGAACAGCGCGCGGGCGATGATGTTCGCCGTCGGCTGCATCCAGGCCGTCCGCTGCCACGCGAACACCTGCCCGTCCGGGGTCGCGACGCAGGATCCCAAGCGGTCGCGCTCGCTCGTGCCGTCCGACAAGGCGCCGCGGGTCGCGCGGTTCCAGGACGCGACGGTGCGCAGCGCCCTGCGGATCTCCGCCGCGATGGGGTGCGCCGAGCCGTCGCAGCTGCGCCGCTCCCAGCTGCGCCGCCGGATCGACGCGGCCCACTCGCAGCAGTACGGCGAGCTCTTCCACTGGCTGCGCGACGGCGAGCTGCTGACCGAGCCGCCGGGCCCGTGGGCGACCTGGTGGGAGGCCGCCGACCCGGAGCGGTTCGACGTCGACCGCGACCTGCTCGAGGCGCGCGAGGGCCGCTGACGCGGGCGGGAAGCAGCGGAGGCCCCCGTGCGCCGGCGGGCGTGTCGCACCGCACGCGCGGGCGGCAGAAGGTTTGCTAAGGTAATTACCAGTGCGAACCATATCCTCCGATACCGCCGCGCCCGAGCGCCTCGCCGGGCACCTGCGCCTGACGGTCGCCCGGCTCGCGCGCCGGCTGCGGCAGGAGGCGGGCTCCGGGCTCGGCCCCACCCTCACCGCCGCGCTGGCGACCGTCGAGCACCACGGGCCGCTGACCCCCAGCGCGCTCGCCGACCGCGAGCGGATCCGCCGCCCGTCGGCGACGCGGATCGTCGCGAAGCTCGAGGACGAGGGCCTCGTCCGGCGCGCGCCCGACCCGGACGATCGCCGGTCCTGCCGGGTGACGATCACCCCGGCGGGGCGGGCGCGGCTGGAGGAGGCCCGCTCGCGGAAGGCCGCGTTCCTCGCCGAGCGGGTCGCCGCGCTGAGCCCCGAGGACCGCGAGCTGCTCGAGCGCGCCGCCGGGCTCCTGGATCGCCTGCTCGAGGACGCCGCGCCCGCGCCGGCGTCCGCCCCGTCCCCCGCCGAGGAGCCCGCCACCACGTGACCGCCGCCCTGCACCGCACCTTCGCCGCCCTCGAGGTCCCGAACTACCGCCGGTACTTCGGCGGCCAGGTCGTCTCCGTCTCCGGCAACTGGATCCAGAACGTCGCCACGATGTGGCTCATGGTCCAGCTCACCGGCGACGGCCTCGCCGTCGGTCTGACCGTCGCCCTGCAGTTCCTGCCGCTCATGCTCCTCGGGGCGTGGGGTGGGCTGCTGGCCGACCGCGTGGACAAGCGGCGGCTGCTCCTCGGCACCCAGGCGGCCCTGGCGGCGCCGGCGATCGTGCTGGCGGCGACGACGGCGCTCGGCGTCGTGACGCCGCTGCTCGTCTACGCGATGGTGCTCGTGCGGGGCGCGGCGATGGCGATCGACAACCCGGCGCGCCAGTCGCTGCCGATCGAGCTCGTCGGCCCGGAGCGGGTCGTCAACGCGGTGGCGCTGAACAGCGTCGTGATCCAGGCGGCGCGGATCGTCGGCCCGGCCATCGCCGGCGCGACGATCGCGCTCGTCGGGATCGCCTGGTGCTTCGTGCTCGACGCGCTGACGTTCGTCGCGATGCTCGTCGCCCTGTGGCGGATCGACCCCGACGAGCTGCACCGGGCGCCGCGGGCGGCGCGCCGCCCCGGCGCGCTGCGCGAGGGCGTGCGCTACGTCGCGCGCACCCCGGCCCTGCGCATCCCGCTGGGGATGATGGCGCTCGTCGGGCTGCTGTCCTTCAACTTCCAGGTCGTCCTGCCGCTCCTGGCCCACGACACGTGGCAGGGCACCGCGACGACGTTCACGCTCCTGACGATGACGATGGCCCTCGGCTCGATCGCCGGCGCGCTCGCGGCCGGCTCGCGCGCGACGGTCAGCCCGCGGCTGCTCGTCGTCGCCGCGGCCCTCTTCGGCGTCTTCCAGCTGCTCGCCGCCGGGGCGCCGAGCCTGCCGCTGCAGCTCGTGCCGCTCGTCCTGCTCGGCGTCGCGTCGGTGACGTTCTCCGCCGGCGTGAACTCGACGCTGCAGCTCGACGTGGCGCCGGAGATGCGCGGGCGGGTGATGGGGCTCTACTCGCTCGTGTTCCTCGGCTCGACCCCGATCGGCGCGCCCCTCGTCGGCTGGCTCTCCGGCGCGGTCGGGCCGCGGGCCGGCATGGCGCTCGGCGGCGCCGCGGCGCTCGTCGCGGCCGCCGGAGCCTGGGTCGCCTACCGACGCGCCGGCATCGCGACCGGTCGGGCGGGCGTCGCCCCCACCACGGTCGCGGCCGAGCCGGCCGATGCGGCGGTGACCGGCGAGCTGCCGGTGGTCGTCGATCGTCGGGCGCCGCTGCCGGTCGCCGGCGCCGCGACCCGGCCGGCCGTCACGGGCGCGCTGCCCCGCGTGGGCCGGACGCCCGGCGTCACGGGCGAGCTGCCGGTCGCGGCGGCGGCGATGCGCGGGCCGCGACGGCCGCGCGCCTGCGAGGACCCGGCCGAGACCGGCGGCCGCGAGCGGCGGGCCGGCCGTCGGCGGACCGCCGCAGCGGCCCTCAGCGGGCGCGCCAGAGACCGCGCGTGAACAGCGCGAGGACCGTGAAGAGCTCGAGGCGGCCGAGGAGCATGAGGAAGCTCAGCCCGAGCAGGCCGGAGTCGGGGACCTCGGCGTAGGACTCCACCCCGCCGAGCTCGCCGAGCGCCGGCCCGACGTTGAAGAGGCAGGCCGCGGCGCCCGAGAACGCCGAGAGCAGGTCGAAGCCGTTGGCCGCCAGCAGGGCGGCGCCGCCGACGAGGGCGATGAAGGCGACGGCCATGAAGCCGTAGGCGGCGCGCACGGTGTCCTCGTTCACCGGCTTGCCGCCGATCCGCACGACGACGATCCGCTGCGGTGCGATCTGCCGCTGGATCTCCGCCCGGACGCCCCCGAACAGCGTCATCCACCGCCGCACCTTGAAGCCGCCGGTCGTCGAGCCGACCATCCCGCCGGAGACCATCGCGATGAGCACGATCAGCCGGGCCTCCTCGCCCCAGGTGTCCGGGTCCTGGGTCGTGAACCCGGTCCCGGTCACGAGCGACGCGGAGGTGAAGAGCCCCGCCAGGACGGAGTGCGGGGCGTCCTTGCCGGTGGCCGCGACGGTCAGCAGGACGCCCATCGCGACGAGGAACAGCAGGTAGGCGCGCAGCTCGGCGGCGTGCTGACCCAGGCCGCGGCGCAGCACGAGGCGCCACCAGACGACGTAGGAGACGCCGGCGGCGATCATCAGGACGAGCATCGCGACCTCGACCGGCGGCGAGTCGAACCCGCCCGCCGACGCCGTGCGGGTCGAGAACCCGCCGGAGGACACGATCGACATCGCGTGGTTCACGGCCTCCCACGGCGTCAGCCCGACGGCGAGCAGGACGAGCAGGGCGATGCTCGTCGCCGCCAGGTAGAGCTGCGCGGTGATCCGCGCGGTCTCGCGCATCTGCGGCGCCACGGTCTCCTCGGTCGCGCGGCTCGTCTCGCCGAGCAGGACGCGACGCGCGGCGCCGCCCGCCGCCGGGGCGATCGCCACGAGCAGGACGACGATGCCGATCCCGCCGATCCAGTGCGTGAGCGAGCGCCAGAGCAGGACGGCGTGCGCCTGTCCGTCGACGTCGGCGATCGCCGTGGCGCCGGTCGTGGTGATGCCGCTCGTGCCCTCGAAGATCGCCTGGGCCAGCCGGGGCGTGGCGTCGGAGAGCAGCAGCGGGACGGCGGCGAAGAGGCTCGTGACGACCCAGGTCAGGCCGGCGGCCATCAGCCCGTCCCGACCCGTCGGGGTCGGCATCGCCCGCTTGGCCCAGGTGCGGCGCAGGAGGAGCGCGGCCAGCAGCGCCACGCCGGTGGTGATCGCGAAGGCGCCGACCGCCTCGCCGTCGCCGACGACCGCGGTGGCGGTGCAGATCGCGCCGGCCGCGGTCATCGCGACCATGCCGGCGGTGAGCGCGCGACGGGTCAGCGGACCGAAGCGCGAGCCGATCGGCGCGCTGCGGCGCCGCTGCCGGCCGGTCCGGCGCCGGCGCGTCGTGCGCGCCCGCGCCACCTCGTCGGCGTCGCGGCCCTTGCTCACGCGCCGAGCGCCGTTCCGAGTCGCGTCGCGCCCTGGCCGACGGCCAGCACGAGCGCCTCGTCGCCGACCTGCAGCCGCTCGAGCTCCCGCGGGAGCTTCACCTCGCCGTCGCGGACGATGGCCGTGAGGAGCGTCTCGCGCGGGAAGGCCCCGACGATCGGGCGGCCGGCGAGCGGGTTGTCGGCGGCGATCGTGTACTCGATCGCCTCGAGCCCGTCGGCCAGCAGCGTGCTCTTGCGGGCACCGCCGCCGCGCGAGGTCTGCAGGATCCGCTCGGCGGCGGCCAGGCGCGGGGCGACCGTGCCGTCGACGCCGAGCGCCTCGGCCAGCGGTGCGAACTCCTCGCGCGAGAGGACCGCCAGCACGAGCCCGAGCTCCAGGCGGTCGGCGTGGGTGCAGGCGAGGAGCGTCGTGCGGTCGTCGCTGGCGCACGAGACGAACGCGTCGCAGGTGTCCACGCCGGCCTCGCGCATCGACGCCTCGGAGGCGCCCTCCTCCCAGACGACCTCGATCGAGCGGTGGCTCAGCGTCTCGGCGGCGTCGCGCGCGCGGTGCTCGTCGGGCTCGAGCACGATCACCTCGCGCCCGGCGGCGGCGAGGCGCGCGGCGAGCGGCACGCCGATCTGCCCGGCGCCGAAGATCGCCACCCGGTTGATCGGCCCCGCGGTCGGGTCGATCTCCCGGCACGCGGCCTTGAGCTGGTCGCGCGGCGCGCAGAGCACGAGGTGGTCGCCGGGCAGCGGCGTGGTGTCCTTCGTCGCCAGGTGGACGCGGCCGTCGCGCAGCAGCGCGGCGACCTTCGAGCGGGTCGCGTGCGGGCGGGTGGGGAGCGAGCGATGGGCCGCGGGCGAGCCCTCGGTCACGAGGCACTCCGCGAGCGAGAGCTTGCCGCCGGCGAAGCTCTCCACGCGGACGGCCCCCCGGACCCGCAGCGTCGAGAAGAGGTCGCCGACGGCGGCGAGCTCCGGCGAGACGAGCAGGTCGATGCCGAGGGTCCCCTCGGCGGTCTCGGCGTTCGGCGCGTAGTAGCCGGCGTCCCGCACGCGGGCCATCGTCCGGGGCGGGGGCTGGTCGGCGGGGTGGTGCTCGCGGGCGAGGAGGCAGGCGAGGAGGTTCGACGCGTCGCTGGCCGTCACGGCCACGAACAGGTCGACGCCGCCGGCGAGGTGCTCCCGCAGCCCGCGCGGACTCGTGGCGTCGGCCTTCTCGACGCGCACGTCGAGCCCCGCACGCGAGCGGCGCAGGAGCAGATCGGGATCGCGATCGAGCACGACGACCTCGTGCTCCTCCCGGGCGAGGCGCCCGGCGAGGTACCAGCCGACCTCCCCGGCCCCGACGATCAGCGCGCGCATCGACGGGAACCATCCCCGATCGGGAGGACGGCTGCGTCGATCCGGGGCATCTGCGGGCCCTCGTGCGGAGGACGCCGCCTCCTGGGGTCGCCGCGGCCGTCGCGAGCGGCAGCGCGTCGCGCGGTCCTTCCTCGCGTGGAACCGGTCGGCCCGTCCTTCGATCGGCGCTCGCTCGCGTGGAGGTGGTCGTCCCGCCCCTCGCGGGGTCCTGCCTCGCATGGACCGGGGCTGCGCGACTGCGTGTCCCCGCTCGGGGTGTGCCTGTGCGGCGTCGGGCGCGCGTGGATCGCCGGGGCTGTGCCGGGGTTCGCGCACGCGTCGTGGGGTGCGGAACCTCCTCCGTGCCCGCACCGTCGTCTGCGCGGGGGAGGTTCGCCGCGCCGGGCCGCCCGAACGACCCCATGGCGAGGCAGGATCCAGACGCCGAGGCCGTTTCCGCGGTCCGCTCTCCGCGACGGCCCGGGACGCCTCGCAGGCGGGGCGGCCGGCCTCCTCGCGCGCCGGCGCGTGACCGCCACGACTCCGCGTGACCGCCACGACTCCGCGTGACCGCCACGACTCCGCGTGACCGTCACGACCCCACGCCCTCCGGGGAGCGGCCCTGCGTCAGCGGGCCGCAGGCGAGCGTCGGCAGCCCCGGCGGGACGCCCTCGTCGAGCAGGCGGCGGAGCGCGGCGGTGTCGAGGTGCTCGGCGACGAGGTCGCCGAGCTGGTCCAGGCGCCGCTCGCGGACGTCGGCGAACCGCGCCGTGCCGGGCGCGAACGGCCGTCCCCGGTGCGCCGCGGCCCAGCGCAGGAGCGCGTGCCGGGCCTCGTCGTGCTCGAGCAGGCCGTGCCACGAGGTGCCCGCGACGACGCCGACCACGCACCCCTCGTCGCGGACGTCCCCCGGCGCCTCCTCCGCGGCGAGGGCCACGGGGTCCCCGACGACGAGCGGCGCGCCGCCGTGCCGGACGACGCGCCCGTGGCGGATCTCGTACCCACCGGCCGGAACCGCTCCGGCGCCGTTCCGCATCCCCCGGGGCGCGGTCGGTCCCGGTGCGCCGTCGCCGGGCTCCCGCGGCGGGGCCGCGCCGGCGAGACCGGCGCCGTCCTGCGTCGTGGGGGCCGTGCCCGCGAGACCGGCGTCGCCCCGCGCGGCGGCCGCCGCGCCCGCGCGAGCGCCGGTGAGCCCGCCCGCGTCGTCGAGCGCGAGCGCCCCGGTCCGGCGGCGGGTGATCTTCTCGGCGTGCATCGTCGTGCGGACCGGCAGCAGCCCGAGCCCGGGAACGGTGCCCGTCCCGGTCTCGACGCCCGCGTCCTCGATCGCGGCGCCGAGCATCTGGTAGCCGCCGCAGACGCCGAGCACCGGTCGGCCCGCGGCGACGCGCTCGGCGAGCGCGCGGTCCAGCCCCGCGGCGCGCAGGTCGGCGAGGTCGTCGACGGTCGCCTTGCTGCCGGGCAGGACGACGAGGTCGGCGTCCCGGATCGCGTCGGGGTCGCGAGTGAGCCGCAGGTCGACGTCCGGCTCGATCGCGAGCGCGTCGAGGTCGGTGAAGTTCGAGATCCGCCGCAGCCCGACGACGGCGACCCGGAGCGGGTCGGCCGTGCTCGCGCCGCGGTCGAAGCTCCGCAGCGCCAGGCCGTCCTCGGCGTCGAGCTCGAGACCGTCCGCCCACGGCACGACGCCGAGCACCGGTCGGCCGGTGAGCTCCTCGAGCCGCCGCACGCCCGGCTCCAGGAGGCCGGGGTCGCCGCGGAACTTGTTGATGACCGTCCCGGCGATGTGCGCCTGGTCGGCGGGCTCCAGCAGCGCGATCGTCCCGTAGTGGGCGGCGAGGACGCCGCCGCGATCGATGTCCCCGACGACGATCGCCGGGAGGCCCGCGGCGCGCGCGAGGCCCATGTTCACGAAGTCCCCCTCGCGGAGGTTCACCTCCGCCGGGCTGCCCGCGCCCTCGCAGACGACCGCGTCGAACCGGGAGCGGAGCGTCGCGAGGCTGTCGAGGACCGCGTCGCGCAGCTCCGCGCGCAGGCGGCGGTAGTCGCGCGCACCGGCCGTCCCGTAGGGGCGCCCGAGCAGGACGACCTGGCTCGTGCGCTCCCCGGTCGGCTTCAGCAGCACCGGGTTCATCAGCGCCTCGGGCTCCAGCCCGCACGCCGCCGCCTGGACCGCCTGCGCGCGCCCGAGCTCGAGCCCGTCCGGCGTCACCGCGGCGTTCAGCGCCATGTTCTGCGCCTTGAACGGCGCGACCCGGACGCCCTCGCGGTGCAGCCAGCGGCAGATGCCCGCGGTCAGCAGCGACTTCCCGGCGTCCGACGTCGTCCCGGCGACGAGCAGCGCGCCGGTGGAGCGGTCGGACGACGCAGCGGGCACGTCCGGCATCGTCGCACCCGGCCCGTCGCCGGCGACGCGCGCGCCTCCGCGGACGCCCGCGCGAGCGCGACCGGCACCGCCCGGACGATCGAGCGCTCCGGATCGCGGACCTCCTCCCGACCCGTGGCAGGGCCCCGTGGGCCGTGTCCGGCGTATCGCCCGCGTCCGCGTCGGCGCCGGCGTGGGCGCGCCGGCCGATCGTCGCGCGGAACGTGCCGGCCGGTCGTCGTCGATCTCGTGCCGGGCCGGGCAGCGACCTCGACGGACCGCGCGGCCTGCGTGCACCACGTCGACCTCGGCGAACGCCGCGCGGCGACCGCGACGGGCGACACGCGGGGCGACGCACGTCCGGCGTCGATCTCGTGCCGGGCCTGACGGTGACCTCGACGAACCGCACGGCCTACCTGCACGACGTCGATCTCGTCGAACGCCGCGCGGCGACCCCGACGGACGACACGGGGGGCGGTCCGGTCCCGGACCGGTGGCCCCGCCCCCGCCCACCGTCCGGGGCAGGGACGCCGCCCCCGCCGATCGCCAGGTCGGTGACGACGCGGGGAACAGCCGGTCCTGCCCTTGCACGAGCGCCCGAGGGTCCCCGGCGCGCGCCGGTCCCCGAGTCACGACGACGCCCGGACCCGCCCCGGCGCTGGTCCCCGGATCCGGCTCAGCGACGGCGCAGGAGGACGGCGGCACCCGCCGCGGCGACGGCGGCGAGCGCGCCGACGCGTCGCGAGAGGTCCGCGGCGCGCCGAAGGTCCGCTGGTCCGGGCGCGCGCCCCTCGCCGTGCAGGACCGGCCGCTCCTCGACCCGCCCGCCGTAGACGTTGCGGCCCCCGAGACGGACGCCGAGCGCCCCGGCGAAGGCGGCCTCGACCCGTCCGGCGTTCGGGCTCGGATGCGCCGCGCCGTCGCGCCACCAGGCCCGCAGCGCCGAGCGCGGCCCGCCGGTCGCCGACGCGCCGTTCGGGCTCGCCTCGGCTCGCCCGCCGTCGGGACGCGGCCACCCGGCGGCCGGGTCGTCGGCCGGCTCGGCGTCGGCTCGCCCTCCGTCGGGGCACACGCCGGCTGCCTGCGCGTCGGCCTTCCCCGGGGCTGCTCGCTGCCCGTCGGGACCCGCCCCGGGGGCGGCCTGCTCGTCGGCGTTCCCCGGGGCGGCTCGCCGCCCGTCGGGACCTGCCCCGCCGGCGCCTCGCGTCCCCGGCCACGTCGCGGCGAGCACGGTCAACGCGGCACCGGCGCGGGCGGCCGGCCAGCCGGCGAGGTCGTCGGCGCGCGCCGAGGCCCAGCCGAACCGCGCGTAGCGCGGCGAGCGGTGCCCGACCATCGCGTCCATCGTGTTCAGCGCCCGGTGGAGCGCGACCCCGGGCGCACCGAGCAGGGCGCCCCACGCGAACGGCGCGACGATCGCGTCCGAGGTGTTCTCGGCGACCGACTCGAGGCCGGCGCGGGCGAGGCCGGCCCCGTCGAGGGTCGCCGGGTCGCGGCCGACGAGGGTCGGCGCCAGCGCGCGGGCCCCGTCGAGGTCGCCCTCGGCGACGCGGCGGCCGAGCTCCTCGCCCGCCGTGGCGAGCGAGCGGCCGCCGAGCGCCGCCCAGGTCACGCTCGCCGTCAGCGCGGCGCGACGGATCGGCGCATCGCGCCAGCGCCGGTCGAGCACGAGGATCGGACCGGCGCCGAGCGCCACGCCGACGAGGGCGTAGGCGACGCCGGGGCCGCGGGCGTCGCGCCAGATCCGTCCCTCGAGCGCGGTCATCGCCTGGCCGAACAGCGCGACCGGATGCGCGCGGCGTGGATCTCCGAGGACGACGTCGGCCGCCCACCCCGCGAGCAGGCCGGCCCCCGCGGGCCAGGGCGCCGGTCCCGGATCCCTCATCGCGTCGCGGCGCCCCCGCGCGCCGTCCGCACGTCCGCGCGCGGCGGCGTCCAGTTCGCGCGGGTCAGCCGCCACCGGCCGTCGTGGGCGTGCAGCTCCGTGAGCGACCCGGGGGTCACGTCGATCCGCCAGGCCGCGTCCGCCGGGGCGCCGACGGCCGCCGCGATCGCCGCGCGCACGACCCCGCCGTGGGTGATCGCCAGGACCGGATCGGTCGGCTCGTCGGCGGCGAGCGCGCCGAGCCACCCGCCCACGCGCGCGCAGAGCGCCTCGAGCGATTCCCCGCCCGGCGGCGCGAACGCCGGGTCGGTCATCCAGGCGACGGCGGCCTCGGGGTCCTCGCCGTGGACGTCGGCGAGCGACCGGCCGGCCCAGTCGCCGAACCCGGCCTCGCGGAGCGCGTCGTCGACCCGGGCGCCGTCGTGCCCGAGGACCGCCACGGACTCCGCGCAGCGCCGGGCGGGCGACCGGCGGACGTCGACGCGCGCGGGCAGGTGCGGGGCCAGGGCGAGGAGCTCGGCGCGACCGCGGTCGTCGAGGCCCTCGTCCGTCGGGAACGCCGCGGCGCGGACGGCGCTCGTCGTGCCGTGCCGGACGAGCAGCAGCCGGACGGTCACGCGGTCGTGATCGGCCGACCGGTGACGATCGGGGCGAGGTGCGCCCCCACGACGGTGCGCAGCGCGGCCTCGTCGTCCAGCGGCAGCACGGAGTCCGGGGCGGCGAAGAGCGAGAAGGTGATCCGCGCGAGCAGCTCGGCGCTCGTGGCGGCGTCCTGCTCGCGCATCCGGCCGGCGGCGATCTCGCCCTCGAGGTACGTCTGCATGAAGTCCCGGCCGAGGGTCACGAGCGGCTCGCTGCCGGAGGTCACCCGCAGTGCGACGTCCTCCGGCTCCGTCTCGCGCAGGCGGGCGAGGAGCGGCTGGGCGACGACGGCGCGGATCGTCCGGACCAGGAGCTCGACGAGTCGCTCGTCGGGATCCTCGATGGCGCCGAGGGGGCGGCCGATCTCCTCGAGCTCGCGCCGGGCCTCCCGCATGACGGCGGCGGTGATGAGCTCGTCGCGCTGCGGGAAGCGGCGGTAGACGGTCATCCGCCCGACGCCCGCGCGCTTGGCGATGTCGCCGACGCTGGCGCGGCGGATGCCGATCGCCATGAACTGCTCGAGCGCGGCGTCGAGGATCCGGTCGCGCGTGGGGTCCTCCGCGGCCGCGTCGCCGGTGAGGTTCTCGGTGGCGACGTCCGGCCCGGGCACGGACCGATCATGGCAGGTGCAACGGTCGTCCCGTTGTCCCACCCGGACGGGTGGGGCGGCGCGCGCGCCGCCCCGGAACGGACCGCGCCCCGGACCGCCCGGCGTCGCGGGCGACCGGGGCGACGGTCGGAGGCGGAGAGAGGGGGATTCGAACCCCCGAACGAGTTTCCCCGTTACACGATTTCCAGTCGTGCCCGTTCAACCACTCCGGCACCTCTCCAGGGACCGACGAGGGTAGCGGGCGCGCGGTCGCGTGCGCGGCGCGGTCAGCGCGCCGCCCGGCCGTGGAGGAACGTCCGCACGCCGGCCGCCACGATCGCGGCGTCCTCCGCGCGGCGGGCCGCCTCCGGTGCGTCGGCCGTCGCCGCGTAGGCGGCGCCCTCGCGGCGCAACCCGACGAGCGCGGTCAGCTGCAGCGCCTCGAGCGCCGGGTCCTCGAGGGCGAGCCGCCCGGCGGCCGCGAGCCGCTCGAGCTCCTCGGCGACCCGGCGCTGGACCCGCCGCGGTCCGGCCTCCTGCCACGCCTCGATCACGTCGGCCGGGAAGTGCCCGGCCTCGGCGTTGATCTGGCGGACCATCGCGAAGTGCTCCGGGTTGCCGCCCCGGTGGCCGCGCATCGCGTGGCCGAGGGCGCCGAGCACCGCCGCGGGGTCGTTGCGGTCGACGGCCGCCAGGCCCTCGTCCGCGAGCGCGGCGAAGCCGTCGGAGACCTCCGTCGCGCTCTCCGTCAGGACCTCGGCGAACAGCCGCTCCTTGCTGCCGAAGTGGTTGTAGAGCGTGCGCGTCGACACGGCGGCCTCGGCGGCGATCGCGTCGATGCTCGCCCGGGCGTAGCCGTCGCGACCGAAGACCCGGCGCGCGGCGACGACGAGGTCGCGGCGCTTGCCGCCGCGGGGCGTCGTCGGGACGTCGTCGGACGGGGGATCGGCGGGGACGGCCACGGCCGGATCGTCGCAGACGGGCGACGGAGTGCAACGGTCGTTGTGCTCGCGGTGCGGGCGTGGTACAACGATCGTTGTAACGAGCGATGCTCGTGCCCGCGGCGTCCCGGTCGCGGTCCCGTCCCACCACCAGGAGACCCCGATGACCCCGGACGTCGGCGCCATCGCCCCGACCGACCACGACCCCCTCCGCCTGGGGGTCGTGGTCGGCAGCACCCGTCCCGGGCGGCGCGCCGACGCCGTCCTGGACTGGGTCCGGCCGCGGGCCGCGTCCCGGCCCGCGCTCGACGTCGCGGTGGTCGACCTCGCCGACCACGACCTGCCCCAGCTGGACGAGCCCGCGCCCGCCCGCCACGGCGCGCCGATCCACGCCCACACCCGCCGACTGGCCGCCGCGGTCGCGCCGCTCGACGCGCTGCTCTTCCTCGTGCCGGAGTACAACCACTCCCTCCCGGGCGTGCTGAAGACGGCGCTGGACCTCCTCAGCGACGAGTGGGCCGACCGGGCCGCGGGCCTCGTGACCTACGGCGCGGACGCCGGCGGGGCCCGGGCGGGCGAGCACCTGCGCGCGATCCTCGGCGAGCTCGCCGTCGCGACCGTGCAGCAGCAGGTCGGGCTGTCGTTCGTCGAGCACGCACCCGGCGGCGTCCTGGCGCCGACGGCACGGCACGAGGCGCAGCTCGGCGTCCTGCTGGACCAGCTCGAGCGGTGGGGCGGCGCGCTCCGGGTCCTGCGCCGGCCGGCCGGGGTCCTCGCATGAGCACCGCGGCCGCGACGCGGCGACCGTCCGCCGTCCGCCCCGCCGCGCCGGCGCCGATCCCCGGCACGGTCTGGCGCCTGGCGATCCTCATCGCGAGCGGGGCGTTCCTCTCGGGCCTCGACTCCTCGGTCGTCGCCGTCGGGCTCGACACGATGGCCGTCCGCCTGGGCACGGGCCTCGCCGACGCCCAGTGGATCGCGACCGCGTACCTCCTGGCGCTCGGCGTCGCGCTGCCCGCGTACGGCTGGGCCGGTCGGCGGTTCGGCTCCGGTCGCGTGTGGATCGGCGCCATGGCCGCCTTCACCGGCGCGTCGCTGCTCTGCGCGCTCGCGCCGTCGCTCGAGCTCCTCGTCGCCGCGCGGGTCCTGCAGGGCCTCGCGGCCGGGCTGCTCATCCCCGCGGGCCAGACGGTCCTCGGCGAGGCCGTCGGGCCGGAGCGGCTCGGCCGCGTGATGGCGACCCTCGGGATCTTCGTGACGGCCGGCCCGGCCCTCGGCCCCGTCGTCGGCGGGCTCGTCCTCGACGTCGCCGCCTGGCCGTGGCTCTTCCTGCTGAACCTGCCCGTCGGCGTCGCCGCGCTCCTCGCCGCCCGCCGGCTCGTCCCGCGCGGAGCCGCGGATCCGGCGCAGCGCGCCGACGGGCCCGGGCTGCTGCTGCTCGTGACCGGCATCCCCCTCGTGGTGCTCGCGGCGACCGCCGCGGGCGAGGGGCGCGCGCCGGGGGAGGCCGCCGTCCTCGTCCCGCTGCTCGCGGGCGTCGCGGCGCTCGTGGCGTTCGCCGCGTACGCGCCGTGGCTGCGCCGCCGGGCGGCAGCGGGTCCGGGCCGCGCGCGGCCCGCGCTCGACCTGCGGCTGCTCGCGCACCCGCGGTTCGCCGCGGCCGCCGTGACGTCGGCCCTCGCCGGCGCCGTGATGGTCGGCGGCGCGCTCGTGCTGCCGCTCTACTTCCAGCTCGGACGCGGACAGGACGCGCTGCAGGCCGGCGCGTCGATGATCGCGCTCGGGGCGGGGTCGATGATCGCGCTGCCGCTCGTCGGCCGAGCGATCGACCGGCTGGGCGCGGGCCGCGTGAGCGCGGTCGGCGGCGTCGCGGTCCTCCTCTCCACGATCCCCTTCGGCGTGCTGGACCTCGACGCTCCCTGGTGGCTCGTCCAGCTGCTGCTCGTCGTCCGCGGCGTCGCGATCGCGCTGGCGCTCGTCCCGACGATGACCGCCGCCTACCAGGCGGTGGACCGGCCGCAGCTGCCCGACGCGACCGCGCTCGTGAACATCCTCCAGCGGCTCGGCGGCGCGGTCGGCGGCGCCCTGCTCGCGATCGTCCTCGCGACGGGACTGCCGGACGGGACCGAGGTCGCCGTCCACCGGACCTTCTGGTGGCTCGCCGTCGCCGCGGGGCTGGCGGCGCTCTCCGCGTGGTGGCTCCTGCTCGTCGAGCGGCGCGAGCGGGTCGGCTGACGGGTCCCGCCTCGCGCCGGCCCTCGCGGCCGCGACCTCCGGCCGGTCAGGCCGCCGGCGGCAGCCGGACGCCGTCCATGATCGCCCCCTGCTGCTTCAGCACGGCCATCATCGGCACCGTCTCGATCTCGCGCAGCCCCGGGAGCTCGCCGAGGCGGCGCGTCACGAAGCCGTAGAGGTCGGCGCCGTCGCGGAACAGCCCCGACACGATGAGGTTCGTCCGGCCGCTCGTGGCGGCGACGAACGCGGTCTCGGGGTACGCGGCGACCTCGCGCCCGACCGCCTCCAGGTGGGCGGGCTCGACGGTGCACCAGAGCGTCGCCGTCAACGGGAAACCCAGGAGGGCGGTGGCGAGCTCGACGTCGAGGTACGCCGAGCCCTCGTCGATCAGTCGCTCGAGCCGCCGGCCGGTGGCGGACTCCGAGCGCCCGGTCAGGGCGGCGAGCCGCGCGTAGCTCGCCCGTCCGTCGGTGGCGAGGATCCGCAGGAGCTCCTCGTCCTCGACCTCGAACCGGGTCTGCGCCGCCTGGCTGCGCCGTCGGCCGTGCGGCCGCGTCCCCGGACCGAGCAGGCGCAGCTGCTCGCGGGAGAGCGGGTCGGGCAGTCCGTGCCACTCGGTCTCGGGCCCGTGGTCGTGGACCTGCAGCACGCTGAGCGTCACGACCCCGGTGACCTGGCTCGCGCGCGGGAGGCCCTGCAGCAGGAGCGCGTCGCGGTCGGCCGCCGAGCTCGCGCGCAGCGCGCAGGTGACCTCGGTGGCGCCGGTGGCGACCGTGACCCACGAGACGTCCGCGCGGCGGGTCAGCGCGCGCCCGAGCGCGGGGGCGGCCCCCGGCTGCGTCGAGATCCGCAGGAAGAGCCGCTCGGCCGCCGTCCAGGGGTTCGGCAGCACGATGACGCGCAGGGCTCGGGCGTCGCAGAGGCGCCGGTACCGGCGGGCGATCGTCTGCTCGGAGCATCCGAGGGCGGCGGCGAGCGTGCGGAACGGCGCGCGTCCGTCGTGCAGCAGCGCGTGGACGAGCTGCCGGTCCAGCCGGTCGACGGTGAGGGTTTCCGTCGCATGATCGGCCATCGATGGAAGTTTCTCGCACGTCGAGGCGGGGTGCTTGGCCATCGAGCGGGCGCTGCGGACGATGATCGGCATGTCCCGTCCCGACACCCCCGAGGCGACGCCGCCCGGCAGCCGGTGGCTGCCGCTCGTGGCCGTCTGCCTCGGCACCTTCATGCTCCTCGTCGACGTCACGATCGTGAACGTCGCCCTCCCGGACATGGCGATCGACCTCGAGGCGTCGTTCTCCGGCCTCCAGTGGGTCGTCGACGTCTACGCGCTGGCGCTCGCCGCGCTGCTCCTGCTCGTCGGCTCGATCTCCGACACCGTCGGCCGACGGCGGACGTACCTCGTCGGCCTCGCCGTCTTCACGGTCGCCTCGCTCGCCTGCGGCGTCGCGCCGAGCGAGGGCGCGCTGATCGCCGCCCGCGCCGTGCAGGGCGTCGGGGCCGCGGCGATGTTCGCCACGACCGTCGCGCTGCTGCACGCCTCCTACGACGGCCGCGACCGCGGCGTCGCGTTCGGCGTCTGGGGCGCGACCGCGGGCGCCGCGGCCGCCGCCGGGCCGATCGCGGGCGGGCTGCTCACCGGCGGGCTCTCCTGGCGCTGGATCTTCTTCGTGAACCTCCCTCTCGGGATCGCCACGATCCTCCTGGCGCGGCGGGTCGTCCGCGAGTCGCGCAACCCGCAGCGCCCGCGGATCGACTGGGCCGGCGGTGGGGCCTTCACGGTGGCGGCCGGCGCCCTGACCTACGCGCTCGTCCGCGTGCACGACGAGGGCTGGACGTCGGCGGCGACGCTCGGGATCCTCGCGCTCGCCGCCGTCGCGCTCGGCGCGTTCGTCGTCATCGAGCGCCGCACGCCGCAGCCGCTGCTCGACCTCGGCCTCCTCCGGCGCCCGGCCTTCACCGGCATGGTCCTCTCGGCGGTCGCGCTGTCGGCGGCGGCGTTCGCGTCGCTCGTCTACTCCTCGATCTGGCTGCAGACGGTGCTCGGGCTGTCCCCGATCGAGGCGGGCCTCGTGACGCTGCCGCTCAGCGGGCTGGCGTTCGTCGTCGCCGGCGCCTCCGGGCGCCACCTGCACCGGCTGTCGCCGCGCTGGGTCGTCGGCGGCGGGCTCGCGCTGATCGGCCTCGGCGACCTCGTGATGGCCGGCCTGGACGCGGGCTCGAGCTGGGCGCGCCTCCTGCCGGGCATGGCCCTCATCGGCCTCGGCGTCGGCCTCATCAACCCGCTGCTCGTCTCGACGGCGATGGCGTCGGTGCCCCCGCAGCAGGGCGGCATGGCCGCCGGCGCGGTGAACACCGGCCGGCAGCTGGGCCTCGCGGTCGGGATCGCGATCCTCGGCAGCGTCTTCAGCAGCCGGATCGGCGACGAGCTCGCCGGGCCCGACGCGCTCGCGCACGGCGTCGCCAGCGGCGGCACGCAGCGGATCCTCGACGCGGCGCCGAGCGGCGGCCGGGCGCAGCTCGACGACGCGATCCACGCCGCCGTCGCCTCCGGCCTCGGGACGACGCTGCTCGTCGCCGGGCTCGTCGGCGTCCTCGGCGGGGCGCTCGTGGTGGCGCTCGTCCGGCGCCCGCGGGCCCACGCCGACGAGGCGCCGGCGCCGGCGCGCGAGCCGGTCGCGGTCGCCGACTGAGCGACGGGTGCCGGGCGCGGTGCCCGGCACCGCTCCGCCGCCGGTCCGGGACGTCCCGTCCACCGCGCAGACGCCCCCGGTGCCCCGGGCGGGCGCCGGCGGGCCGGCGCTACTGCCAGGCGCCCTGGACGAGCAGCGGCGTCTCGGTGCCGTCGGCGGCGATCCCGATCGCCGCGACGTCGCGCGAGCCGACCATGAAGTCGACGTGGATCGCCGAGCGGTTCGCGCGCGGGTGGTCGGCCTCGTCGTCGAGGCACATGAGGTACGCCGATCCCAGCGCGATGTGGCTCGCGGCGTTCTCGTCGAGGAGCGTCTCGTGGAAGACCGTGCCGGTCTGCCCGACGCGGCCGTCGCCGTCGACGAGGGCGAGCTCGCCGAGCCGCCGGGCCCCGGGGTCGCGCTCGATCCAGCGCCGCATGACGTCGGCCCCGGTCGTCGCGTCGAGCCGCACGACCTCGCCGCCGCGGAACTCGACCTCGATCCCGTCGACGGTCGTGCCGCCGAGGGTCAGCGGCTTCGTCGCCCGGACCACGCCGTCGACCCGCGCCGGGTCGGGGGTCGTGAAGACCTCCTCGGTCGGGACGTTCGCCTGGTGCGTGATCCCGCCGACGGTGTCCATCCCCGCGGCGATGAAGCGCGAGGACGGCAGGAGGCCGACGGTGAGGCTCGTCCCCGGGCCCTCGAGCCGGATCGCGTCGAGCCGCCGGGCGTTCAGGCGCTCGGCGTTCGCCTGCAGCTCGTCGGAGCGAGCCCGCCAGGCGGCGACCGGGTCGGGCTCGTCGAGCCGGCAGACGACGCGGATGTCCGCCTCGAGCCGGCGCAGGGCCTCGGCCGGGTCGAGACCGGGGAAGACCTGCTGCGCCCAGCCGACGCTCGGCGCTGGGACGACCGTCCAGTTCAGCTCGCGGCGATTGATGACCTCCGCGGTCTGCTTCAGCGCCGGCAGCTGGTCGCGGCCGACGCGCGCGGGGTCGATGTCGGCGAAGACGCCGGGTCGCACCTGGCCCGTGAGCGAGATGTTCGCGGCGCGCTCGCGCCCGAGCGTCTCGATCCGGTCCCCGAGCCACGGCGGGACGACGTCGAGGTCCTCGTCGGCGGAGTGCAGCAGGCGCTCGCGCTTCACGAGCGGGTCGAACCACGCGACGTCGACGAAGCGGGCCCCGGCGGCGTAGGCGGCGCCGGCGATCGCGCGCGCGAGCGGCTCGTGGCCGCCGACCTGGGCGCTGATGGACACGAACTGCCCGGGCTGGACGTTCGCGCCGGCGTGGACCGCCAGCGCCGCGAGGCGCTGCAGCAGGTCGGCGTCGGGGGTCGGCTCGGTCGTGCTCATCGCCGGTCACGCTAGTGGACGGCGGGGACCGCGTCGCAACGGCCGACCCGGCGGCGTTCCCGGCCCGGGGGAGGGTTAGGCTTGCCGTCGTGAGCCCGTCGGCGACGCCCCCCACGACCGCCGTCGAGGACTACCTGAAGGCGGTCTTCGCGCTGGAGTCCCGCCTCGGCGGCGCGGTGCCGACGACGGCCCTCGCGGAGCGGCTCGGCATCACCCCCGGCGCGGTGTCGGCGATGCTGCGCCGCCTCCACGACCTCGGCCTGCTGGACCACGAGCCCTACCGCGGGGTCCAGCTCACCGAGGAGGGCCGGCGGGTGGCGCTGCGCACGCTGCGCAACCACCGGCTGCTGGAGCTCTTCCTCGTCGAGGTCCTCGACGTCCCGTGGGATCGCGTCCACGACGAGGCCGAGCGGCTGGAGCACGCGCTGAGCGACGACCTCGCGGAGCGGATCTCGGCGAAGCTCGGGCACCCGCAGTTCGATCCGCACGGCGACCCGATCCCGACGCAGCAGCTCGAGATGACCGAGCAGCGCACGCGCCGGCTGTCCGACGTCGAGGTCGGCGACGAGGTGCGGTTCGTCCGGGTCTCCGACGCCGACCCGGCGATGCTCCGCTTCCTCGCCGCGCGCGGCATCACCCCCGGCGTGACGCTGACGCTCACCGACCGCCAGCCGTTCGGCGGGCCGCTGACGGTGCGCCTCGCCGACGAGGACCATCCGCTCGGCCCGCAGCTCGCCGCCGCGATGCGGGTGAGCTAGGGCGCGGGCCCCAGCCCGTGCGTCGGCCGTCACGACCGTCGGGCACGGATCGGCGAGGGCCGGTGACGACCCGGCGGGCGGCGCGGCCGTAGCCTGTCCCGCGTGACGGCGGGCCGACAGCCGGTGGGGCGCTGGGAGTGGTGGGCGATCGGGGCGATCGTCCTGGTCGCCGCGCTGCTGCGGCTCTGGAACGTCGACCAGAACCTGCCGCTCGTCTACAACATCGACGAGAACGCCCGGTTCGTGCCCGACGCGGCGCGGTTCTTCCAGGAGCGGCTCGACTACCGCGAGCTCGTCAACCCGCCCGGGATGATGGTCCTGCTCTCGCTGCTGGACCACGTCTGGTTCGGCGTCCAGGGCCTCAGCCCGACGGAGGGCCTGGACCAGCACCCCACGCAGGCCTACCTCCTCGGGCGGCTCGTCGCGGCGCTCATGAGCACGGCGGCGATCCCGGTCCTCTGGTGGGCCGGCCGGATCCTCCTGGGGCGCCTGGCGGCCATCGTGGCCGCGGCGCTCCTGGCGGTCGCGTTCCTGCCGGTCGCCTACTCGCGCCTGGCGCTGAGCGACGGGCCGACGGTGCTCTTCCTCGCGGTCGGGATCCTCGGCGCCGCCTGGATCCTGCGCGACGGCGACCGGCGGGGCTACCTCGCGGTCGGCGTCGCGGTCGGCCTGGCCGCGGGCTTCAAGTACAACGCGGGCATCGTCGTCCTCGTCGGGCTGGCGGCCGCCGCCCTGCGCCTGCGCGCCGACGGTCGTGGGCCGGTGCTGCGGCGGACCGTCGTCATGGGGGTCGTGGCGCTCGTCGCGTTCGTCGTCTCCAACCCGTACGTGCTGATCGATCCGCACGAGATGTGGCGGGCGATCGAGTACCAGCAGAAGTGGGCGACGAGCGGCCCCTACGTCGGCGAGCCGCGCACGAGCGGCTTCGCGTTCTACGCCTGGGCGGCGACCTGGGGCGTCGGCTGGCTGCCGACGATCGCGGCCCTCGTCGGCTCGCTGCTCCTGCTCTGGTGGCGTCGCCCCGTCGCGGCGCTCCTCCTGCCGCTCGTCGCGCTCTACCTGCTCATCATGGGCGGGCAGGACCGGTTCTTCGCCCGCTGGATGCTCCCGATCGTGCCGGTGATGTGCCTGGCCGCCGGCTTCGCCGTGGCCGAGGTCGCGCGCCTCGTCCGCGGGGGCCGGGCCGCGGCCGGCGACGCTCCGGGGACGGCCTCCCGCGATGCCGTGGCGGTGGACCCCGGCGACGCCCCGACCGCGGCGACCGGCGCGGGCGACCCCGCGCGGTCCGGGCCGCCGCTCGAGCGCCGGCCGGCCGTCGCCCTCGGCGTCGCCGCCCTGCTCACCGTGGCCCTCGGCGCGCAGTCGCTCGTGCACGCCGCCCACACCGTCGCGGTCGTCGGGCGCGACGACACCCGCACGGTGCTGCGCGACTGGCTGCTGGAGCACGTGCCCGCCGGCGACGGCGTGGTGCTCGAGTCGATGTCGCCGGCGGCGTGGCAGCCGACGTTCGACGGCCGCCAGGCGTGGTTCAGCCTCACGCGCTGGTCGATCTACCACTCGATCCCGGCCGTTCAGCGCCGCGACCGCGACCGCTACCCGCGACAGACGCGGACGAAGGCCGGCTTCTCGGGCTGGGTCGGGATCCTCTACCCCGAGCTCGTGGACCGGTTCCAGCAGTACGGCTACTGCTGGGTCGTGACGTCGAGCTACCAGGCGGGTCGCGCGGCGCGCACGCCGTACCTCGCTCGGCAGGCGGTGCGCTTCTACCGCGAGCTCGCGCGACGCGGCACGCTCGTGCACCAGATCAGCCCGTTCGCCCGCGACGCGACGGGACCGGGCGGCACGCGCGGGCCCTTCGGTCCGCTCGAGGCCCCGGTGAAGTACCAGATCGACCGCCAGGCGACGACGTACGAGCTGGCCTACGACCGGCCCGGACCGCTCGTCTCGGTCTACCGGCTGACCGGCGGTCGCTGCGCGGCGCCGTCGCCGGTGATCCCGAGCGCCCCGCTGGACTGACCCGGGGGCCGCCGACGCCGCGGGCGCGTCCGGGGTGGACGCGGCACCGCTCCGGTGCCGGGCGATCCCCACGTGGTGCCGCCGTCGCCCGGGTAGGGTCGCGCCGATGCCCTCCACCAAGCGCTCCCGGGTCCGTCGCGCGTTCGGACCGTTCTTCGTCGTCGCCGGGGTCCTGCACTTCGTGACGCCGAAGACGTACGAGGCGATCATGCCCGACTACCTGCCGGCCCACCGCGAGCTCGTCTACGCCAGCGGCGTCGCCGAGATCGTCGGCGGCGCGGCGACGATGCACCCGCGCACCCGGCGCTTCGGCGCGTGGTTCTCGGCCGCGACGCTCGTCGGGGTCTTCCCGGCGAACCTCCACATGGCGCTGCACCCCGAGCGCTACCCGCAGATCCCGGGCGGTCGCCGCTCGCTGCTGCTGCGGCTGCCGTTCCAGCTCGCCTTCCTCGCCTGGGCCTTCGCGGCTGGTCGGGGCGACGCGCGCCGCTGACGCCGCGACGAGCGGGGACGTCGCCCGGCCGGAGCAGGCGCTCCACCCCGGCCGGGCGACGGTCACGCGGGCGCGATCGAGACGCTCGTGATGGCGTCGCCGTGCGTCTCGAAGTCGAACGCGAAGTCGAGCGGGCCGCCCGGGAAGTCGCCGTCGCCGGACGCCACGAGGCGACCGTCCGCGTAGGTCTTCGGCGTGATGACGACCCGCGGCTCGATCAGGTGGCTCGCGATCCAGGCGCGGATCTCGGCCTCGGTGCCATGGGTCTTGCCGTCGTCGGCGACGGTCGCCCCGGGGGCGAACGTCGCGAGGATCGCGTCGGCGTCGTGGGCGTTCGTGCTCGTGATGAACGCCGCGATGGCCTGGGGCAGGTTGGGCACGGTCATGATGCTCGGTCTCTCCGGGGTCGGTGCTGGGGATCGGCGCGTTCGCGCTCGAGGTCGGTGGGCGTGGGGGGGGGCGGGGGGGCGGCGGGAGCGGG
>NZ_JAXAVX010000039.1:0-223 GCF_033949425.1 Patulibacter brassicae | reverse complement strand
GTTCTTCTCGACCGCGACGCCGCTGGAGCTCGGCGCGTCGTTCGCGAAGTGCGCGCTCTTCGGGACGATGATCGCGCTGGTCTGCTGCTACAAGGGCATGAACGCCGCCGGCGGCGCGGAGGGCGTGGGTCGCGCGGTGAACCAGGCCGTGGTGATCGCGTTCCTGGCGATCGGCGCGATGGACTACGTGTTCACGCAGTTCCTGCTGGCCACGAACCCGATC
>NZ_JAXAVX010000038.1:0-235 GCF_033949425.1 Patulibacter brassicae | reverse complement strand
GGGGCGGCGTCCCGCGACTCCCGATCGGCGGCTGAGGCGTGCTCGTGCTGCGCATCGTCTCCCAGGTCGATCTGGTCCCCGCCCGCCCGCGACTCCCGATCGGCGGCTGACCGATGTCGGTGTCGCGCATCGTCTCCCAGGTCGATCTGGTCCCCGCCCGCCCGCGACTCCCGATCGGCGGCTGACGTGGAGCCGATGACGATCGAGGGCCGCCACGCGCGGCGGACCCGCAACG
>NZ_JAXAVX010000037.1:0-262 GCF_033949425.1 Patulibacter brassicae | reverse complement strand
GCCCGTGGAGACCTTCGCGGCCATCATGTAGCCGAACGCGTAGGGGCCGATCTCGCGCAGGTCCGCGATCGCCGCGAACGCGCCGGCCACCGACGGGGTGCCGACCTGCTGGGCCGCGTAGGCGCCCTGGATCCCGATCACGAGGCCCAGGGCGAAGACGAGGCCCAGGACGATGATCACCGACCCCGACACGAGGATCGACGCCTGCCGCAGGACCTCGGAGCGGTACGTCACCCACGCCTTCGGGGAGACGCACCCGCGC
>NZ_JAXAVX010000036.1:0-304 GCF_033949425.1 Patulibacter brassicae | reverse complement strand
TCGGGGCGCCGACCGGCGCCCCGACACCACCCGACGACGGATCCCCAGGACTCAGTTCATCCCCAGCGGGCCGCGCGAGGCGCCGGCGAGGAACTGCTCCACGAACGCGTTGGGCGAGTTGAACAGCTGCTCCGCCGGACCGGCCTCCACGATCCGGCCCTTCCACAACACGTTGATGTACTGCGACACCCGACGCGCGGTCATGATGTCGTGCGTGATCAGCGTGAACGCGGGACGGTGCTCCAGCCGCTTGTCCTCGGCCTCGCGCATCGTCTCCTCATGGATCTCCATGATCAGCTCGCCC
>NZ_JAXAVX010000035.1:0-319 GCF_033949425.1 Patulibacter brassicae | reverse complement strand
CTTGTAGCAGCAGACCAGCGCGATCATCGTCCCGAAGAGCGCGCACTTCGCGAACGACGCGCCGAGCTCCAGCGGCGTCGCGGTCGAGAAGAACGTCGAGAAGAACGGCCCGAGCGGTGCGCCGTTCTGGACGATCACCATCACCGCGCCGATCACGCCGGCCAGGAGCGCGACGATGTCGCAGAGGATGCAGACGAGGATGATCGCGAGCACCCGCGGCACGATCAGCGCCTTCACCGGATCGATGCCCAGCACCGACAGCGCGTCGGTCTCCTCGCGCACCTGCCGCGCGCCGAGGTCCGCGCAGATCGCGGTCCCC
>NZ_JAXAVX010000034.1:0-421 GCF_033949425.1 Patulibacter brassicae | reverse complement strand
CGCGCGGTCATGATGTCGTGCGTGATCAGCGTGAACGCGGGACGGTGCTCCAGCCGCTTGTCCTCGGCCTCGCGCATCGTCTCCTCATGGATCTCCATGATCAGCTCGCCCAGCAAGGCGGTCCTGACCGGATCCAGACCCGAGTCCGGCTCGTCGAACAGCACGATCGACGGATCGAGGACCAGCGCCCGGGCGAACCCCGCGCGCTTGCGCATGCCGCCGGAGAGCTCGTTGGGGAACTTGTCCCACGAGTGCCCCAACCCGACCTCGTCCATCCGACGATCGACGATCCGCTTGATCTCGTCCTCGCCCTTGTCGGTGTGCTGCCGCAGCGGGAACGCGACGTTGTCGAAGATGTTCATCGACCCGAACAACGCGCCGTCCTGAAACAGCACCCCGAACTTCTTGCGCATCTCCAACA
>NZ_JAXAVX010000033.1:0-446 GCF_033949425.1 Patulibacter brassicae | reverse complement strand
GGGCACCGACGCCGGGACCGGGCCGCCGGTCGAGCCGGGCGCGGTGGCCGCCGCCGCGGGCCCGCCCGCGCGGGTCGGGACGGCGACCGCGGCAACGCTCGTGGACGGCGCCGTGCCGGCGCGCGGCTCCGTGGCCGGCGGGGCGAGCGCGATCGCGGACCCCCCGGTGACGACGGCCGGCGACCCGACGAGGCCGGCGGCGCCCGGCGCGGCGAGCGGCGAGCCCGGGGCCGCCGGAGCGCCCGGCGCCGGCGCGGCCACGACGATCGTCGCGGGCACGCCGGAGGCCGGGCCCGACGCGGGTGGCGCAGGCGTGGCGTGGGTTCCGCCGCCCGTCGCGCCACCGGGCGCGCCGCGGTCGGTCGCCGCGCCGGGCGCGCCGTCGCCCACCGCGGAGCGCACCACGGCGGCGTCGGCGGCGTCGTGCGCGGCGCGACCGTCCGTCG
>NZ_JAXAVX010000032.1:0-449 GCF_033949425.1 Patulibacter brassicae | reverse complement strand
CAGCAGGTCGGCACCCCGTCGGTGGCCGGCGCGTTCGCGGCGATCGCGGACCTGCGCGAGATCGGCCCCTACGCGTTCGGCTACATGATGGCCGCGAAGGTCTCCACGGGCTTCGTCGCCGAGATCGGGACGATGAAGATCACCGACGAGGTCGACGCCCTCGACGTGATGGGCATGGACTCGCTCGTGTACCTGTGCACGACGCGGCTGCTCGGCACGCTCATCGTGCTGCCGTTCGTCTTCGCGATCGCGCTGGTCGTCTGCTACCTCGGGTCGTTCATCTCCGTCGTGGTGCAGCTGCAGCAGGTCTCCGCGGGCGGCTACTTCGAGCTGTTCTGGAAGTTCCAGTCGCCGCAGGACTACCTGTTCTCCGGCATCAAGACGATCGCGATGGCGACGTTCGTGGTGCTCGTGGGCTGCTACTACGGCTACCGGGTGCGGGGCGGCCC
>NZ_JAXAVX010000031.1:0-499 GCF_033949425.1 Patulibacter brassicae | reverse complement strand
AATTCCCACCGGCCCCAAGGTATTCAAGAACATCTGCAACGGAATTTTTTGCCAGAATATCCCTGCCAACCTGAGTCAGTTCAGTCAGGCTGGCGGCATCATTTTCCGCAAAATACGGTAATTTATTTTTCGCCGTGGAAAGCCCTGCCAGCGCCGTCAGTGTCGCATTCTTCGGTTGTTTACCCGCAAGCGCGTTAGTCATGGTGGTAGCAAAATCTGGATCATTCCCGAGCGCTGCGGCCAGTTCATTCAGCGTATTCAGTGTGTCAGGTGACGCGTCGATAACATCTGCAATCGCGGCCAGTACAAAAGCGGTGTTCGCAATCTGGGTATTGTTTGTTCCCCTGAGCGCGGTTGGTGCTGTTGGCGTTCCGGTCAGTGCCGGACTGTCCAGTGGGCTTTTCTGTTCGTTTCATCCATTACCACCTTAACCGCCTTTGGCGTTGCAGCAAGCGTTTCAGACGTGCTGTTGGTTGCACTGCTGAGCTGCACTATCCCC
>NZ_JAXAVX010000030.1:0-546 GCF_033949425.1 Patulibacter brassicae | reverse complement strand
TAGTTCTCGGCGTGCATCTGCCGGATCAGGTCCAGCAACCGCTCATCCTCCTGCTGGCGAGCGGACGGCGCCCGGCTCTTGCGGGCGTAGTAGCCCGACACCGACACCCCGATCGTGCTGCAGATGAGCTCCACGGCGAACATGTCGCGCTCACGGTCGATGAACGCGCTCACCTCCGCGGGGTCCCGTCGAGCTCCTTCGCGAAAAACACCGACGCGTCACGCAGGATCTGGTTGGCCTTCTTCAGCTCGCGGTTCTCCCGCTCGAGCTGCTTCAAGCGGTCGCGCTCGTCGCTGGTGAGCCGGGCCGGGCTTGCGCCCGGCCCGGCCGCGTCGGCCTCCGCCTGCCGCACCCACGTCCTGAGCGACTCGGAGTGGATCCCGAGGTCCCTGGCGACGTGCGCGATCGGTCGCTCGCTCTCCAGACACATCCGGACCGCACGCTCACGCAACTCGGTCGGGTACTTCTTCGGTCGGGCCATCTTCGATGCATCCTCTCCCAGGCGAAACCTGGAAACGAGGCCTCCACGAAAACCGGCCTGGCTCA